>JABTUA010000001.1:1505942-1807130 GCA_015075635.1 Polyangiaceae bacterium
CGGGTGCGTGAGCCCGTTCGGCGTGCACGACATGACCGGGAACGTGGACGAGTGGGTCGTGAACGAGGACCCCAAGCTGGACAAGGACGAGGACGTCTCCAGCCTGAAAGGGGGCTACTGGGGGCCGATCCGTGCGCGCTGCCGCCCGGTCACCAACTCGCACAACCGCTGGTTCCGCTTCTATCAGGTGGGTTTCCGCTGCTGCGCGGATCCCAAGGGCTCGACTCAGCCAGTCTTGCCATGATCGTCTCTCGATCGTCAGGAGCGGCGAATCAGCCGGCGGACGCCTCCTCGCCCGGCGGGAGCCAGGTCACTCTTCGCGGGTGACGTCGACGAAAGGCTCCCGTGGCGGGTCTCATCGCCGCGTGGAAGTGCGCGAGTCGAGCAGCTTTCGCGCGAGAATCTCCGGGATCGTTCCCGCTGTTGCCCCACCCGGGCCGTTCGACTAGGTTTCCGGGCGTGGAGCTTGCATGGGCCCGCGTTCCTTCCCTGTCGAAGACCTCGGGCCGAAGGTGCGCTCCTCTTCCGACTAGCCGGGCCCATAGCTCAATCGGTCAGAGCCCCCGGCTCATAACCGGGCAGTTCCTGGTTCGAACCCAGGTGGGCCCACACTCGTCCTCGGGGGGATGCTTAGTGACAAGGAGCCGTGTTCGGCCGTGAAACTGCAATCCCAAATCGACGCGCTCGAAAGCCTCTCGGCACTGGATTCGGAGATCAAGGACCTCCAAGAACAGCTCAGCCGAGAGCGCGAGGCGCTCGACAAGAAGCGGCAGGCGCTCCAGGAGCTCGACGCCAAGCTGGTGCGCGATCGCCAGAGCGTCGAGGACATGGAAAAGATGCGCAACGAGCTCATGCTGGAGCTCAGGCAGATGAGCAACCAGATCGAGAAATCGAGGGAGAAGCTCGCACGCTGCCGGACCGAGCGAGAGGCAAACGCCGCGCAGCGCGAGGTCGAGGAGCTGCGCAAGCTGTACCGTGACCGCGAGATCGAGATCGAGCGCGTGAACGGCCTGGCAGATCAGGCACGGCAGGGCATCGAGTCCACCACGGCCGACCGCGACAAGATCTCGAGCGAGCTGGGCGAGACCGAGGGCGAGACCACGAGCCGCCTGGGCGAGGTCCAGAGCAGCGCTTCCAGCAAGGAGACCTCGCGCAAGGACATCGTGGCCCGGATCCAGCCGGCGCTCTACCGGCGCTACGAGCTGGTGCGAAAGCGGCGTGGGACGGCGCTGGCGTTCACCACGGACGGCACCTGTAGCGAGTGCCACATGCGCTTGCCCCCGATGCTGTACCAGCAGCTGCGCCGCAACGAGGAGTTCGGGCAGTGCCCCAGCTGCAACCGCATCCTTTACTTCCGGATCGACGTGCCGCCGGGGGAAGCGTCCCAATCGGAGGAAGGCCCTTCCACGGGTCCGTGAGCGTCGTGGCGCCACGCGAGGGAGAGGGGCCAGACCGGTCGTGAAGGCTTGTGCCGAATGTGCCCGGCTCTACCCGGACGACGCCGGCTTCTGCCCCGTCGACGGTCGCGAGCTGGTCAGCGCCACCCAGGCCCCGATCGCGTCCGCGGACGGCGACGCGCGTATCGGCCAGGTGATGTGCAACCGCTATCAGGTGCGGCGGGTCGTCGCCGACGGCGGCATGGGGCGCGTGTACGAAGCGCTCGACATGGTCGACAAGCGCAACGTCGCGCTCAAGATCCTGCACCCGGACGTGGCCACGGACAACGTGTCGCTCGAGCGCTTCAAGCGTGAGTTCGAGGTCAGCAAGCAGCTCCCGCACAACCACATCGTGGAGGTGACCGACTTCCAGCCGACGCACGACGGCAGCTACGCGCTGGTGATGGAGTTCCTCTACGGCGAGGAGCTCCGGGCCACGCTCAAGCGCGAGAGCGTGCTGCCGCCGGAGCGCGTGATCCGCATGGTGAGCCAGATCGCGCTGGCGCTCGACGAGGCGCACGCCAAGAAGCTGGTTCACCGGGATCTGAAGCCGGACAACGTGTTCTTGTGTCAGACCCGCGAGGGCGACATCGTCAAGATCCTCGATTTCGGCTCGGTGAAGGACAAGAGCGATCCGGCCAAGAAGCTCACCGTGATGGGCACCACCATCGGGTCTCCGTATTACATGGCTCCGGAGCAAGCCCAGGGCCTGGAGACGCTGGACCACCGCGCGGACGTCTGGGCGCTGGCCGCGATCTCCTACGAGTGTCTGGTGGGGACGGTGCCGTTCAAGGGCAACAACGGGCCGAGCATCCTGCTCGAGATCCTGACCAAGGAGCCGACCGCGCCGAGCATCGCGGCGCAGGGCAAGCCGAACCCCATGCCGCCGACGGTGGACCGCGTGATGGTGCACGCGTTCAAGAAGAACCCGTCGATGCGCATCCCCTCCATCGGCGCCCTCGCGGACGCGCTCGGGCACGCCTTCGGCCTGGAGGGATCGCACCGTGAGTGGGCGACGGTGCCCCAGGAGCAGCTCGGCGCGATCGTGCGCGACAAGCTGCCCCAGATGATGCAAGCAGCGGGCGTGCCGGCGCCCGACGTCGCCGACAACTTCTTCGGCGAGAGCGAGGCGTTCGGCGCCGCCCCTGGCGCGGCCCACCCGGCGCCCCCGGGTCCTGTCGGGCAATACGGGGCCTACCCGGACGACCTGGTTCCCATGGGTGTGCCGAAGTCGGGCAACTTCGGTCTGCTCCTGGCCTTCGCCGTGGGGGGGATCGCGCTTCTCCTCGGGGTCGTCATCGTGGTCGTGCTGTTCCGCTGACGCCCGCGGGAACCTCCCGCGCGGCTCGCGCGTATCAAGCTCACATGCTGGCTGCGAGCGCGTATGGCCCCGGTTTTGACCGTGTGGTATCGAGAGTGTCCATGACTCATCGGTTGTCTCCCATCTCCACCTACACTGGGCGCTGGGCGGCGCTCCTCCTCGGCGCGACCCTGGTCGCGTTCGGCTGCAGCAAAGAAGCGACCCCGAGCGCGGAGCAGCCGAAGCCGCCGAGCCAGGGCACACCCACGGAGGTGACCCCCGCGGCGGTGGGTGCGGGCGACAAGGCCGGCGCCGAGCCCGCCGTCGCCAAGCCGGAAGGCGCGGAGGAGGGTGAGGGCGCGGCCGTCGATCTCGCGGCGGCCAAAGGGTCCTACTCCGAGGAGACCTTCAAGCTCGAGATGAAGGGCGGCGGCGACTACAAAGCCGGACAGCAGGGCTCAGTCGAGATCGTGCTCGAGGCCAAGGCCCCGTTCCACGCCAACGACAAGTACCCCTACAAGTTCAAGACCGCGGAGACGGCCGGCGTCACCTATCCCTCGGCCATCGTCAAGAAGGACCAGGCCAAGATCGAGAACATGAAGGTGACCATGCCCGTGGCCTTCACCGCCGAAAAGGGCAAGAAGCAGATCAAGGGGGTGTTCCACTTCTCGGTCTGCACCGACGACAAGTGCTTGATCGAGAAGCGTGCGCTCGCGGTCGATGTGGATGTGAAGTAGAAGTAGGGGGATGGGCGACAAGCGCATCCTCGACGAGCTCAGGCAGATCGCGGAGCAAGTCCAGCGAGGCTTCGAGCAAGAGAGGCGCGTGCTCTCGTTCCAGGAGTACCTGGAGCTGTTCGCCTCCGACCCGCTCGCCCACTCCCGCGACGCGGCGCGCTACATGCGCGACATGTTCGAGCACTATGGCAAGCAAGCCGTGGAGCATCCCTGGGGCGTGGAGACGCGCTTCGTCCTGTTCGACCAGCCCTTCGAGGACGACGCGTCCGGTCGTGACGCGCTGGTTGGCCAGGAAGCGCTCCAGGGCGAGCTGTTCCGCGCGCTCAACAACTTCGTCCGCGAGGGTCGCCCCAACCGCATCCTGCTCACGCACGGTCCGAACGGCTCGGCGAAGAGCACCGCGGCGGCCTGCATCATGCGCGCCCTCGAGCACTACTCGTCCTTGCCCGCCGGCGCGCTCTACCGCTTCCACTGGGTCTTTCCCAGTCAACGCGAGCTGAAAGGGGCCATCGGCTTCGGTGGCAAGCGTTCGGCGGTGATCACCGGGGACGGCAGCTACGCCCACCTGCCCGAGGATCAGATCGACGCTCGCTTGATCGTCGAGGTGCGCGATCACCCGCTGTTCCTCCTGCCGGAGGAGGCACGCGGTGCGTTGCTCGAGCGCCTCTACCGCGACGCCGGCGCCAAGGAGCCGCCGCCGAACTGGATCGCGCGGGGAAACCTCTCCCACAAGAGCAAGCAGGTCTACGAGGCGCTGCTCTCCAGCTACGATGGCTCGCTGGAGGAAGTACTCAGGCACGTGCAGGTCGAGCGCTACTTCATCTCCCAGCGCTATCGCGTCGGCGCGGTCACCTTGGGTCCGCAGCTCTCGGTGGACGCCGGCGAGCGCCAGGTGACCGCCGACCGATCGCTCTCCGCGTTGCCCTCGGCGCTGCAGGCGGTGACGCTGTTCGAGGCCTTCGGCGAGCTGATCGAGGCCGCCGGCGGCATGCTCGAATTCTCGGACATCCTGAAGCGGCCCCTCGATGCCTTCAAGTACCTGCAAATCACGGCGGAGACGGGCGAAGTCGCGCTGCGCTCGCAGAACGTGCAGGTCAACTGCGTGATGCTCGCGAGCGGCAACGAGCTCCACCTGGCTGCCTTCCGGGAGCACCCGGAGTTCGAGAGCTTCCGCGGGCGCCTCGAGCTGATCAAGGTCCCGTACCTCCGGAGCTGGGTCGAGGAGCAGAAGATCTACGACGCGCAGATCGCGCCGCAGGTGAAGAAGCACGTGGCGCCGCATGCGACGCGGATGGCCGCGATGTTCGCGGTGCTCACGCGCATGCGCCGGCCCACGGTCGACCGCTACGACAAGCCCGTGCGCGACCTGGTCGGCGAGCTGAGCGCGCTCGAGAAGGTCGATCTCTACGCGACGGGGACCGCGCCCGCGCGCATGGACGAGGAGAGCGCGAAGCTGCTGCGCTCCGCCATCTGCGACATCTACCACGAGAGCGACGCCTACCCGATCTACGAGGGCTCCACCGGCGCGAGCCCGCGGGAAATGCGTACGCTCTTGCTCGACGCGGCGCAGAACCCCCTCTACGACTGCCTGTCGCCGTTCGCCGTGCTCGACGAGCTCGACCGCCTGTGCGAGCGCACCAACGAGTACGCCTGGCTCCAGGAAGAGAAGGTGCCGGGCGGCTACCACGACCACCTGCAGTTCAGAAAGGAGCTGCGCGACCGCCTGCTCGAGACGCTGGAGGACGAGCTCCGCGTGTCGAGCGGGCTCGTCGACGAAACCCGCTATCGCGAGCTCTTCGACCGCTACATCACCCAGGTGAGCTACTGGGTGAAGGGCGAGAAGCTACGCAATCCTCTGACCGGGCAGTACGAGGACCCGGATCCGCGTCTGATGGGCGAGGTCGAGGCGTTGCTCGGCTCCCCCGACAAGCCGGAAGACCTGCGGCACTCGTTGATCAGCCGCGTCGCTGCCTGGGCCATCGACCACCCCGGCGACAGCATCGACAACAGCCGCGTGTTCGCGCCGCAGCTCAAGCGGATGCAGGACGCCGTCTTCGCGGAACGGCGCGTCGCCGTGGCGAAGCTCGCCCGCGACGTGGTCGTGCTCTTGCGCGAGGAAGGCAGCGGGCTCGACGAGAGCCGGCGCGTGGAGGTGAGGGCGGCGGTGGAGCGCTGGAAGAGCCGCTTCGGCTACCAGGACGGCTCCGCCGCCGACGCCGCGACGATGCTGGTGCGCGAGCGCCTGGTCGATCTGCTCCACTGAGGCTCCGGGCCCGGCATGTCCGAGAGCCCCGCCCCCGCGCGCCGCTCGCTCGGCTTCGGCAGCCTGCTCGCCTTGGGCGTCAACGGCATCGTCGGCGTCGGGATCTTCTTCACGCCGGCGGAGGTCGCGGGCTTGGTGCCGGGGACCGCGGGGGTGTGGGTGTACGCGCTGACCGCGCTCTGCCTGTTGCCCGTGGCGCTGGCCTACGCGGCCCTCGGCAGCCGCTTCGCCGAAGACGGCGGGCCCTACGTCTGGGCGCGGGCGGCGTTCGGGCCGAGCACGGGCTTCGCGGTGGGCTGGGTCGCGTACGTCTCGGCGCTGTTCAGCACCTCGGCGGTGATGGCCGGCTTGAGCCAGCACGCCGGCCCGCTGCTAGGCTTCGACGGCGTCGTCGGTCAGCGCGTCTTCGCTGCGCTCTCGGTGCTGGTGCTGGCCGGCACTGCGGCCAGCGGCCTCCGACCCAGCGCCTGGGTCTGGAGCGGGATCACCGTGCTCAAGCTGGTGCCGCTCCTCTTGCTCGCGTCGCTCTTCTTCGCCGCGCCGAAGGACCTGCCCACGCCGAGCGTCGTGCCAGGCGCGGACTTCGCGCGCGCGGCGTTGGTGGTGGTGTTCGCGACGCAGGGGTTCGAGATCGTGCCGGTGCCGGCCGGCAATGCTCGCGGGGCCGCCCGCGCGATCCCCGCGGCGACGGTGCTCTCGTTGATGCTCGCGGCGGCGCTCTACGTGCTCTTGCACGCCGCGTGCGTGGCGGCGGTGCCGGCGCTCGCGACCAGCAAGGCGCCGCTGGTCGCGCTGGGCTCGGAGCTCGGCGGCGCGCGCGTGGCCTCCGCCGTGGCGCTCGGCACGAACGTCTCGGCACTCGGCATCGCCTTCGGCATGTTCGCGATGACGCCGCGCTACCTCGCGACGCTCGGCCGCCCCGACGGGCTCGGCAGCTGGATCGGGCACGAAGACGCCCGGCACGTGCCGCAGCGCGCGCTCTGGATCACCGTCGCGCTGGTGCTGGTGTTCGTGCTCTCCGGGCGACTGATGCAGCTGTTCGCCCTGTCGAGCGTGGCGGTGCTCGCTCAATACGGCATGAGCTTGGCTTCGCTGGTGAAGCTCTCCCTCGCCGGCGAGCGTGGGCTCTCGCTCCGGCACGCCTGGCCGGCTCCTCTGGCCCTGGGCGCGGTCTGGCTGGTCGCCCGGGCCGCGCGCTGGGGCGAGCTGGCGGTGGGGGCCGGTGTGCTGCTGGCCGGCGCGTTGCTGCTCTGGATTCGCAGGCGATTCTCCTAGGAACAGGGCGTACAGCCAGACTGCTTTCCAGCCGGGGCGAACCCGGCCGCCTGGCCACTTCGCGCTGGCCAGTCGCCGGCTTGGGTGTAGATTACCGGCCGCTCGAGGCTTCGGGCTCGCTTGGGCAGAGAGGCCGGAGAACGTCGCTAGGACGGACCCTCGAGCTTTCGGGAGGAGTGCGATGTCGATCGCGAGCAAGTGGCTGAAGATGGGTGTGCTCGGAGCGCTGGTGGCGGTAGCCGGCGCTTGTGCGGAAGAGCGTGAGCCGATCAACAAGGTGCAAGCGAACGCTCTGGAGAAGAGCTTCTTCGTCGGTGCCGATCTGAAGACTCCGACGGACGATCCGGAGTTCTACACGGCGGCCACCATCACCGACGTCCCGCTCGGGGCGGATCAAGCGGGCGTGTTCCCGGGCCTGGTCGGCGGCCTCCGGCGCGTCAAGTGGGAGATCCTCGAGGACGTGCTGAACGCGCGCCTGACCTACGAGGAGATCGATGGCTCCGACGGCCACGGCAGCAAGACGACCAACGACGGCCGCGTGATCGGCTCCTGGCGCATCGAGTCGCACTTCGACATCAAGCGCGCCTACAACGCCACTACCGGCGAGGAGCTCAACGTCGTCGAGGAGAACTCGAGCGATCGGCCCTGGTACGAGCGCAAGTACTTCCGCGTCGACTGGTCGCAGAACCTGGTCGCCAGCTCGATGTGGTGGGACCCGATCTCGGCGCAGGGCGCCTTCGGCGACAGCATCGATACCGAGAGCTTGCAGTACTATGTGGACGATCCGAACAACCCCGACGCCCCGGTGTTCGACGGCAAGCAGGGCTACTTCGACATCACGAACAAGCTGTACCTGAAGCCCAAGATGGTCACCGTCTTCGGCCAGACGCTGAACGCCTGCCTGTACCGCGGCAGCATCGTGATCGGCGCGACGGCTCCCTGGGGCAACTGCGAGAACAGCGAGGTCACCGTCCGCTACTCGTTCAAGCGCGTGGCGCAGCCCGGAGAAGAGGGCCACACCGACTACGAGCCCATGCACTGGGACGGCTCGCGCATGAACTCGTTCGGCATCTTCACCCAGGACCGCATGGGTTGGGACAACCGCTACGGCATCATCGACAACGAGTGGCGGCGCTTCGCCCAGCGCTACAACATCTGGATGAAGAGCCACACCACGCTGGAGTGCAACACTCCCGAGCAGCGGCTGGCGAAGCTCGACCCCCACGCGGACGCCGACAAGGACGGCACCGAGGACCAGTGCGCGACGGCCGACCCCGGCTCGCGCTGCGACGACCTCACGGGCCTCTGCACCATCCCGTACGCCAAGCGCGAGCTGCGTCCAGTGGTGTGGCGCTACACGGTGGGACCGGAGGGCGACACCCTGATGTTCGACTGGACCCGGAAGGCGACCCAGGAGTGGGACATGGCCATCCGCGGCGCGGTGCAGGCCGCCCGGCTCGTCGAGTGCAAGCGCACGAACGGCAAGAGCGCTGGTCTGGGCGACGCCGGGGCTTGCGCTGGCCAGTTCCCAATGAAGCAGGCCGAAGAGGTCGCCGACATGGAACAGACCTACGCTGGCATCCGGCCGATGGTGGTGCTCTGCCACAACCCGGTGGTCGAGGGGGACGACTCGGCCTGCGGCGAGGTCGGCACCAAGGTCCGTCCCGGCGACATCCGCTACCACCACGTCAACGTCTGGCCGACGCGCCAGAGCCAGTCGCCCTGGGGCTACGGCCCGACGCTGGCCGACCCGCTGACCGGCGAGGCCATCAGCGCCGGCATCAACGTCTACAACGCCGTCACCGACACCGCCGCGCAGGGCTTCGTCGACCAGCTGCGCTGGATGAACGGCGAGCTCAAGAGCAGCGACATCTCGAGCGGCTCCTACATCCGCAACTGGATCGAGTCCGATCTGGGCAAGGGCAGCAAGGCATCGCGCGAGCTCGCCGGTGGCATGAAGATGACCCGCGCCGAGATCAACAAGCGCATGGCCGGCATCCACGGCATGAGCCCGGAGAACGTCGATGCGAAGGCGGTCAAGAAGGCGAAAGCCATCCTCGACCCGCGCAAGCTACGCGAGAACATGAAGACGGATCTCTGGTGGAACCGCCTGCCTCCGGAGGCCAGCGGCACCGCGCGCGCCGAGTTCGACCAGCGCATCAACGCGGCAAAGGGCACCAAGATCGAAGCCCAGCTGATGGGCCCGATGTGGACGCAGATGGCGGGGGTGGACCCCTCCATGCCGGTGGGTGACGCAGTGCTCGAGCAGGCCTCCCCGCTCCGCGGCATGCGCTCCCATGTGCTGCGCGAGGCCGAGCAGCAGCTCCACATGCACCTGGCCAAGAAGGGGCAGTGCATCGTCGGCGCTCCCGAGCCCACCGGCCTCCCCGCGCTGGCGAAGATCATGAAGACGAAGTTCCCGGCGGCGGAGAACGAGAGCCCGGGTCAGACCAAGGGTCGCGTCGACAAGATGTGGGACTACCTCCGGGCACGCATGCACTACGCGGTCATCGCCCACGAGATGGGCCACACCGTCGGCTTCCGTCACAACTTCGTCAGCTCCTACGACAAGTTCAACTGGCGCCCGCAGTACTGGCAGCTCCGCACCGACAACGACAAGGTCAACGAGCCCTGCACCGACGCCGTCGACGACGGCGCAGCCTGCGTCGGACCCCGCTACTGGGATCCGATCACCGCCGACGAGCACGACCACTCCATCTGGACCTGGCAGCACACGACCACCATGGACTACGCCGGCGACCTGACCCAGGACATGCTGGGCCTGGGAGTCTACGACTACGCCGGCGCCCGCATGTTCTACGGCGACGTCGTGGACGTGATGAACGACCCGAACATGATCGCCACGGTCCGCAACCAGGACGGTGACGTGGTCATCGAAGGCACTCCGGCCGGCAACGAGGTGGCCGGGCTGGTGGACTTCGCCGGTGGCCTGCTCGGTCAGGTGGTGGCTCGCCCCGACGACAACTGGGGAAGCAACGCCGAGGAGCTGATGCACTACTCGGAGTGGAACAAGTGGTTCAAGTTCATCCGCAACTGCCAGCCGGCGGACACCTCGCCCCCCGCCAACTGGGACAGCGAGAGGGACGGCGTCTACGACCCCGTCTTCGACGGCCGCATCGTCAAGGGCACCAAGTGCGAGCGCATCCCGGTGGACTACGTGGCCTACACGGACCTCCTGCCGGACCAGCTCTCGGACCAGACCGGCACCAACCCGCGCTTCTTCACCTCGCGGCGCGCGCGTGACGAGAACGGCCGGCCGCGCATGCCCTATGGCTTCGAGTCCGACGAATACGCGGACGGCTGGTCGCCCTCGAGCTATCGCCACGACAACGGCGGCGACCTGTTCGAGGAGCTCACGTTCCACTCGAACCTCTACGAGAACCGCCACCCGTTCGACAACTTCCGCAACGGCCGCGTGAACTTCACGGTCTACGGCGCGTACCAGCGCGCGCTCAGCCGCTACCACGCGAAGATCAGCGCGTTGACCCAGGGCATCGCGTACATCGCCGGCTTCTACGCCAAGGAGTACTCGAAGAACCTGGGGCTCCCACTCTCGACCATCATGGGCGCCTACTTCGGTGACGGCGGCTTCTTCTACGACACGGGCGTGGGCGCGGCCCTCGGCTTCGACCACTTCGTGCGCGTGATGACCCGTCCGCACATCGGCCCGCACTACGCGGACGACGCCAGCGATCCGCAGAGCCCGCTCATGCCGGAGGAGGACGTGATCGGCGGCGTGTCCGGCGGGGCCGGGATCGACCCGACGCTGGTCGACATCCCGAACGGCACCAGCATGTCGGAGGCCGGCGACGTCTCGTTCGGCGGCAAGCCGCTGTCGAACGACTTCCAGTTCGGCCAGGGCTACTGGACCATCGACTACCTGAACCAGGCAGGCTCGTACTACGAGAAGACCTTCGCCATCGAGTCGATGCTGGAGGCGTCCTACCGCTCGTTCAACTTCTGGCGCTTCGACGGCCTCGACGCTCGCTTCGGCCACATCAACTACGCCGACCTGTGGGGCGACGGCATGCGCCGGCTGATCGGCTCGATGCTGACCGGGGACCGCGGGCTCTTCGCCGCGCGCGTCACGGCGGAGCCGAACGGCGCGCCGCACGTCATCGAGAGCGACAGCGGCCCGAAGTACCCGAAGGAGTCCTTGGGCTGGGTGTCGTTCATCGCGCCGAACGGCCCGGAGGTCTGCTGGCCGGTCAACGGCACGCTGCTCTGTCAGACCGCCCTGGGCGATCCGGTGGGCTCCGGCGGCACCAGCACCGGCTCGCGGCCGGTGGACCCGCAGCTCGGCTACGAGGTGCAGAAGTTCATCGTCTTCTGGTCCTACGTCTACCTGCCTACCAGCGAGAACTGGGACTGGGTCGACATGATGCGCCTGTACAAGCTCGGTTCGGACGTGGATCCGAGCTACCTGCCGAAGCAGATGGTCGAGTGGCGCGATCCGGAGACCGGGCAGCGCTACATCGCCAAGCGCTACGGCGAGGAGACCTTGCTCGGCAAGAAGTACGACAAGGGCATCGCCGCCAAGATGGTGCAGTGGGCGAACATCCTGACGGGCCAGGCCTACGAGCTCGACCCGACCACGCCCTACGATCCGGTCACGGGCGCGGCCAACGTCGTGCTCGACAGCTCGGGACAGCCCATCATCAAGGGCGCGACCATCTGCGACGACAACAAGAAGTGCCGCGAGCTCCGCGACTACCGCGGCCTGCTCGACTACACGCGCGACGCGGCGGCCACGCTCGGCTTCCCGGAGCCGGCGCTGCAGATCTACGGCGGCAACTGAGCTAGACCGTAGAGGAAGAGGAAGGGGCGGGCTCCTCGGATCCCGCCCTTCTCCTTTTTGTAGATGCTCGTCGACACCCACTGTCACCTGGACGCCGGCTATTTCGCCGAGGGCGCCGACGCCGTCATCGAGCGCGCCCGGGCCGAAGGCGTGGGGGCGTTCGTGTGCATCGGGGTGGGGGGTGCGGAGCAGGCGCGCTTCGCGCTCGAGCTGGCAGAGCGCCGCCCGGACGTCGTGGCCACCGTCGGCGTCCACCCCCATGAGGCGCAGAGCCACGGTCCGGAGCTCCGGGCGCTGTTCGAGGAGCTCGCGCCCGCGACCCGAGTCGTCGCCATCGGCGAGATCGGCCTCGACTACCACTACGACCACTCGCCGCGCGAGGTGCAGCGCGAGGTGTTTCGCGAGATGATCGGCTTCGCGCGAGCGCGGCGCCTGCCCATCGTCGTGCACACCCGAGAGGCTGCGGCGGACACGCTCGAGATCCTGGAGAGCGAAGGCGCGCGGGAGGTCGGCGGCGTCATCCACTGCTTCAGCGAAGACCGTGTCTTCGCCGCGCGGGCGCTCGACCTGGGCTTCGACCTGTCGTTCTCCGGCGTGGTGACCTTCAAGAACGCCCGCGCCGTGCAGGACGTGGCGGCCTGGGCGCCGGCCGACCGCATCCTGGTGGAGACCGACGCTCCCTACCTGGCCCCACATCCCTTGCGCGGCAAACGCTGCGAGCCCGCGCACGTCGTGCACACCGCGCGGGCGGTGGCGAGCCTCAGAAACATGGGGTTCGAGGCGCTCTCGGCGCTGACCACGGAGAACGCCTGCCGGCGCTTCGGGCCGCCTCTGGCGGCGGCGGCTGGTATCGTCCAGAATTAGGCCAGCATGAAGCGGCCGCGCACCCTCGCAGCACCGGGAGCGCTCGTGACCTCGGTGGTGCTGCACGTGGCGGGCATCGGCCTCGGCGCCTGGCTCTTGCACCAGTCGCTCTCCCAGCGTCGCCTCGAGGAGGCAGCACCCCGGAGCGTCGAGGTGACGCTCGAGGACTCCGAGGTCTCGCTGCCCACGGTGTCCGCAGCGGGTCTCGCCGGTGTCGCGGATCCGGAGGCCGAGCCGCGCGACCGCCCGGCCGTCGGCCCGCTCGGCGGTGAGCGCACGCCGCGGCCCGACATCGCCGATCCCGGTCGTGGCGGAACGACCGAGGCCAGCGAGCGCGCGCTCAACCTGGCTGACAGCGTGGACGGTCTGAGCCTGGACCGCGATCCGCTGAACCGTCTCGACCGCAGCCAGGTGCAGCGGCTGCGAACCGCAGACCACCGCGCGTCCCACGACGATCGCCGCGCGACGCCCAACCCGATGGAGCTGTCGTTCGTCGCCTCCGGCAGCGGCAAGCTCGCGCTGCGCCGGCCCGCCGCGGCCACCAATCCTTCGCGGGGCATGGCGACCGGCGGTCAGGCGTCGGACCAGGGCTCCGTGCTCGGCGGCGCGGAGACGGAGGAGGGCAGCGGCCCCGAGCGACCCGCGGGCGGCGCCGAGACGGGCGGCGAGCGCGACACCGCGGCCCTCGGAACCCACGTCGGCGCGCCGGGGAAGGACTTCCGGCGCAGCGCCGCCGTGATGCTCGCGCGACCCATGGTGCCAGCCGCGCGCGCGGCCGTTCCCTCGCTCGACAAGGGGCGGCCGAACGACAACACCGACAGCTCGCAGGACGTCGCCAACGCCGTGGCCTCGCTGATCCACGCCAGCACTGCCGGCGGGCGAAGCGGCGCCGGAGTGGGGGGAGAGCTCGGACCGGGCAAGCCCGCGAGCGGCGGCTCGAGCGGCAGCGGCTCGCGCTCTGCGCCGAGCGGCACGGGGCCCGGCGCACTGCTCGACGTCGGCGCCGACTCCGGCGTGCTCGGCTATTTCCGCGGGGTGGAGCGCAAGGTCGAGCCCTTCTGGCGCAACGCCTTCCCAGACTGGGCCATCGCCGATGGGCGTTCGGGTCTGGTGACGGTGCTGATGGTGATCAAGAAGGACGGCAGCTTGTCGTCGATCAGCGTCACGCGGGGCAGCGGCATCGAAGAGTTCGACCGCAACGTGGTCGCCGCCGTCCGGCGGGCAGCGCCGTTCGGGCCGCTGCCGGCGAAGCTGCTGCCGGGGCCCCAGCCGCTGCGGATGACGTTCGACGCGACGAACCCGGCGGTGGGGCGGGAAGGGCCGGGGAAGGGGAGACGCGGGGGGAGCTGAGCGCGGGGACGGGACCGGGACCGGGATCAGGACCAGGACCGGGGATCAGGACCAGGACCGGGGATCAGGACCAGGACCGGGATCAGGATCAGGACCGGGATCAGGACCAGGACCGGGATCAGGATCAGGACCGGGATCAGGACCAGGACCGGGGATCAGGACCAGGACCGGGATCAGGATCAGGACCGGGATCAGGACCAGGACCGGGATCAGGACCAGGACCGGGCTCGGGACCGGGATCAGGACCGGGGATGATCCCGAACCTGATCCCGAACCTGATCCCGAACCTGATCCCGAACCTGATCCCGAACCTGATCCCGAACCTGATCCCGAACCTGATCCCGAACCTGATCCCGGTCCTGATCCTGAACCTGGTCCTGGAAGGTCAGCTCCCCGCGGGGATTATCTCTTCGTCGCTTTCCGATTCTAGCGCCGTGCTCGCGCGCGTCCAGGGTTCGCGCGGCTAGCGCCGCGCCTCGGGCTCGCTGTGCGAGCCCTCGCCCTTGACCCGCGCTGCGCGCGGCGCCGCGGGGACTGTCGCTCTCGAAGAGAGAGGCAGAAAGAGGAGATGATTCATGAGAGTCCTGGATTCGCTCGAAGACATGGTGCGCGACGTTCATCAGCTCGCCGATCAGGTCGCCCGGCACGACCGCGACCTCGCCGGTCAGATGAAGAGCGCTAGCAACAGCGCAGCGCTGAACGGTAGCGAAGGCGTCTGGAACAAGGCCGGCAAGCGACGCTCGCGCCTGGAGGACGCTCTCAACTCCGCTCGCGAGACCGTCATGGCCCTGCGCATCGCGCGGGCGTGCCGCTACCTGCCGCCGGCCGAAGCAACGCGGGTCATGGCGAGCCTCGACGGCATCATCGCCGTGCTCTGGGTGCTCGCGTATCGGAGGTGAGCCGAGCCTGCGAGCCCGCCCTGCGCGTCCGAGCGGGGCGGGCTCGGGCTTCGCGGCGGGCCACTTTTTCGGGCCCCGCACAGGGTCTTGACCGAAGCCGGGCGACCGCACATAGTCCCGGCCCCTCAGCCGAAGTAGCTCAGCTGGTTAGAGCACGCGCTTCATAAGCGTGGGGTCGTCGGTTCAAGTCCGACCTTCGGCACTGAGATTGTTCAGGTTTCGGGGTGCGCACCTTCCCGCGACCACGACGTTCGGACAGAGCGAGTGTCCGAACCGCGCCAGCGTCCAGCTTGGGCACGGCCGCGGCGGGTAGAACCTGGATGCTCGCGGCCTCGACGTAGCCCCGGTGGACCTTCGAGTCCGCGTGCCCGGTCAGCTGCATGGCGGTCTGCTCGTTGACCCCCACGCGGGCCAGGGCGGTCGCGTAGGCCCGCCGGGTGCTGTGGAAGTCGACCTGGCGGGTCGTCGGGGTGTCGTGGTGGAGCTCGTGCCGCTCGATCCCAGCGACCAGAAGGGCCCGGCGCAGCCGGTCGGCATAGCTCATGTTCGAGGCCTTCTTCTGCTCGCCGGCGCGCTTCCCCTTCCGCACCGGGAACACCGGGCCCGAGCTCGGGCGCTCGTGCCGCTCCCACCATGCAGCGATGAACGGCCGCACCACGGCGGGCACCTCGAGCGTCTGCGGCATCGGTCGCTTCTTCCGGGTCTTGCGCCGGACGAACGTGCATGTCGCGAAGTCAGGACCGAACGAGGCCCAGTCGAGCGCGTTCAGATCGCCCGCCCGGAGTCCGCCGATCGTTCGGGACAGGACGACCAGGAGCTTGATCTCGGCGTCGACGTCGGGGTGCGCGACGAGCTGTCCGATCTCCTGGTCGGTCAGGACGGCGCGGGCCTTCTTCTCTTCCTCGAGCTCCGGCACCTCGACGCGCGCCACGCGGTTCTCGGCGACTAGCTCGTCCTTCCACGCGGCTTGGAACAGACGGAAGATCGTCGCGCGCATGTGGACGATGCTCGCGCGTGAGTAGCGCTGGGGCTCCGAGCGAGCGTTGCGCTTCCACATGAGCAGGCCTGCAGCCACGTCCTCGAGCACCGCTCGGATCTCTGCCGCTGTCACCGCGGCGAGCTGTCGGTCACCGATCGCCGGCTTCCAGACGCTCTCGAAGACGGACTTCTCGTAGTGCGCACAGCGCACGCCGCGCGCGGTGCGCGACTTGTTCCACCGCTCGGCGTACTCAGCCACGGTCTCCGGTCGAGCAGCATCGTCCGCCGCGGGCACGTTGCCGGCCTCGGCCTCGGCGATCAGTCGAGCGAGCTTCGCGCGCGCCAGCGCCTTGTTGTCCGTGCCGAGCTTGAACCAACGTTTCTCGCGGACGGGCTTCCCCTCGACGTAGCCGACGATGATCGGCACGCGAGCAGCGAGACCTTCCTTCGTGGGGATGAGCGTGCCCGTGGGCTTCCGCCCGCCCTTGCGTTCACTTGCCATGCTTGCCTCCCTGTTTTCCCCTGGCGCGCCGCGGTGAGTGCAGCACCCGGCGCCACTTTGGATCGCCGGCAAGTGCAGGTGCGGGCGCCGGCGGCGCCGCTCCCGTGGCCATGACCGAACGGCGCTCGAGCCCGTTCACTGCAAGCACTTCGGCCTGCTCCCCGCGAGCTCGCTCGAGCTCGAGCTGCTCGGCCGCCTGCGCGACGATCCAGCCGTCGAGGTCCTCGCGCCGGAAGAGCACGCGCCCGCCGATGCGCACGGCGTCGACGCGCAGCCCGCCCACGTTGAACCTTACGCGCTGGTCGAACGTGCGTGCACCGATGCGGAGGTAGTCGGCGGCCTCGACGCGGCTGAGAAGTGGCGAGCCGAGGTCCTTTGCGAGGTCAGCCATCGGCCCCTGCCTTCTCGCGAACGGGGAACGGGATCACGTCGGCGCTGCCGCCGTCCGCTCTGAAGCGTCGTGGCTCCCCGAGGTAGTTCCTTTCCTCTGACCCGAGACGCATCTGGCGCTTCATGCGATGCAGGCAGGCGACGTCTCCGCGGGAGAGGTGAATGTAGTCGTGGACCGACGTCGTGCCTTGCACGACGGGTATCGCCGTTCCCTCGCGCCACGACCGATACCTGTCCAAGTCCACGACGGCGGTGCGCTCGTCGCGCCAGTTGCGACGCTTCATGGCCGCACCGTCCCGAGCTCGGTGTCGAGGTGGTCCGTCAGCGTGTCCAGATTGCGGCGAGCCGTCACCAGGCGCCCGAGGGCCTCGAGCAGGTCCTCAGCCGGCTGGTAGCCCTCGCCCTCCGCGGTCAATCCCTCGACGAGCTCGAGCAGGGAACCCTCGACGCGCCCGAGGAGGTCGTCGACGTCGCGGGCCAGAAGGCGGTTGTAGCGGGCGCCGGTCGGGTGCTGGCAGTCAGCAGGGTTGGCACGTGCCTGCCCGCGCTTCTTTCCGCCCGCTTCGTTCGGTACACTCTTGGTGCTCATGGGGATCTACCTCCTTGTGAGTCTGGGCTCCGGGCGGTTGCACGCCGCGGGGCCTTTTCAATTCAGCATACGCAGGAGCTCGGTCGATGGAAATCCGGGCGGCGCCTCGCCGCGAAACCTCCGGCACTTCGGGGCGCGCGAGGGACGTGGCGCGGCCGGCGATGGCGGGGAGGACCTCGACCTGGTCGACCTCGGAGGCCTGCCTTCCCCGCCGGGCGTTGCGGCCGTGCCTCGCGCCGAACCGCCCCAGGACGCGACATGAGCCGACGACGTCGACGGGTTGGCGCTTGCCAATTCGCGCCTTGCACCATCGAGAGCTTTTCGCCCGATCGATCACCCTCTGCCTTTCGCGAGGGCTGCGCGGACGACGGCGGCAGTGAGCGCCGAGACGGGCTCTCGACAACCGGCCTTTCGAGCAGTTCGCGCGTCGAGCCCGAGCTGACGCGCCGCCCGGTCCGCACCGTACTCCAGGATCAAGCGCCGCACCTCGCGAGCTTCGGCTTCCGAGAGTGAGACCGCGACGTCTCTGACCTCGCGACGCGCCTCCGCGACCTCTCGCACCTCGCGACGCGTCTGCGTGACCTCTCGCACAGCGCGACGCAGGGCCGGGCGCGGCTTCGTGCCCGGCACCGGCGCATTCTCGCACGCGGGCGCCAGGCACCGGCCGGGGTGGAAGCCGTGGCGACACTCCGCCATCAGGCCGCCACCATCGCGAGGAGCTCCGTGGCTTCGGCGATGAGCACGTAGATCTCGCGCTCGATCGAGGCGACGGCGACGGGGGCAGCCCACGGGTCGCTCGGGTTCTTCCGCGCGCCCGTGTAGAGCGACGTCGCCTCCGAGTTGTCAGCCCAGGCCCTGCGGAAGGCGGAGCCGTAGCTCTCGAGAGCGCGCGCCGCCGCACCCGAGGCGAGCTCCTGTGCCGCGCTCAGGCGCCCCACGATCTCGGCCGAGCTGTAGGTGTTGAACGTGATCGCCGGCGGCGCGGGCTGCCCGGCGGTCGTGATGACGTAGTCCGCCGCTTCCTTCGCTTGGGTGAAAGCCACGGTCGCGGCGGCGATCCAGGCCGTCTTGGCAGTGTCGACCGCAGCCGACCACCGCGCCGTGAGCTCCGCGCCCTTGTCGGCAAGCCGCAGGCGAACGTCCTGGAGGAGCACGAGGTCCTCGCCGGAAGCCGTGGCGATCGCGGCGTCGAGACTGGTGACGGTTGTTGCGTAGTCGATGGCGCTCATGAGGGTTCCCTTCTTTGGCACCGGCGGGCGCCGACGTCCTGGCGCCGAGAGATGACCTCGGCGCCAGGCCGCCAAGGTCAGACGCGACGGCTCTTGGCGGCGATCGCGTCCCGTGTCCGCTTGTACGCTTCTGGCGCCACGCCGTACTTCCTGCACATGTCCAGCTCGCGCTGCGAGAGCCGTGCAATGGCCGTCGGTGCCGTCGGTGGCTCCTCCGCCTCGGCACCGTCGCCCCCACCGACCGCGCCCTCGCAGGCGAGGATGGCGTCGCTGCGATCCTTTTCGGGATCGTAGCCGGTGAAGAGTTGCGCGAGGATCTTGTCGATCCCGTCCAGGGCCTTCTGTGCCTGCTTGGGGTCCAGCCCCGTGAGGCCGTGCTTGCGAATCATGGTGTTCGTTTCCTTTCTGGGCTGCTCGAGAACGATCTCAGTTGAGGCGCCGACCGCGATGCCGCGCGCGAGCAGCGCCGCGCGGACCTCGGAAGGCGTTCGTTTGCGGATCATGGCGTGCGCTCTCGCTCGCGCTGCGCCGGCGGCAGGGCTTCGATGCGCTCGAATTCACCCCACCGGACGGCGAAGAGCTGCTCGAGGTCGGCGCTCGTCCGCTGCTTGTCGCGCGCCTTGCACCTGTCCTCGAGGCCGGCGAGCTCGCGGAGCTCGAAGATCGAGAACCACGCCACGATCGCCGGCGCCCGGCGTCCCTCGAGGTAGGCGAGCCCGCGGACGTCGGGCGAGGGCCGGTGGTAGTCGTGCGAGAAGTCCGCGCCGTGTTCGACGAAGTCCACCGCGAGAGCCCGCGTCGAATCTTCGGCTCTCCGGGCTTCGGTGGGCACGTCGACCACGGGCAGTCTCGCCGCGCGCCTGGCCTCCGCGAACTCCCGGAAGCGGCACGCCTCGGCGGCCTCAGCGACGACGCAAGCATTCTGGCGCTCGAGCGCCTCGCGAGCGTCGATGGTTCCCTCGGCGCGGCGCGAGTGCGCGACGTCGACAGCGCTCGCGGCCTTCCGGCACTCGGCCTCGGCGCGGTCGAGCGCCTTCGCGGCGACGTCGTAGCGCTTGAAGTCGGCGCGGGCCTTGGCGACCAGCTCCGACACCACGGGCAAGATCAGCTCGCGCCGCGGCCCCCGCACCTGCTTCGCATCGGCCTCGAGCTGCTCGAGCCGCTCGAGCCGTAGCCGCGCGTTCTTCTCGGCGCTCTCGTCGTGCTCTCGACGCAGGCGCGCCTCGACCGCCTGTGTGCGCAATTCGTTCTCCGTCGGGATCATGCTGGCTTTCATGAAAGGTCCTTCTGCTGCTGTGCGGCGCTGCCGCGGTGATGTTGTCGCGCGAGCTCAACGATCTCGGCCTCGCGCTCGGCCACGATGACCGCGAACACGAGGGCGAGCTCGGCACCGCACTCGAGCACGAACCCGAGCCGCTCCTGCGCGTACACGCAGAGCAGGATCCGGAGCTCTTCGCTCGAGGGCGTGGTGCGCCCGATGAGCTCGCCCCATCGCGGATTGCCGAGCGGCCCGCTCATGGCGCCTCCGTGCCCGGGAAGCGCTCGACGTCATCGTCCTCTTGGCGCTGCGCGGCCGCTTCGCGTGCCCACCTGCAGGCGTGGCCAAGGGATGAGCGCTCTGAGCCGGAGATGACCGTGGCGTTGCCCACGCGCTCGCGGTCATGGCGGCGGACACGGACGAACGTCACGACCGCGCCGCGGCTGTGCGAGCGCTCGACGGAGATCTCGAGCTCCAGCTCGCTCCCGTGCGGCAAGAGGGCTACTACCTCTCTCCCGCTGAACCGCGACTCGCCGGCGCGGCGCAATGCCTCGACCAGGGCGTCGACCGCGGGTCCAACGTAGAAGGCCGTGCGCCCGATGCGGCGGCCGCCGTCGTACCGCGTGACGCTCACGCTCGGCGTTTCGCCGGGCCACGCCATGGCGCCGATCATGCGCACGACCCCGCTCGCGAGCGTCACGGACGAGAAGACCCGGCTGGTCGAGGCGCTCACGACGGGCCTCCGGTTCGTCGAGCGACGCCGGCGAGCAGCGCCAGGCCCGGCGCCGAGGCCTCGAGGAAAAGCGCGGCGACGTCGGGACGGCCGCGCAGGGCCGCGAGCCACGCTTCGGCGAGGAGCGTGTCCAGCACGGCGCGGAAGCCGTCGAGCTCGGCAGCGGTCGCGGGTCGGCTCATGCGCCCCCTCTCGCCGAGCGACGCATGCGCTCGAGGATCTTCGCGCGGGCGCTCGCTGCGGCCTGCTCCAGCGCGTCTCGCGACACGAGCACCATGTCGTCGGCGATCGGCAGCGAGCGTTGAATCCGTGTCGCCAGGCAGAGCAGGGCGCTGCGGAGCCGCTGAGTCCGGGAGAGGCCTGCGTCGTCCCCGTTCTTGCGAGCCTGCTCCGCGTCCCGCCGGAGGTCGGCGAGCTCGCGCTGCAGCTCTAGCAGGAGCCCCTCGGGCGTCATGGGCTCGACGGGCAGGGGCGCCGAGGGCTCTGGCGACGAGGGCGCAGCCGGCGCGCCCTTGGTCGACGCGGCTGGCTTGGCTGGCTTCACTTGGCGGAGCGCGTTGGACACGGTCCCGCGCGACACGCCGGCTTTGTCGGCGATCTCCTCATGCGTCGACCCGCTCGCCTTGAGGCGCTTGATCTTGGCGACGAGCGGGGGATTCAGCTTACGCGGCATGAATCCAGGCCTTTCCGCTCGTTTGGCTGCCAAATGGCGGGGGAAAAATGACGCGCTGCGCGCCAGAGGCGGCCCTCTGGCACCGCGAGGGGTGCCCCAATACCCCGGGTATCGCGGGCTTTTTGCATGTAGGCGAGCCCAGGGGGGAGGGGGGGGGCCTCATGTTGAAAGGACGGGTGCCTTTCATGGCGAGCCTCCCGCGGCGGAGCTGGGGCACAGCTAGTGCCCGAGGCGAGCGCGTGCCCAGGTGCCGTGCCGCTCCCCCATAGGGAGCGCGGCACACCACCGAACCGGGCACACGCCTGGGCGTGCCGGGCACGTGCCGGGCACATGCGGCACGTGAGGTCATGAGCCGTCCTCCGAGATGGGTTCGACGTGCCACCGATGGGCCCGGTCGTCTCCGCGGTTCACCAGCCGGGAGCCAGCCACGCCGGCCTTGAGGCGGGCCTTGGCAGCGTCGAGGCGGTCACGGCCCCAGGGGTAGCCGGCGGCCTTGACGGCGGTGCGGAGCTCGCGCTCGCCCAGGCCAGGATTGGCCACGATGACTCGCACCAGGACCTTGGCGTCTGCGTCGAGACGTCCGAGCGTGGCCCCGCGCCGCTGCTCGTCGCGCTGCTCCACCGCTCTCGGGTCCGTCGTTGGGTCCGCGCACTCGGTTACCCGGTGCCGGTCACGATCGAGCCGCAGCCAGAACTCGCCCCGGTCGGCTCGGCGGTTCTTCGCCACGCGGACGTGGATGACGTCAGGTTGGTCCTTCGGGGTGCGCAGCATCAAGAGCGTCTGAGCACCAAACTCGATCGACCGAGACTCGGCGCCGGCGGCCATGTCGTTGGTCGTGTCGGCCGCGTCCTCGCTCCGGTAGCTTCCGCGGTTCGCCTCGCTGGTGGCGATGACGAGCAGCCGATGGTGGGACACGCACCACCGGATCGCGCGCACGTTCGCCTCGACGTGTTCTCGTGGCGTCTTCGCCGTGACCGCGAGCTCCGACGTCGCGGCCTGGAGCGAGTCCACCAGGAGCGCCCCGCGCCGCTGCTCCTCCGCGCACCACTGCGCCAGGTCTTCGGCTGCCCGCTCGATGGTGTGGGCGGCGTCGTAGAACCGCACCCGGAGCTCGGCGAGCTCGGCCTCGACGTCCCCGAGCACATCAGGGTCCCGGAGCTCGAGCTGCGCCACGCTGAACCCTGCGATCTGGGCGAGCCTGACCGTGAGGTCTTCGGGCTCTTCGTCGACCGCGAGAATGCCGACGCAGAGCCCAGAGTCAGCGGCGGTCCTCGCGAGCGTGTCGGCGGCGATGGTCCCGACCGCCGTCTTGCCGGCGCTGGGCGCGCCCACGATGACGACACGCCACGGGACGGGCAGGCCCCCGCGGCACATCGCGTCCAGGGCGTCGATGCCCGTGGGCACGCGCTGAAGCGGACCCTCGGTGCGCCACGTGGACACGATGCTCGAGGGCGTGACCGGTGGCTCGCTCGGCTTCTCGCACACGGCTGGGCTCGCCGCGGCAAGCCGAGCGCGAGCTGCCTCGATGAGTTCTTGATCTCCAAAGCGGATGGCGGCGACAAGGCCCGTGGCTGCGGAGAGCTCGCGACGCTTCCGAGACAGATCGCGCACCCGTTCGGCGGCCCGCTGCCAGAGGACGGTGGCCGGATTCAGGTCGCGGAGGTCGACCAGGTCCTCGACGGCGCGGGCGTCGAGCGGTGCGCCATCTTCCGCGAGCAGCACCGCAAGCTGCGCCGGCTCGACTGCGACGCCGGCCTCCGCGGCATCGATCATCGCAGCGAACAGCCGGCTGTGATCGCGCTCGAAGAAGTCCGTGGGAGCGACGATGGCGCGCGCGTCGACGATCGCGCCTGGGTTGTCGAGGCACGCGACGAGCACCACCCGCTCGGCACTGAGGTCGTGCGGCGGCGGAGCGACGTCGGCCGGCGACGTCTGGGACGCGACAGGGCGGAGCTTTGGCTTGGCGCCGTTCGTCCGCGTGGCGGTCGGGCTGCTCATTCGGCGTTCAGCTCCGGTTCGAGCTCCCGCATCGCGCGCGCGCCCTCTCGTTCGAGGCGTTCGATCGCGTGAAGCTCGCTGGCGATGGTGCCGAGCTCGACGTCAACGAGCTGGCGCAGCCTGGCCACGCGGTCCTCGAGCGCCACTCGGCGTCGACGCGCTTCGATCAGCTCGGCGATCACTTGGCCCGCCTCCGGAGGTGCACCACGTTGCCGTCGTCGGGCCTGTCCGCGCGAGACCGCAGCCAGCGCAGCACCGCCTCGAACTCGAACCGCGGAGCGTCGCCGATCCGCACCTCCGGGAACGCGGGCTCGCCTCGCAGGCGGTCGAGCGACGCCGGCGAGACCTTCAGCGCTGCGGCGAGCTCGGCGCGGTCGAGCAGTCGCGGCGCGGCTTTGTCGGCACCTGCGCCGAGCACGACACGCACCCGCTCCGCTAGCTCGGGCTCGGCCTCGAGCAGGTCGAGCACCTGGTCGATGACGGCGCGGAGGATCATCGACGCCCCCGAGCGATCTCCCCGAGCGACCGCTCCGCGATCGCGATCGACCCGCGCATGACGCGATCCCCTCGGGCGAGGCGCTCGACCGTCGCGCGCCCCAGGTCTAGGGCACGGGCGGCATCGGCGGCACCGAGCACGCGGACGATCTCGGCGACGCGGGCGACTATCTCGGGGGGCGGGCGACGACGCAGCATCGGCCCCAAAATGCCGGACGCGACCGCAACCTGTCGCGGAACTCCTATGTTCCGAACTTGTGCCGGGCGAGTTCCCTCGCAAACAGGCGGGCCTTTGCGCGCTTGTAGAGCGTCTGGAGCGTCTGCGACGCGATCCGGAAGCCGAGGTGGCTCAGCACGGATTCCGCCTGTTTCCAGTTCACGCGAGGGGCCTCAAAGGCAGCGCACAGCTGAGCGATCGCAGATGCGGACATGTCGCGCGCCAGGTCGCACTCGGACTCGGCTAGCCGCCGCCGAAACGCGGTCTCCCAACGACCCTTCTTGACAGTCCGAGCCACGAGCATTGCCGCAATGCAGACGTCGATCACCGGGCGATGCGAGATCTCGGGCTCCCTCGGGGCGTTCTTTCGCGCAGCCGCGATCAACCTATCCGCCTCGCGCAAGCGCTCGTCGACCGCTGGGTTTGCGGGCAACGGCGAGCGTTCTGGCCCGTACAGGCTGAAGGGCCGTCCTTCCGCCGACAGCTCTAGTCTCGAGCAAGCGGCTGCAAGCGCCGCCAAGCTGACCTGCGGTGCCAGCGCCGCCAGCATGAGACGCCCGATCTCGCGGTCCTTGCGCGTGGACGAGCGACGCAGGCGTCGCACCAGAGCCAGGAGCTCGCCGCGCTCTCCCACCCAGCCCGACGGCTCGTTGCGCTCGAGAGTCTCGCAGCCGATGCAGCACTGCGCAGTCGGGCTCTTGGCGCGGCCGCACCTACAGCGCGGGGGCGTCCCGTTGCTCGATCCTCTTGCCCGCTGTACTTTCCTCTTGGTCGCCACGATCGACCCACAGCCCGGGAGCCCTGCAAGGCTCGCCGGGCTTTCTTCTGCCTCACCGGGCCCGAGCTGTCCAACGGTGGGACAACCAAGGACCGGGCTACGGCCGGCACGCCTGCCAGCAGACCACTGCGCCGAGGGCGAGCCCGACGACCAGGGAGCAGGACGTCGGTCACGCTGCACCGCCGGCGGCCCGCTGGGCGTCTTGGGCCTGCGCTGCTTCCAGGCGCCTCGCCAGTGCGACGAGCCGCGTCCTCGGCTCGCTGGGGCCGGCAGGGAGCGCGGCGATAGCCTGCCGCAGCTCAGCGAGCACGGCGGCCCGTTCGTCCACCGGCAGAGCGGCGACAGACCCCACGCTTTTCGAGAGTGTGCCCAACGATCGGACACCAGGATCGGACACTCCCACGTCTACGGTGGGTTCTCCGTGGTCATCACGCGCGACGACAGCGCAGGAAACATGCTCTGTGCTGACGTCTCGGGTCGTTTCATAAGCGTGGGGTCGTCGGTTCAAGTCCGACCTTCGGCACTACTCGGGACGGCGCCGCCTGCGCCGCGCGGCGAGCAAGCCGAGCGGCGCCAGCGCCGCGAGGCCCCAGACGCCGCTGAGCTCGCCGCCCGCGGTGCGGCAGCCGCAGCCTCCGGCCGCAGCGAAGGACTTGGTCGGGTTCTTCGCGGGTCCGTCGGTGACCACGCACTTGCCCTCGTCGTCCACCGGAAGCGGCACGACCCCGCTCTGCTTCGTGCCTTGCTCGAGCGGCGTGCCGTAGTGGCCGGTGTTGCGGTTGTCGTGGCGGAAGCTCTCCCAGGCCACGACGCCGTCGCTCTTGCCCTCGGTCTTCCAGGCGTAGAGCCAGCCGGAGCGCGAGTTCACCACCACGTCCAGGTTCCCTTCGCCGGTGACGTCGCCGACCGCGGTGGTCGCGACGATCCACTGGCCGGTGAACTTGGGCCAGCCCGTGGGCTCGCGGCCGCAGGCGTCGGCGGCGTGCACGAAGTAGCCGCCGCTGCCGGTCATCACCTCCGGGTATCCGTCGCCGTTCAGATCGGCGATGGCCTGGCTGTTGAAGAAGGTGAAGTCCTCCAGCACCACGGGGCTGCCGGGCAACATGCGCCCGGTCTTGCCGCTCCACATCGAGAGCAGGTTCTGCGCTGGGCCCTTCGCCGGCTGGCTGGAGAGCAGGTTCTGCGCCAGGCTGAGCGAGCCGCCGCTCGAGACCACGTCCGGGACGCCGTCCTGATCCAGATCGCCCATCGATGGCTGGGCGAAGAGCGGGAACATGGTGTCCGGTTGGCTGGCCTTGGAGTCCGCGCCGAAGATGCTGGTCGGCGCGAGGCCGCGCTCTTTGGCCCCTGTGTCGGGGTTGATGCGCTCCGGCAGCGCGTTGGTCGGCGTGGACGAGAGCAGCTTCTGCGTGCCGGGATCGGTGGGCACGATGAGCGGCGCGCTGGCGTTGCCGTGCATGACCGCCTCGGGCTTGCCGTCGCCGTCCAGGTCACCAGCGATGGGTGAGTTGCCCACGCCCTCCGAGATCAGCGGGAACAGGTTGAACGAGATGGTCGTCACCGGCCAGTTCGTGAGCCAGGGCTTGGCCCCGGCCTTCGTGCCGCGACCGTCGATCAGGTAGAAGGCTCCGGCGCCGCCCGCCTTGCCGAGCTTCTCGTTGGAGCCGACCAACACGTCGGGACGGCCGTCGCCGGTGAAATCCGCCACCGCCGCGGAGGTGAAGATGCGGTTGTACTCGCCGCTGCCGTCCCCGCCTTCGTAGTGGACCGCGACCGGCCAGCCGTCGAGCTGGGTCCCGTCGGCCTTGAACACGTAGACCTTGCCGTCGAAGGCCGGCTGCACGATCTCGTATTTGCCGTCGCCGTCCATGTCCTCGATGGTTGGGCTGCCGAACGCTCCGCGGGCGAAGCGGGTGTCCGTGTCCATGCACGCCTTGTCGGTCGGCTTCGGCGCGCCGTACGGGCACGACGGGATCTCTGGTAGCCGCTGGGGCCAGCCGGGCAGGGCGCTGCCGTCGTTCTTCACGACGTAGACCGTGCCGGAGTAGGTGGTGACCACGATGTCGAGCCTGCCGTCCCCGTCCAGGTCGGCGATGGCCGGCGTCGGGCTGATGGCCTCGCGGGCCGCGTCCTTGTTCACCAGGGTCTCCGGCGCCGAGTAGCCCGGGGCGGCGGCGTAGCTCAGGGGGAGCTTGGGATTGAGGCCGTCGATGGGATCGGTTGAGAAGGGGAAGCCCTTGACGTACGCCGGCTTTCCGCTCGCCATGCTGAGCACGTGCAGCTTGCCGTCGGCGGTGCCGACCACGATGTCGCGGACGCCGTCGCCGTCGATGTCCGCGAGCTTCGGGCTCGACTCGCCGGAGGCGCCGAGGAAGAGCGGGAACCCCGGCAGGAGCGTGTCGTCCTCGTGCACGGCGTAGGCGCGCCTGAGCTCGCCCTCGACGTCGCCCAGGTTGCCGCCGTAGTGCGCGATGGCCCGCACGCGCACGGTGATGGTGCGGTCGTTCTCGCCGAGCGGGCTGTCCACGTCGCGCTCGTGGGTCACGTCGATCTCGCGCACGTCCAAGGTCGCGAGCGGGGTGCCGTCCTTGCCCAACACGGGCACCTCGCTGCTCTTGATGTTCTCCAGCTTCTTGATGACCTTGAACGCAGCGTCCAAGGGCTGCACCCCCGGCGCCCACTCCACGATCACGCTGTAGAGCGGCGCGCGGCGCGCGCGCACGGTGCCCATGATCGGCACCGCCGCCGTGACCTGGTCTTTGTAGAGGGTCTCGAACCAGTAGGGCCGGACGATGTCCACCTCAGGCGGGATGCGGCCCTCTTTGACCCACTCCACCGCGGTGTTGGCGTTCACGCGGCCGTAGCCGAAGCGCTGGTCGAAGCCCTCCTGCGACCAGTAGAACTCGCTGCCCGGCTTCTGCGAGGCCTCGATGTTGATGTCGTCGGCGGTCTTGAAGAAGATCTGCATCACCTCGCCGGCGGACAGCGGTGGGTCGAGCTTCTGCTGAACGCCCATCGAGTAGACGAGGCCGGCGAGCCCCGACAGCCTCCCGGTCGCCTCGCTCGAGCAACCCGTGCCCGAGGCGGACAAGTAGTTCTGCGCGCCGAAGTTCGTGCAGTTGTTGAAGGAGAGGAAGCTCTTGGCGGTGGTGCTCTGGTCGTCGCCGCCGAGCATGGTCACCGCGTGCACCGGCATGGTGTGGTTGGCGGCGGCGGGCACGTTGTGGTGGCGGCTATTTTCGTCGGCCATGCTCGCCACGATCACCGTGCCGCGCTCGTAGGCGTAGTCCATCGCCGTCTGCGCGAAGCCGCTCATGTTGATGGTGCCGAGAGCCTCCTGCACGACCTTCGCCCCGTTGTCCGTGGCGTAGACCACCGCCTTGGCGAAGTCCTGACCGTCGGCGATGAAGCTGTCGCCCACGCGCAGCGGGACGAAGCGGCACATCGGGCAGATGCCCGCGTCCCCCATGCCGTTGTTGGTCGCGGCGGCGGAGTCCCGCGCTTCACCGGTGCCGTGCCCGTAGCGGGTGTCGTCGTAGGCGTTGTTGTCGTTCTTGAAGAAGTCCCAGCCCGAGATGTCGTCGACGTAGCCGTTGGCGTCGTCGTCCACCCCGTCGGAGAACATGGGGTTGTCGATCAAATCGCCGGCGTCCAGGATGCCGTTCTGGTTCCAGTCGCCAGCCGGGTGACCAGGGCTCGCCGCCGGGGACAGGCCCGGGTGATCTTTGTAGTCGCCGACCGTGGCGATGCCGTCGCCGTTGCAGTCGAAGAGCTTCTCGGTGGGCTTGAGCGGGTCGAGCGGCGCGCAGGGGGAGCCGTCGGCTTTCAGCGGCGGATGGGCCGCGAGCTCGCCCAGGTTCAGGTAGGCCTTCTCGGCGAGATCGGCCTCGTCCCACTTGATGCCGGAGTCGAGCACCGCGATCAGCACCCGGTCGTCGCCGATGGTGTGGCGCCAGGCCAGATCGACGCTCATGCCCGAGGCCGTCTCACCGGGGTTCAGCGGCGGGACGAAGCCGCCGGGAGAGCGGTCCGGGATGAAGGAGTAGAACTGCCACTGCCCGCTCCTGCGCTCGCTGGCCTTCTCGCTCGCCTTGTAGCCGTAGCCCGGATCGTTCGGCCAGTTCGCCGGGTTCTTCATGTCGCTCGAGGTCGCGGTGAGGGGCGGCGGCCAGTCGGCGCGGCCGGGGCTCGGCGCGAGCCAGAGCGAGAGGGAGGCCAAGGCGGTCAGCGCCACCAGAGACAGCCGGCGCGTACCGCGAAAGTCGTGAAGGTGGTTCATGTCAGTTGTCGCCGAAGAGGTCCTGGATTTTGGTGTCTAGCGCCAGCGCGATCTTGTACAAGCTGGAAATCGACGGGCTGCTCTCCGCCCGCTCGATCTGCGACAAGAGGGAGATGCTCAGGCCGGTGCGGCGGCTCATTTGCTTGAGCGTCAGCTCCTTGACCTTGCGCATGTTGCGGATGGTGTCCCCGATGATCTTGTGGAGCTGCTCCTCCGGGGTGCGGGCCAGCCCCTTCTTGCGCATCACACGAGCCAAGACCTCGCGGAACTCGTCGACGTTGAAGGGTTTCTTGATGTAGTCGACGGCGTCGAGCTTCATCGCCGCCACCGCCGAGTCCAGGTTCGGATGCGCAGTGAACACCACGACGGCGACGTCGGTGTCGTGCTCGCGGATGCGCTTCAAGACCTCGATGCCGTCGAGCTTCGGCATCATCAGGTCCAAGATGACGACGTGGTAGCTACCCTGACGGACCTCGTCTTCGACGAGCGTGGGATCGCTCAGCGCCTTGACGGTGAAGCCGTCTTTCTCGAGCAGCGTCTGCATGTAGTCGCAGATGGCCCGGTCATCGTCGACGATCAGGATCCGCACGGCGGGAACGTCAATCGGCACGGCTGCCTCCGGTCATTGGCGGCGGGCCCGGATCGCCCGCAAACGCGATTTCAGTGTCACGAGAATACCTCAGATCGGTTCGCTGTGACTGGAAAAAGCCCGGCCTGCCGCCCCGCGTGGGTGGGGGTAGAGTTCGGGACGTGAAGCACAGCGTGGAGCCCCAGTACTCCGAGCGCCTGGACCACGCGCTCGGGTTCGTGGCGGCGGCCTTCCGGCGCCAGGTGCGAAAAGGCTCCGGCGTCCCCTACCTGTCGCACCTGCTCCAGGTCGCCGCGACGGTCGCCGAGCACGGCGGCGACGAGGAGCAGATCGTCGCCGCCCTCTGTCACGACTACCTCGAGGACATCGAGGGCGCACATCGCGACGAGCTCGCCCGTCGCTTCGGCGATCGCGTCGCGCGCTTCGTCGAAGCGCTGAGCGACACGACCACTCAGCCCAAGCCCCCGTGGAAGCAGCGCAAGGTGGCCTACCTCGAGCGCCTGCGCGACGAACCGGCGGAGCTCAAGCTGATCAGCGCCGCCGACAAGCTCCACAACGCCTCGGCCATCGTGCGAGATCGGCGACTGGTCGGCGAAGCGGTCTGGGAACGCTTCACGCCGACCCGCGACGAGACGCTCTGGTATTACCGCGAGGTCATCGTCAGCCTGAGCAGCGACTGGGAGCACCCACTGCTCGATGAGCTGCGCCGCGTGGTGGATGAGATGCACCAGGGCTGAGCGGCGGTCACTCGAGCGCGATCCGCCCCGCGGTGCCGCTCACGAGCTCGCCGACGAGCGCAGCGCCTTCGCCCAGCTCGGCGAGCGCCGACTCCGCACGCTCCGCAGGCAGGCAGAGCAAGAGGCCGCCGCTGGTCTGCGCGTCGGCGAGCACCGTCAAGAGCTCGGGAGCGAGCGCCGCGGCGCCGGAGAGGTGAGCCTCGACGTAGCGCAGGTTGCGCTTGCTGCCACCCGGCACGAGGCCCTCGCGGGCCGCGTCGAGGGCGCCCGGCAGGAGCGGGATCGCCGCGACGTTCAGCCGCGCTTCGAGCCCGCTCGCGGCCACGATGTGCTCGAGGTGGCCGAGCAGACCGAAGCCGGTGACGTCGGTCGCCGCCGTGGCGCCGTGGCTGACGCCCACCGCCTTGGCGTGGCGATTCAGGCGGGCCATCCAGCGCGTGGCCAGCCCGACGGAGTCGGCGGCAGCGCGGTCGGAGCGGGCAGCCTGCGCGATGACGCCGGTGCCGATGGGCTTGGTGAGCAGCAGTCGCTGGCCCGCCAGCGCTCGCTTGTGCGTCCAGGCGCGTGCGTGATCCACAGAGCCGACCACGGCCAGGCCGACCTTGGGCTCGCTGTCGCGGATGCTGTGGCCGCCGACGATGGCGCAGCCGGCCTCGTGGCATTTCTCGGTCACACCGCGCAGGATGGCGGCGAGCACGTCGAGCGGCACCGCGTCGGGGATGCCGACGAAGGAGAGCGCCACCTGCGGATCTCCGCCCATGGCGTAGACGTCGGACAGGGCGTTGGCCGCCGCGATCTGCCCGAACGCGACCGGGTCGTCCACCACCGGCGTGATCACGTCGAGCGTCAGCACCAGCGAGCCCTGCGCGCCGAGCTCCGGAGACACGATCGCCGCGTCGTCGAGCGGGCCCGTTTCGGAGCTCACCCAGCGATGTGAGAGCATCGGGAGCTGACTCAGGACCTGGACCAGGTCCTCGGCCGGAAGCTTCCGGGCTCAACCGCCGCCTTGAACCAAGCGGGTCAGTCTGAGCTCGCTCATGGGCACCTCCTTTCTCACCCCGAGACGATACCCCCCGCGCGGCGCACCAGCGCGTCGAGCAACTCCTGGAGCTTGGTCGGCTCCGGAACGCTCTCGAGCCAGGTGTAGACCGTGTCGTCCTCGTGGGCGCCGTGCGCGCGGAGCTCGGTCAGAAGCTCCTGCGCCGTCTCCTTGCGCAGCGTGTGGAGATCCGCAGCCAGGCCCTCCTCGCTCACCAGGTGGCGCAGGCGCTCGTGCTCGAGCCGGAGCTCCTTGACGTCGGCGGCGTGGTCGGCCGCCATCAGCGGGAAGAGCCAGCGCTCCTCAGCCTCGAGGTGCCCGAGGAGATCCTTCTCGAAGCGCGTCCAGGCCTGCTGCACGACCGCGAGATCGGCGCTGTCCAGGGCGTTCTCGAGCTCCGCGTACAGGCGCTCGAGCCGCGCGTGGTCCTCGGCGAGGTGGCGGCGGGCCGGGTGCATGTCCCGGACCCGTACCACGCCGGCCCGCTCACGGGAACGGAGGCGCCTTGGGCTCGCCGGGCGTCAGTTTCACCAGGTCCACGGGATCCGCGGCTTTGGCGACGGCTTTGGAGGCCTGGCTCAGGAGGTCTGGCTTCACCGCGACGTCGTGCTCCTTGCCGCTGGTGGGTCCGTGGCAGCCGCCGCAGAAGTTGTTGAACAGCTCGCGCCGGAACGACAGCGTCACCCACTCGCCGGGGTAGTACTGCATCTCCTCCTTCTGGTGGTGCAGCGTCGAGTCGCTCTCGCCTTGCAGCTTGGACAGCACGCTCAGCACCACGGGCACGCCGGCCGGGAGCTGAAGGCGCGTCGAGCCGTCGTCCTCGAGCGGCACCTTGCCCAAGAGGCGGCGCCGCGCGTAGAGCTTGCCGAACTTGCCGTCGTCGATGATGTACGGGCTCGCGTCGTCCAGGCTCTTCTCGCCCTGGGGCGGCAACGCCTCCCAGTACTCGAAGTCGTCCATGTCGGTGTGGATGGTCCGGCGCGAGCGCGTGCTCTGGAACATCAGGCTCGTGATCATCGGGAAGTCCAGGTAGGTGAGCTGCGCGCGGTCCGTGCGGCTCTGATCGTCGTCCTCGGTGTAGATCACCGCGCTGCCCGTCGGATCCGCCGGCGTGGAGCGGAACACGCCGCGGTTGACCCGGCCGAACACGGCCACCGGCCAGAGCTCGTCGGCGTTCGGATCGCCGAGGCCCGCGAGCGAGGTGCGCTGCCCCGACACCGAGTCCACGGTGACCACGTCGAAGTTCCCGCTGAAGCTGCCGACGTCCACCACGTTGGCGGCGTAGCTGACCAGGATGTCGCTGTTCGGAAGCACCGAGGGGTTGCGGTAGGCGCCCAGGGTGGCCTGGCCGACCCGGCCGGTGGCAGCCGGATCCAGGATGGTGAGCGCCCGCTGGAAGAACGGCGTCTTCGCGTAGTCCAGCGCGTCCGGGTCCTCCATGTAGTCGTCCGGGTTCGGGCTCACGTTGTCCGGGCCGATGGAGCGGTTGACGGTCACCAGCGTGCCGGCCGTGTGCGCGGCGCCCCGATCGCTGGCGACGCCGACGAAGTTGCCGTCCGGGAGCTGGATGCAGTCCGTTAGCTGCAGGTAGCCCATGCTGGGGCGCTGGCCGAAGAGCGGGTGGTAGTCGCCGCCGTCCAGGTTGATGCGACGCGCGGCGAGCTGGTAGAAGCCCGGCGCGCGCTTCTCCGCGGTGAGCAGCATCTGCCCGTTGAGCTTGAAGCTGGGCTGCCCCTCGTAGTTCAAGAGGAAGGTCAGCTGGCGGATCTTGCCGTTCTCGAGCACGTAGATGTTCGAATTGAGCTTTGACGGGTCCGCCGCCGAGCGCTGCGGTCCCTTGAACTCCGCGCTCTTGCGGATGTTGCCCCGGGTCGAGGCGAACACCAGCGTGCCATCCGGGGCGAACGCCGGATCGAAGTCGTGGATCGGCTCGCCGTTGTCCGGGACGGCCGCTCCAGTCTCGTCGCTGGGCGGCGCGCCGATCACGGGCTCGATGGCGCAGCCCGAGCCGTCGGGCTTCATGCTGTAGATCCGGAGCGGAGTCGTCGCCGACGTTCGCGCCGCGAAGGCCACGGTCTTGCCGTCCCAGGAGACCTGCGGTCGCCTCACGTCCGCGGTCGCGGGGTCGAGCCCGCATCCGGCGGACAGGCTCACGTCTCCGCCGCTGGTGGCGAGCTTGCCCTGCGCGTCGAGCGTGGCGCCGATGAAGCGCAGGTCGGCGCCGGGCGTGTAGCTCTCGAAGCCCTGCAGCGTCTCGGGCGCCGAGGACGGCGGCCGCTTCACGTAGACGATACCGGAGAGGGGCGCGAGATCCTTGGTGCGCTCGGCTCGCTCCTTGGCGATCCAGGCGACCAGCACGCAATACGGGTCCTGCGCGTCGAGCGGCCCGGTCTCGGCCGCGCTGAGGTCGCACTGGGTCGGATCGCCGCCCAGCGAGAAGAGCGCGCCGCCGCGGTGCTTGATGCCCCGGCCGGGCTCGAGGTTCTTGCGGATCAGCCGCCCCGCGTTGGGATCCGGCGACTCCAGGGCGACCTGCTTCAGCACCTGCCGGTAGTTGTCGCGGGTCGCGGCCAGGCCGAAGTGGCTCCCGCTCGAGGCCCGCGGCTTGAAGTCGTTGAAGGCAGGCGCCGAGTGGCAGCCGACCAGGATGCAGCCCCGCTTGACCAGCATCGGCTGCACGCGCTTCGCGAACAGGTCGAAGCCGGCGTCCTTGGGGACGTTCGTGGCGCCGCCCTGGGCCTTCGCCCACGCGAGCACCTTCTGGTACTGCGCGTCGGCCGGGGAATCGAAGAACGCGCCGCCCTCGTGGTAGGTGCCGCCGTAGGCGGGGTTCATCGGGCGCCTCAGGAGCTCGCTGAACTGCGGGTCCTTCGCCACGTAGTCGCTGGCCGAGAAGTAGTTCCAGCGCTTCTGCTCCGGCGTCTTGCCGCACGAGAGCGGGAACGAGCCCTCCGGCGCGCCGTGGCAGTTCGAGCCAGCGCAGCTCGAGACCAGCCAGTCGTTCACGTCGCTCACGAACGCCGCGTAGTCCGGCGTCGCGGGGTCCTTGCTCGGATCGAACATCGGATCTTTGCCGATGCGATCCAGGCAGGGCTCCTTCTCGATCTTGGCCTGCTTCCGCTCGGCGTTGTTCTCGGTGGCGCCCCGCTCGATCCACTTCAGGATGGCTTGGGCGCCGGCGGTGCTCGGATCGAGGATCGAGTTGCCGGTGTGCGGGATGGCGGTGTTGATGGTCTCGGTCGTGCCGTCGTACGCGGTGAGCTGCAGCGACTGTGGCGGGAAGGCCTTGAGCAGCAGGGCCGGCAGCCCGTACGGCCCGTAGCTCACCAGCAGGTCTCGGCGCTTCGCGACGAGGTCGTATTCGGTGACGTCCAGGTTGCCGAGGGCGTTGCCGCGCTCGTCCTGCGTGATGTGACACAGGGACCCCGTCGGGCTCCGCGCGCAGGAGCCGTTGAGGATGGGCGCGATCTTCCGCTCGAAATACGTCTGCTCGGACTCGACCTCGCGCTGGGAGCAACTGGGCAGAGCTGCCCCGAGGGCGGAGAGAGCGAGGAGGCTGACGAGGAGGATCGGGCGCATCCGCACATTCTTCGCGGTGCAGCGCCGCTCCGCGCTGACGCCCGTCAGCCCGCGCTGTCCCACACTGTAGGCGAGTGGCGTGCTGGTTCGCGCGCTTGGGTCGACTATGCTCACGCCGGCTGATGTCCGACCGCCCCGACCACGAGCTTCGGCGCACGCTGCTCGGTGCCCTCTTGTTCGTGCTGATCGGGGGCATCATCGGCTCGGATCTGCTCTTCGACTACCTGCACGGAGCGGGCCCGTCGCACCTGGGCCTCGAGGGCACGATCGTGCTGCTGGCCCTGGGCGGCGGCGTCGCTTTCTCCCGGCGCTGGCTGGTCTTGCGGCGTGACGCCGAGGAGCTGCGGGCGGAGGCTCGGGCGCTGCGCGGCGAGGCGGCGCAGCTCGAAGCTCGGCTCGCCGACCAGCGGGCCGAGGCCGAGCGCTGGCGCAACGAGGCCCGGGACCTGATCGAGGGGCTCGGCGCCGCCATCGACCGGCAGTTCGAGCGCTGGGGCCTGTCGCCGGCGGAACGCGAGATCGGCCTGCTCCTGCTCAAGGGTCTGAGCCACCAGGAGGTCGCCGATCTGCGCGGTGTGAGCGAGCGCACGGTGCGCCAGCAGGCCCGCTCGCTCTACAAGAAGGCGGGGCTGTCGGGCCGGGCGGACCTCGCGGCGTATTTCCTGGAGGACCTCTTGGTGCCGCGCACGCCGGTCAAATCGGCTGAAGCCGAGCCGTGAAGTGCCTGAGGAGCGGCGGCTCCTCGACGATGCGATAGCCGCGGATCTCCCCCAGGCGCGCGGCCACGCGCTCCGCCGTCTCGATCACCCAATCCACGTGGGACGCGGTGTACACGCGGCGGGGGAGCGCCACCCGCACCAGCTCGTGCTGCGCGGCGGCGCCGAACATCAACGTCCCCACCTCCACGCTGCGCACGCCGCCCTCGCGATACAGCTCGATGGCGATGGCCTGCGCGGGCAGCTCGGCGCGCGGCATCTTCGGCAACGCCCGCCCCGCGTCGATGAAGACCGCGTGCCCGCCCGGCGGATTGACGATGGGCAGCCCGGCCTTCTCCAGCCCGCGCGCCAGATAGGCGACCGTCGCCTCGCGGTAGCGCAGGTACTCCGGATCCAGCGCCTCGATCAGCCCCACGGCCATCGCCTCGAGGTCACGCCCGGCGAGCCCGCCGTAGGTGGGGAAACCCTCGCTCAAGATCAGCAGCACTTCGAACTTCCGCGCCCAGTCGGCGCGCCGAGTGGCCAGGATGCCGCCGATGTTGACGATGCCGTCTTTCTTGGCGCTCACGGTGCAGCCATCCGCCAGGTCGAAGAGCTCCCGGGCGATCTGCTCCGGGGTGTGGTCCGCGTAGCCGGGCTCGCGCCGCTTGATCAGCCAGGCGTTCTCGGCGAAGCGCGCCGCGTCCACGAACAGCGGGACCTGGTGGCGGTCGCACAGCGCGCGCACCGCCCGCATGTTCTCCAGCGACACGGGCTGGCCGCCCACCGCGTTGTTGGTCAGCGTCATCATCACCAGCGGCACGTTGCGGTCGCCGGTGAGGGCCCGCTCCAGCGCCTCCAGGTCCATGTTGCCGCCGAAGCGCTCGTCGCTCGAGCGCGGCAGGTCGAGGGCCACTCCCCCAACGTGCTCCAGGTTCGCGCGGGTGGTGTCGAAATGGGTGTTGTTCGGCACCACGTCACCGGGCTTCACCACGGCCTCGAACAGGATGCGCTCCGCGGCCCGGCCCTGGTGCGTGGGGAAGACGTGGGGCAGGCCGGTGAGCCTCTTCACCGTCGTCTCGAAGTGGTCGTAGCTGCGGCTGCCGGCGTAAGACTCGTCGCCGGCCAGGAGGGCGGCCCACTGCCGATCGCTCATGGCGCCGGTGCCCGAATCGGTGAGCAGATCGATGGTCACGTGCTCGGCGTGGAGCTTGAACAGGTTGTAGCCGGCCTGCTCGAGCAAGGCCTCGCGCTCGGCGCGCTTCGTCAGCGGGATGGGCTCGATCGCCTTGATGCGAAAGGGCTCGATGATGGTGCGGAACGGGATCTCTTCGCTCATGGCGAGTGGGGATCTAACACGCTCCGGCAGTACGCGGGACCTCGCGAAACGGGTGCCTGACCGGGACGCGCAGAACTAGCGCGCCGGAACGTGCGCCAGCGGGAGAGCACGCGACCCGATGCAGCTCGAAGCTCGAAGGAGGGGTGTCCCACGCGAGCGAAGTGTGCGGTTGGGCGTGCGGTTGGGCGTGCGGTTGGGCGTGCGGTTGGGCGTGCGGTTGGAGCTTGCGAGGCCCCGCGGGAGGCGAGCGCCGCGCATCGGGAGGCGAGCGCCCGAGCGTCGGGAGGCGAGCGCCGCGCGTCGGGAGGCGAGCGCCCGAGCGTCGGGACGCGAGAGCCGCGCATCGGGAGGCGAGCGCCCGAGCGTCGGGAGGCGAGCGCTGCGCATCGGGAGGCGAGCGCCCGAGCGTCGGGACGCGAGAGCCGCGCATCGGGAGGCGAGCGCCCGAGCGTCGGGAGGCGAGCGCCGCGCATCGGGAGGCGAGCGCCCGAGCGTCGGGAGGCGAGCGCCGCCGCGTCACTCGAACCAGACGAAGTCCGTCATCTTGTCGAACAGGAGCACCGTGTTGTGGCGCTCCTTCAGCGTGATCGTGCGCTGGGTCGAGTGGTTGAGCTCGTCCGGGTTCATGGTGTCGCCCAGCTCGACCTTCACCGCGTGGGGCCCCGCGGGGAGCGAGAAGCGCTCGATCGCGATGCTGTTGCCGTCGCCCCAGATGCCGCGCGGCTCGTAGGCGCGGCTGGAGATCTGCTCGCCGTCCACCGTCACGCGCAGGCGCACGCTGGCGCGTCGCCGCTCGCAGATCTGCTTCTGGCGCATGTGCGGCGGGAGCTTCGCCAGCTCCTCTGCGCTGGGTTCGCGGCAGTTCTCGCCGGCTTTGCCCGGGTGTTTGAACGAGATCACCAGCTTGGGGGCCGGGTCGTCCGGCGTGCGGTAGACGGCGGCGGTGCCGGCCCAGGTCACCAGCCCGAACAACGCGCTGAGCCCGAGGCCGGTCAGCAGGCGCGCCGGCAGGCTGGGCGGTCTGGCGCCCGCGCGGGCCACCTGCGCGGCGAAGTCCTTGGCCTCGGCCACCAGGCGGCCTCGCTGGGTGCGGAAGAGCTCGACCACGCGGACTCTGCTGGCGTCCACTTTGTCGGCGCGCAAGCTGGGCTCGCGCTTTCCGCTCATGCGCTCGGCCGTCCAGCGGTTGCCCTCGCGGTACATGCAGCTGCCCGGACCAGAGGCGACGATCAGCACGCCGCGCGCGCCTCGCCGGAGCGCACGCTCGACGCTGAGCGGGTGGATCCACCCCGCGCAGGGCACGCGCACCACGGCGTAGCCGGGGAGCTCGGCAGAGCGCGCGGTCTCGGCGTCCACTTCGAGGTGCGCGCCGGCGGACTCGCTGCAGACCAGCGCGAGGAACACCGGCTCCGTGGCGCCCAAGCCCTGGTCGACCAGCTCGTCGATGCGGTGGCGCTGCCGGATGCTGTCGAACCAGGTGAGGCCGATGCCCGCCGAGTCGCAGGAGCCGGCGCAAATGCCGCAGCCGATGCACTTGCCGGGGTCGACGCTGGCCATGGCGGGGAAGGGCTTGTCGTCCGTCCGCTTCACCATCTGAATCGCGTCGTAGGGGCAGTCGTGATAACACTTCTCGCAGGCGTTGCAGCGCGCGGTAACGACCTCTGCGACCCGCGCGCGCCCCCGCGCCAGGTACCAGGGGATGGGCAGGAGCAGCGCGCCGGCGGCGAGCACGATGGCCCAGAGCGCGCCGCCGCCCAGGCGATCGGTGAGCCAGACGGGCGCCAGATACCACCAGTCGATGCTGAAGGCCTCGGGGCGAACGGCCATCTTGGCGGGACCCGCCGCGTCAGCGGGGAAGGCCGCGCTGACCACGGTGAGGGAGACCAAGACCCAGGCCGTCATCACCCGCCGGGTCAGGAACCAGGGGCGCGACAGGCGCGTGATGTGCAGCCAGAGCGCGATGCCCATCGCCAGCGGCAGCAGCATGTGCAGGAAGAACACCACGAAGAACAGGAGCGAGTTCAGCCGGTCGTCCACCAGGAACGAGCGCGAGAGCGGATCGGCGAAGATGGGCAGGGTGTCGAGCAGGTGGCCCGAGCCGAGGGCCACGAGCTGCCCGCGCTGATCCCAGACCAGCCAGTAGCCGAGCCAACCGTCGAGCCAGAGCAGGGCGAGCAGCGCCAGGCCCGTCACCCACGCGAGCCAGCGTGCCCCGCCGAAGCGTCGCTCGAAGAACAGCTTCACGGCGTGGATGAGCACGAACAGGAGCGCTGCGTCGGAGCTGTAGCGGTGCAGGCTGCGCACGAGCCCAGCGCCGAAGCGCTGCTGGCCCATGGCGACGACCGAGTCGTAGGCCAGGTGCACGCTGGTCCGGTACCAGAGCAGGAGCACGATGCCGGAGACGATGGCGGTGATCAGCGTGGTGTTGGCGATGGCGCCGGTCTGAGCCAGCGGGTTCAGCTCTACCGGGACGCCCCGATGGATCGCCGCGTCGAGGGCCTGGAACAGCCGGTTGCCGACGCGGAGCGCGCGCTCGCCGCGCACCGGCGGCTCGATCCGCTCGCCGTCGTCGCGGATCACCGTGAGCGCGCGGACGGGTGACGTTACGTGAGCTTTGCTCGCGGACGCAGGCGACGCCTCCGTCGCCGCGCCCCCCACCGGTTCGGTCGGGGCGCTCGGGTCCATCTCAGGCGGAGGGCTCCTGGACCAGCAGCTTGAGCGCGTCGACCAGCCAGCGCTCCTGGCGCTCGCCGAGCGTGAGCCGGTAGGCGACCTGCCCCAGCTTGTCCACGACGATGAACAGGTTGGCGTGGTCGATCTCGCCGTTCATCGGGTTCTTCGAGCGAGCGATCTCCAAGGCGTCGAGGGTGGCATTCACCTTGGCCGGCTCGCCCCAGAGCAGGCGGTACTCCGGGGCCTTCACCTGGTAGCGGGCGGCCGTCTTCAGCATCACCGGCTGCTTGTCGTGCTCGGGGTTGAGCGTGACCGCGACCACGCGCACGATCTGGCGCTCCTCGGGGGTGAGCGCGTCGAGACCGCGCTTGAGCTGGCCCATGATCAGCGGGCAGGTGTGGAAGCAGGTGGCGTAGATGCCCGTGACCACGACCACGTTGCCTTTGAGCGAGGCGAGCTCGGTCTCGTCCCCGTTCTGGTCGAGCAGGGCGATCGCCGGAGCAGGCTTCGCCGTGCGGAGCTTTTGTGCGGGGAAGGGCGCGGCCGCCTGGGCGGTCTTCTCGCCCAGGCCGACCAGCGAGACCAGCGCCATGCTCACCAGGGCCGCCGCCGCGGCCAGGTACGGCAGCATGGCCCGGCGCCGGCTGCGCAGCGCCTCGCGCACCTGCTTGCCCCAGACCACCGCCAGGACGGCGCACATGGCCGCTGGCTGCGCCAGGAAGATGGCGATGTAGCTGGTCTCGAACTCCCCGGTCTGCTGGTTCAGGCCGTAGCACCAGACGCGGAACTCCTCGGCGAAGGCGCCGACGCCGCTGTCGCTCTTCGGGATCACCAGCATCAGGAGCTGGAACAGGTCGAAGGAGAGCAGCACCGCCAGCATCAGCACCGGGAAGCGCCAGGACGAGAAGAAGACGTGCAGCGCCGCCAGCGGCCGCGGCAACCCCGAGGCGTCGTCCTTGGCCAGGGCGCTGGGCGCGAGGCGTCGCTCGGCCGCCTCGCAGCGCGCCCCAGCCGACTCCGCGGCGCGCTCCTGCCCCGAATCGCTGGGCGTTCCCTGGTCGGGGCGAGGTGTGTCCGCGGAGTTGGTCATGAGCGGGGTTCCTTCAACGGACGTGCCAGACGTCCGCGAGCGCCTTCCAGTTCGCGAAGTAATAGACGGCGAACGAGACGAGCAGGACCAGGGTGAGCACGAACGTGCCCGGGGCCTTGTGGGCCTCGTCACCGTGGTGGTCCGACTCCTTCTCGATCACGTCTGCGGCTTTCTCTTGTTCAGCCATGTTCCTGCCTCCTCACCAAGCCGTCATCTTGCCGTCGATCTTCTTGCCGAAGAACACGGCGAGCACCGTCGGGACGACGTACATCAAGAGGCCCGTGAAGGCGATGATGCCACCGATGCCGACCATCGCCAGCCACACGTGCACGCTGGCGTCGTAACCGGCGGCGTGCGTCGCGCCGGTGAACTCGATGTCCCAGTGGCGTCGCGAGACGCCGTAGGAGCCCGCGAACGACATGCCGAACGAAATCAGCACGATGCCCAGGGCGAACACGTAGGGCTGAGCCTTGCAGACGGCCCGGAGCGGGTACTCGCGGCGGAAGATCAGCGGGACCACGTAGTAGGTCACGGCCATGAACGCCAGCGTGGTGCCGCCCACCACCGTGGAGTGGAAGTGGCCGGGGATGCGCAGGGTGTTGTGGGCGATGATGTTGATCTGCTCGGTGCCCAGCGTCACGCCGGTGATGCCGCCGATGAAGCCGAAGATGATCAGGCTGAGGAAGAAGCCCGAGAACCCCGGGTTGCTCCAGGGCGCGGCGCCCAGCCAGCCGAACAGGCCCTTGTCGTGGCCCTGCTTGCGCAGCGCCACCTCGACGGAGGCCGGCACGGTGTAGCCGTGGATCATCGAGGCGAGCACGGCGAGGTACATCGCGTAGGAGGTGTTCCAGATCTTCCAGCCGGCGCTCACGCCCGGGTCGACCAACAGGTGATGGGCCGAGGCCAGGTTGATGAACAGGATGTAGAACAGGAAGGCGACGCGGGAGACGCCCTGGTTCAGCACCTTGCCGCCGACGGTGATGGCGCTGAGCAGGTACCAGACGCTGACCATCGCCGCGACGTTGATCTGTTGCGACGGGTGGCCCAGGCCCCAGAACACCAGGCGGTACACCGCCGAGTCCATGTTGGGGATGACGCCGAGGGCCCAGAGCCAGGTCGGGATGTAGATGGCGGCGCCGTGGAGCAGCGTAGCCACCGCGATGATCCCGGCGGTGATGGCGCCGAACACCACCAAAGGCACCGAGCCCTTGTAGGTCTTGTCGCGCTTGGCGATGTAGATGGTGGCGAAGAAGTTGATCACGCCGATCAGCGTGCCGACCGCGAACAGGATGACGCCCAGGTAGTAGAGCTGGTGCGCCTTGAGCGGCGCGTACGACGTGAACATCACGTCGGCCTTGCCGGTGAGCACCATGGCCGCGACCAAACCGCCGCCCACGACCATCATCACGAAGCTCACCCAGGCCGCCGACGCCGACGCCAACCTGCTCTTCAAGAGCACCGTGCCGGCGAAGTAGAGCACCGCGATCTCGAAGAAGATGATCCAGAGGATCAGCATCGAGAGGCCGTGCAGCGTGACCAAGCGATAGTACCACTCCGCCGGGAGTAGGTGGACCGCGGGCCAGCGGGTGAGCGCGATGAGCAGCGCGGCGACGCCGCCGATGAGCAGGCAGACGACCGCCGCGACCGCGTTCAGCTGGATGAACTTCTGCGCCGTCAGATCGACGGTGAAGCCGGTGGTGCCGCAGATGCGGCTCATGCCCGGCAGGTGGTTGCCCTTGGGCTCGGCCGTGTCGGCCGGGGTCTCGGCGATTGCGCCTTCGACAGTGGGATCCATCGTCGTCATGGGCTTACTCCGTCACGATGATCTTGCCGGTCATCTGGTGGTGTCCGATGCCGCAGAACTCGTTGCAGATGATCGGGAACTCGCCCGTCATCGTGGGGGTGATGGTGAGCACGTGGTCGTAGCCCGGCAGGATCTGGAAGTTCATGTTGATGGGCAGGAGCGAGAAGCCGTGCTGGATGTCCATCGAGGACATGTGCAGCCGGTAGGTCTGCCCCTTGCGCAGCTTGATGATGGGGTAAAACGTCCACATCTGCGCTTGCAGGTAGGCGTCGCCGCCGGGCGCGGGCTCGACCACCGGGATGCCGCCTTTCTCGTCCACCTTGTTCGAGGCGACGAAGCTCTGGACGCGGGCGCCGAACTTCGCGGGCTCGACGGCGTAGGCTTCGCCGGTGCTGTTCTGCTTGCCCTTGAAGTGCCAGTACGGCATCGCCAGGGTGAGCACGATGCACCAGAGCAGCGCGAGCCCAATCCAGGCGCGCTCGGTCCCCGAGGGGGCCTTGAACCAATCTGCGGGCGGGGCTGTGATTCCCATTGGTCTCTCCTCAGGGCAAGAGCGCGGGCTTCAGGTTCTGGAGCTCGACCAAGCCCCAGACCGTGTAAGAGATGATTGGCAGCAAGACCCCGAGGGCGAGCAGCAGCCAGGGGTTGTCGAGCAGTCTCTGAATCGGATGTGTCTGCTCTGGTTCAGCCATTTGACCCTCCAGTCCTCTGATTGAGTTCGAATCGATCCCCCGCTCCGGCGCGGGTCGAGCTTTGGGCGTGGGCCGGCGCGGGCACCAGGAACGAGCCCGGGCCCACGAGCTCCCAGGCCGAGACCTGGGCGCGCTGGCGACGCAGGAACGCGCCCACCACGATGCCAAGGAAGAGCAGGCCGGCGACGATGGCCAAGAGGCCGCCCAGGCCCATCACGCCGAGGCCCAGCTTCTGCCAGACGCTGTGCGCGTTCTGCTCGGCGCCGTAGAGCTTGCGCCCCATGCCGTGCGCGCCCGCCAGCGCGAAGCCGACGGCGAACACGCTCTGCCCGACGCCGAACAGCGCGGGTTGCAGGTGCGCCGCGCGGCGCGCGAGCCGCGAGTCGCGCACCGGCACGCCGACCACCTCGAGCAGCGGGTAGCTCGCCGCCATGAACGCCACCGTCACGCCGCCGATGGAGGCGTGATAGTGGGCCGGGATCATCGTGGTGGAGCCTCGGATCAGGGCGCCCAGGATCCAGCCCAGCGTCGTCAGGCCGGCGCTGGCGAAGAAGCCGATCAGGCGCGGGTCGCGCAGATCCGCGCGGGAGAGCGTGCCGTCGCGGAAGCCGCGCACCACCGCCGCGACGCACAGCACGAGTAGGATCGAGGCTGGAGGGAAGATCCCCCAGCGCATCAAGAGTGTGAAGCCCTCGCGCGCCGCGACGTCCTGCATGCCGCTCGCCGCCAGCAAAGGCGCCAAGGTCCAGGGCAAGAGCAACAGGCCGAAGAGCGCCGCGGCGACGTTGCGCGAGACCGGCGAGCGGCCGAGCACGCCGGAGAGCAGGATCAACCAGACGCTCAGCATGGCGGCGGTGCTCGCGAGCTGAAGCACGTGCCCGCCGCCCCAGTTGCCGAGCTCGTAGAGGGTGGCGGGGTCGAGCCCGCTCGGGCGCCGGAGCCAGGTGGCGGCGAAGGTCAGCGCCGCGATGCACAGCGCGATGCCGGTGGTGCGGAGCCCGGGCACGGCGGCCGCCGGGACGGAGAGCACGCTGCCGGGGACGGGCTCGCTCGGCAGGAGCCGGCGATCGACCACACTGACCAAAACACCGGCGGCGAAGACCAAGAGTCCAGCGCCGAAGGACCAGTGGTCGATGACGGGTACGTAGTTTGCAAGGATCGGCTGGGCCCCAGGTGCGGCCGCGGCGACGAGCAGCATGAGCACACCCAACGCGGAGACGTACACGCCGGCTCGGCTCGCGAGCGAGCTTCGCCCCGGGCGTGGCAGCAAGAAGAGCAGCGCCGCCGCGAACGCGTAGACCCAGACCAGGAGCGAGAGATCGACGTGGACGACCAGGCAGCGACGGAAGAACGCGGGGTCAGTGACCAGGCGAGAGAACACCGGCGCGCGCGCCACGACCAAGAGCAGCGCCAGCACGCCGGACAGGAGCAGCGAGCCGACGGCGAGCAAGACCCAACGGCGGGCTCCGGCAGCCTCGGGCGACTCGCTGTGACTTCGTTCGATCATGGCCGGGATCTCGGCGGGCTTGATGTCTATGGACATCGTGGTCTATTGATGGGGTAGGTTTCAACGCTGGGTTTTTTGCGGAGTGACATCGATCATGCGGAAGTCAGCCAAGCCCGCCGGCAAGCGCCGGCTCGGGGTCGTCGCACGCGAAGGGATTGCGCCCTTGTCCCAGACCGCCGAGTACGCGCTGCGCGCGATGACGCGCCTGGCTCAACAGGGCGACCAGCCTGCGCTCCGCGCCACCGACCTCGCGGTCGATACGCACGTGCCGGTGCACTATCTGTCGAAGGTGCTCCGGCGGCTGGTGGCGGCGGGCCTGCTCACCTCGCAGAAGGGCCACGGCGGCGGCTTCGCGCTCTCGCGGCCGGCCTCGCAGATCCGCTTCGCCGACGTGCTGGGCGCCATGGGCGAGGCGCCGGTCGGCGGGCGCTGTGCCTTCGGTTGGGGCAACTGCGACGCGAAGCGGCCTTGCCCGCTCCACCCCGCTTGGTCCGTCTTGAACGACGCGCTTCAGAGCTGGGCGAGCCGGACCACGCTCGCCGACGTTTCGAGCGCTCCCGAGCGCAAGCGCCGCGGCTGACCGCGGCGCCGGCGCTTCCGAGCGGGAGCCACGGAAATCACTTCTTCATGCCGCGGATGAGCTTGACCAGCCCGTCCGCCAGGGCGTCCTTGCCCCGGAGGTCCGGGTTGCCGGGCATCGCGGCGCTCTTGCCCACGGCCGCGCCGCCCTCGACGATCGCCTTCTTGAGCTCGTCGTCCTTGACCGAGTCCTGCCAGGCCGCCTCGGTGAAGTTGCGGGGCTTCGGCGTCAGCGCCGAGCCGCCGGGACCGTCGCCGCCGCCGGCCTCGCCGTGGCACACGACGCACTTCATCTTGTAATACGCCTTGGGGTCGTCGCCGCCGCCCGCGGCGGCGGTGGCCGCGCCGGTGGTTGCGCCCACCGCGCCGCCCGAAGCCTTGTCTTCCTTGCTGCAGCCCACGCTCAAGAGCAGCGCGCCGCTCGCGACCAGAACAATCCGAAAGTCCATGATGTTCAATTCCTCCGAGTACTCCCGCCCGGCGCGACTTCTTACGCCAAAGCGAGCGGCCTGTGGGGCCGCGGGGGCACCCTAGCTGACAAGCGTCAGGAGTTGGGAGGCTTCGCTGGCGCCGGCCCGAAACCCGCGGATAATCGAGCCAATCCGTGACACCGCCCTGCGCAAGACCTGCGCGGCGGGGGCTGATCGCCGCAAGCCTCGCGCCGATTTCACCGCCGTGAGGTCGTGGGTCCCGCCAATGGCTCGATAGGGCACACCTGAGCGCGCGGGGCACGTGGATTGCAGAACGCCGCGAGACCCCCTTGGCAAAATTCGACGAGCATCCGTTCATCGCGATCTGGGAGACGACCCAGGCCTGCGATCTGGCCTGTCAACACTGTCGCGCCTGTGCGAAGCCCGGACGCGACCCCCGCGAGCTCGACACGGCCGAGGGCAAGCGCCTGCTCGACAGCTTCGCCGGCGCGCACGTGCCCTTGGTGATCCTCACCGGTGGGGATCCGGCGAAGCGGCCCGACTTGCTCGAGCTCGTCGCCTACGGGCGCTCGCGTGGCTTGCTCATGGGGCTCACTCCCAGCGCCACGCCGTTGGTGACCACGGAGCTCATCGCCGAGCTCGCCCAGGCCGGGCTCTCGCGGCTCGCGGTGAGCGTGGACGCGCCGACTGCCGCGGTGCACGACGCGTTCCGCGGAGTCACCGGGAGCTTCGAGCTGTCGCTGCGCATCCTGCGGGACGCGAAGGCGCACGGCATCGGTACGCAGATCAACACCAGCATCCACGCCGGCAACATCCACATCCTACCCGAGATGGCGCGCCTGGTGCGGGACACGGGCTGCGTGCTCTGGAGCGTGTTCTTCGTGGTGCCCACCGGACGCGCGGGCCTGCGCATGCTGCCGAGCGACGCTGCGGTGGAGAGCGCCCTCGAAGAGCTGGCGAGCATCGCTGAGCGCGAAGACTTCGCGATCAAAACCACGGCGGCGCCGCACTACCGGCGCGTGCTCGCCCAGCGCAAGAAGGCCACGGGCACGGCCGCCGACTACGGCACCCACGGCAAGCTGGGCCTCAGGGTCAACGACGGGCGCGGCTTCCTGTTCGTGTCGCACCGCGGCGAGGTGTTTCCCAGCGGCTTCTTGCCCATCCCCTGCGGCAACGTGCGCAAGCAGGACGTCATCGACATCTACCGCACGAGCCCGGTCTTCCAAGCGCTGCGCGATGCCGATCGGCTGAAGGGCAAGTGCGGCGCCTGCGAGTACGCCCGGGTGTGCGGCGGCTCCCGGGCGCGCGCCTTCGCGGTCACGGGCGACTACCTGGACTGGGACGGCCTCTGCTCCTACGTGCCGCCGGGTTATCAGGGCGATTTCGCGGAAGATCAGCGGGCTCGTCGCGCCCTGCTGGGGACGACGCTGTCCGTGGTCAACGGCTGAGCGTCAAGAGAGCTTCGCCGCTCTCGCCGCCGGCAGCGGCCTTCAGGCCGTTCATGTCGTGCACGGTGAAGCCGTGCGGCGTCGTCACGAGCACGCCCTCGCGCTCCCAACGGGTCATCACGCGGATGGCGGTCTCGAACGAAGTGGCCACCAGCTCGGCGAGCTCTCGGCGCGACAGAGCCACGGGGATGCTGTGCGAGCCGTCGTCGAAGTCGTCCCCGAAGCGGTCGTAGAGCTTGACCAAGAGCGTGGCCAGCCGAGACTCCACCGAGCCGGCGGACAGCACCTCGACCTTGTCGTGCAGGGCGGTCAGCTTGGTGTGCATGGCGCACGCCATGCTCATCGCCAAGGGCGTGCTCTGCGCGCTCGGATCGGTGAGCAGCGAGCCGGGGATGCTGATCACCGTCGCCGACTCCGTCGCGACGATGGCGTCGGCCGGGTAGGCGATCTGGCGCAGCACGGCCAGGTCACCGACCGTGTCCGGGGGGCCGAAGATGCCGCAAATCGACGCGCGGCCGCGCGCGGCCGGGCGCACGACCTTGATCAGGCCGCTCTTGATCACGGTCAACGACTTCGCCAGGTCACCGGCGCGCCAGAGCACCTCGCCGCGGGCCAGCGTGCGGGTGGACGCGGCGGCCGCCATGCGGTCCAGGAGCTGAGGCTCTGCCCCGGACAGAGCCTTGGCTCGCTCGATGAACTCCCGGACGCCCATGACCCGAGCAGTCTACCCGCTGGTCTCCTGAGTTGCACCCTTCCCATTTCGCCGGCCCGCCGGCAGGCTTTTGTCCATGACGGCCGAGCCGAGCCAGAGCGAGCGGGTCTGGGCCGCCCTGCGCCGCGTGGACGATCCCGAGCTCGGCATCAACGTGGTGGATCTGGGGCTCGTCTACGCCGTCGCCGTGGAGGGCAAGCGGGTCGACGTCCAGATGACGATGACCAGCCCCGCGTGCCCGCTCGGTCCGTACATCACCGAGCAGGCGCGTCAGGCCATCGAAGCCGAGCTGCCCGAGCTCGAGAGCATCGAGATCGAGCTGGTCTGGGAGCCGCCTTGGCATCCCGGTTTGATGGCCGAGCACGTCGCTGGCGCGTTCGGCTCCGGCCGATGAAGCTCGGACGCCTGCCGTTTCTGATCGTCGCCGCGCTCTGCCTGCTGTCGGGCATCGGCGCGGGTCTCGCTCGCCTCGGCGTCGTCCTGCCGGCGCCCGTGCTCTCGGTCTCCGCGCTCCACGGCCCGCTGATGGTGTCCGGCTTCTTCGGTGCGCTCATCGGCCTCGAGCGCGCCGTTGCGCACGGCAAGGCGTGGGCCTACTCCGCGCCGCTGGCTGCGGGCGCCTCGGGTCTCGTGGCCCTGTCCGGCCAGGTCGGCGCAGCCGCGTGGCTCGCCACCGGCGCGAGCGCGCTGTTCTTCGCCGTCAGCGTCGATCTGACGCGACGCCACGTCGCCGACTTCACGCTCGTGCTCTGTCTCGCTGCCCTGGCCTGGTGCGCTGGCAATCTGGGATGGGCGCTGGGCAGGCCCTGGATCGTGCCCTGGTTCATCGCGTTCTTGGTGTTGACCATCTTCGCCGAGCGGCGCGAGCTCGGCCGTGTGCTCGCGCCCGGACCGAACGCGGGGCGGGCCTTCGTTCTCGCCGTTGCGGTCGTCCTCTGGGGCGCCGCTCTTTCCCCGCGGCTCCTCGGCCTCGGCCTCGCTGGCGTCACGCTGTGGCTCGCCGTCTTCGACGTGGCTCGCCACACGGTGAAGAAGCGTGGTCTCACCCGCTACATGGCCGTAGCGTTGCTCGCCGGCTACTTCTGGCTGGGTGCGGGCGCGCTCGGCATGCTCTGGGCCGGCGCGGACACGGCGGGCGCCCGCTACGACGCCTTCGTGCACGCGCTGATGCTGGGCTTCGTGTTCTCGATGGTGTTCGCCCACGCACCGGTGATCTTCCCCGCGGTGCTCGGGACGCCCTTGCCGTACAGCCCGCTCTTCTACCTGCACCTCGCACTGCTCCAGCTCTCCCTCGCCGCGCGCATCGCGGGAGACCTGCTGGGCCACGCCGGACTGCGCCAGCACGGCGCCATCGGCAACGCGCTGACGCTCGTGCTATTTCTACTCGTCACCCTGCGCGCAGTGCTCAGGGCCAGGAGAAAGCCCTGATGTCGAGCTGGTCGGCCATCGTCGGAGCACCCGGCACCGAGAAGGGGCGCGCAGCGAAGAAGCTCGCGGAGCTGCTCCAGGCGCGCGGCCTGCGCGTCACCGGCTTCGTCCAGGAGGACGTCTCCGACGCCAGCGGCGAGACGGTGGGCTGGGACATCGTGAGCGTCTCCGCTCCGGAGAAGGTCGGGATCCTCGCGCGCACGTCGAGCGAGCCCGATCTGTGCGGCTACGCCTTCCGGGCCGCCGGCTTCGCCTTCGCCAAGGAGCTCGCCTCCGAGAGCGCCGACGTCGTCATCGTCGGCGGCGTCGGCAAGCTGGAGGCCGCGAAGCAGGGCCACTGGCCCGTCCTCGCCGAGCTGATCGCGCGCGCCGACGGGCCCCACGTGGTCGCCTGCATTCGCGACAACTGTCTGTCCAGCGTCGCGCTCGCGCTCCCGGATCCGCTCGACTACGTGGAGCTGCCCTGCGACGACGCCGCGCTCGCGGAGCTTGCGGAGCGCCTGTCCACGGCGCTCGCGAAGCGTTGACCTCGAACTGCGCGCCGTCCCGCCGAGACTGCCCAAGTCGAGTCCAGCTGGCCCCGAACTTGCCGCCTCCCGAGCAGAGGCAGACATGGCCCATCGAAGCGCGAAACGGCTGCGCGTGGCAGCGCTGGTCGCGCTGGCGTTGCTGGCGCCGGCTGTCGTGCACGGAGACCGGACGACCGAGGCTCGGGATCCCGAGGCTCCGGTGTACTGCGTACAAGCCTGGACCGAGGCGCGCTACCGCAACTACGGCTACGACCACATCGTGCATCTCTACAACGGTTGCGCGTCCTTCGCGACCTGCCAGGTCTCGACCAACGTGGCCCCGAAGCCCATCGTGGTACGCATCAAACCCGCCGCGCTGATCGAGATCCTGAGCTACCGCGGCTCGCCGAGCACGGAGTTCGTGGCCCGCGTGACCTGCGTCCTGGACGAAGAGTAGCTCTCGCGCACGTGCGGCCAAAACACGCCGGGGCGGCGGGTCGCGGAACTTCGAGCGCGGAGACCCTGCGCCGCGGCGCCGCGGGCTACTTGCCCGCGAAGATCCAGGACGCGCTGCCGTGGGAGAGTTTCTGCCACTTGGCGTAGGCCAACACGGCGCCCAGCCGGATCTGCTTCTGGTCCTTGTTGTCGCCGATGCCGGTTAGCACTGCCTGGAGCACGTACCCTTCGGGGGCCATCAGCTGCTTGGTCATCACCAGGGGCTCGGAGCCGGCTCGGCGCAGCTTCTTGCCGAAGTAGTTCTCGGAGTAGCAGGCCAGCACGAACGATGGAATGGCGGCGGGGCTCTCGGCGCGCTCCGGCAGCTCGAGGCCGTCCATCAAGCGGTTGTGCCCGACGTAGCCGGTGACGTGCACGGCGACCTCGCGCTTCTGCGCGCCGTCGTCGATCACGAGCTTCTCGCCGCCGGTGGCGCTCGCCCAGAACCCGCTCACCGCCTGGTCGATGCGATCGCCGTGCACGGCGTCGAGCACGACGATCTGCTCGAGCTTGCGGCTGAGGCCCCAGCGCTTGCCCGGGATGCTCCGGCGGTAGACGGCACGCTCGAGCACGACGTCATCGAGCTTGCCCAGGCTCAGGCGCTCCCAGCCGCTCGACTTCATTTCCAGAAAACGCCGCGCTCCGAACACCGCCCCCCAGTACACGTTGTGGCTGAGGTTGCCCGGCCGGCCGGCGATCTTGCTGCCGCAGTCGATTTGGTCGTTCGAGCACAGGGCCACCCGGACGTGGACCACGAGCGGCTTGCCGGCGGCGAGGTCGGCGCGGGTCTTGGAGCGGTCCCAGTCCTGGGCCCGCGCGCGGGCGGTCAGGAGCAGGAGGGCGGCCAGTAGACAGAGGCAGAAGAGGCGGCGCACGACCGGCATCGGGGCAGACCCGATGACTGTGACCTGCCTTGGGTTTTTGTCGGGGCGGGCAGATTCGAACTGCCGACCTCACGGACCCGAACCGTGCGCGCTACCAAACTGCGCTACGCCCCGCCTCCGGCCGGGGCCGGAAGGGCGCGCGAACATGAACAATGGCGGAGGTCATGTCAAGCACTCCCGCGAAAATCCGTGTAATTTTTCCGGCGGAGGTGACTTGGGACGCTGGCTCTTCCTGAGTGCGATGATTGCGGGAGCCTGCGTCAGCGGAGGAGATCGCGCGCCGCCGTCCGCGGGCGTCCCGCCGCCCGCAGCGGGCACCACCGCCTTGGTGGGCGCATTCCGCGGCCCGTACACCATCCTGGGGGTGTGCGGGAACTGCGAGACGCAGGACCGCTTCTACGACGAGGGCAGCCGGCGCGAGGTGAACGTCCTGCTCCGAGCTTCCGTGCCGGGGCACGAGCGCGTGCAGGCGCAGACACGCTGTCGGGCCCTGGGACGCTGGCTCGATCACCCGGGGAGTTGCGGCGAGGGGCAGTGCCGCTCTTTCGTGGTGGAAGCGGTGCGGGCGCCCTGACTCAGCTCACGGTGCGACCGGCCTCACCGCCGCGGCGGCCAGCTTGGCGCGTTCCCGTGCGAGCTCGACGGAGTCGGCGCGGGCGAGGGCCACGCCCATGCGTCGCTTCTTGAACGACTCGGGCTTGCCGAACAGGCGGAGCTCGGTGCCGGGTACGGCGAGCGCCTCGGCCACGCCCTCGAAGGCGATGCCCTTCTGCTCCAGGCCGCCGTAGACGACCGCGCTGGCGCCGGGGGTGCGCAGGCTGGTGTCCACGGGCAAGCCCAGGATGGCCCGCGCGTGCAGCGCGAACTCGCTCTGGTGTTGCGACACCAGGGTGACCAGTCCCGTGTCGTGGGGGCGGGGGCTCACCTCCGAGAACCAGACCTGATCGCCCTTCACGAACAGCTCGACGCCGAAGATGCCCCAGCCGCCCAGGCGATCGGTGATCTCGCGCGCCATGCCGCGGGCCTTCTCGAGCGCGGCGGGGGTCATCGGCTGGGGCTGCCACGACTCGACGTAGTCGCCGTCGATCTGCACGTGGCCGACGGGCTCGCAGAACGCGGTGCCGCCGGCGTGGCGCACGGTCAGCAGCGTGATCTCGAAGTCGAACTCGACCTCTGCTTCGACGATCACGCGGGTCTGCTTCACGCGCCCTGCCGCCAGCGCGTACTCCCAGGCCAGCTTCACCTGGGAGCGGTCCTTGATCTTGCTCTGCCCTTTGCCGGACGAGCTCATCACGGGCTTGACGAAACACGGCACGCCGATGCCGCCGTCCACCGCAGCCTCGAGCTCTTCGAGCGAAGAGCAGAACGCATGGCGCGAGCTCGGCAGCCCGGCCTCGACGGCGAGCCTGCGGATGCGCTCGCGGTTCATGGTGGTGTGCGCGGCGTTGGCGGTGGGGATCACCTTGGCCAGCCCCTCGGCCTCGAGCTTCACCAGCTCGTCGGTGGCGATGGCCTCGATCTCGGGCACGACCAGGTGCGGGCGTTCCTTCAGCACCAGCTCGCGCAACGCCGCTCCGTTCGTCATGTCGATGACGTGCGCGCGATGCGCCACCTGCTGCCCGGGCGCGTCCGCATAGCGATCGACCGCGATGACCTCGACACCCAGGCGCTGAAGCTCGATCACGACCTCTTTGCCGAGCTCACCGGAGCCGAGGAACATGACCTTGGTGGCGCTGGGCGAGAGGGGCGTTCCGAGTCGCATGGGCCGCTGCTCCCGCTGAGCTTCCCCGGCGTCAATCGGCCAGCCCGGACGGGCATGTAGGTGCGAGTACGACACAAACGAACTGCTCGGTGAAACCAGACATGTCTAATATGGGTATTAGACAAAGTCTCAACGGAGGAATCTATGAAGATCACATCTCGTTTCGCCACGGCATTGGTCATCGCTCTCGGGGTCGGGGTAGCCGGCTGCGGCTCTGACGACGACTCGTCCGAGCCCTCGAACCAGCAGCAGCAGAAGTCGATCATCGAGACCGCGCAGGCCGCGGGGAGCTTCACCACCCTGGTCACGGCGGTCGAGGCCGCAGGCCTGGTGGAGACGCTCAGTGGTCCCGGCCCTTTCACGGTGTTCGCGCCCACGGACGACGCCTTCGCCAAGCTGCCGGCTGGCACCGTGGACACGCTGCTGAAGCCCGAGAACAAGCAGGCTCTCGCCGACATCCTGACCTACCACGTGGTGAGCGGTGACGTGCGCGCCGACACGGTGGTCACGCTGTCCAGCGCCAAGACCGTCAACGGAGCCGACGTCAGCATCAAGGTGATGGACGGCTCGGTGATCCTCAACGACTCGGTGAAGGTCGTGCAAACCGACATCGTCGCCACGAATGGCGTGATCCACGTGCTCGACGCGGTGCTCCTGCCGCCGGAGGGCTGAGGCCGGCGCGCGAAAAAAGCGCTTGATCGTCGTCCGCGCTCTGCTGGAGTGGCCCCATGCGTCCACTGCTTCGCCGGGCGCGGCTCACCCTGGCCGCCACCTCGCTCTGCCTCCCGCTCTCGCTTTCGGCGTGCGGCAGCGACGAGGTGGCCGGCGACGACGGGGAGGGCACCGGTCTCGACGGTGACGACATCGAGCTCGGCGAGCTCGGCGCCGACGACCTCAAGGCCGACGGCAACTGGGGAGCGGCCACCACCTGCAAGGCCATCCCGAACCTGCCGAAGCTGAAGGACCCGCGGATCACCGTCTCGCTCAACGGTCTCACGCTGCACCTGGTCGATCCGGAGACGGGCTACGACAAGGTGTTCCCCATCGGCCCCGGCACCATCAACACCAACGCGGGCGAGACGACGTCCGGCGAGTCGCGCAGCATGTTCCCGGTGCTGAGCCAGGGCAAGCAGGACTTCAGCATCACGCCCGCCACCAGCACCGCCTGCAAGATCTGGTGGACCGACAAGGCCACCGGCGAGACGCTGCCGGTGTTCGCGGGCTTGCCGTTCCTGTCCTTCAGTGGGCCGTACGCCATCCACGGACCGGTCGACAACTACCGCGCGGCGAACGGCGGCAACCTGCGGCGCGGCTTCGTCTCTCACGGCTGCATCCGCATGCGCGCCGAGGACGTGCTGGAGCTCTACGCGCGCATCAAGGGCCTGGCGAAGGTCCCCGTGCACCTGCAGCGGGAGCCCGAGCGCGACGCCGAGGGCGTGCGCGTGGACGTGCCCGATCCGTGGCTGGGCGCGGAGTGCGTGGAGGACTCGGACTGCGTCGATCCCAGCCTGACGTGCAAGACGAACCCGCTGAGCGAGCGCGGCTTCTGCACCAAGTCGTGCACCAGCCTCTGCCCCGACAAGCCCGGCTACCCCACTTCGTTCTGCGTCGCCGATCCGGAGGCCCCGACCAAGGGAATGTGCGTGCTCAAGGAGAACAGCACGAACCTCGGCTGCCGCCCCCTCGATCACTTCAAGCCCCAGACCCAGAAGCGCTTCGGCGCGAGCACCACCACGGCCAAGGTCTGCTTGCCCGGCTCGCCGGGCTGGATCGGCGATCAGTGCCTGGACGCGAGCGACTGCCAGAGCGGCAACACCTGCTTCGGAGCCAGCACCACCGCAGCCGGCGTCTGCACCCGCGCCTGCACCGGCTCGTGTCCCGACCAGGCCGGAACGCCGCTCACCTACTGCGTGAACGACCCCGCGCTCGGCGGCAGCATGTGCGCGCGCAGCTGCACGCCGGCCAGCAACGCCAGCGAGTGCCCCGCTGGCTCGGCGTGCGTCACGAAGAAGCAGGTCGGCTCGACGAAGTCGCGCTCGGTGTGCGTGCCGGAGTAGGCAGCGTCTGCCCACGGCATGACGGTCCCCTACTTCGCCTACGGCTCGAACCTGGGCCAGAGTGCGCTCCGCGAGCGCTGCCCGTCGGCGCGCCAGCTCGGCGTCGCGCGGGTCGAGGGGTTCCGGCTGGGCTTCACCCGCCGCTCCGAGAAGCGCCGCGGCGGCGTGGCGGATCTGGTCCCGGCGCCAGGGAGCGTCGTCTGGGGTGCGCTCTTCGACGTCGGCGACGAGCTCGAGCTGCTGGACCGCTACGAGGGCGTGCCGACGGCTTACCGGCGCGAGCTCTGGAAGGTGACGACGCCGGAGGGGTCTTCGGTGGAGGCCTGGGTGTACGTGGTCGCGCAGAAGGCAGCCGAGATGCTGCCGAGCCGAGAGTACTGGGAGCTCTTGGTGGAGGGCGCGAGGGAGGCGGGGCTCTCGGGCGAATACGTGGCGGAGATCGAACGAATCGCCCACTTGCCCTGAGCTACTCTGGCCCTCGTGTCCTCCCTCGCCGAGCGTCGCGCCCGCGTGAACCGGCTGCTCACCGAGGCTGCATCGCACAAGCTCCTGCGCGCCGGGACGTCCCACGCCCTCGAACGCGCGCGCGAAGCCCACGAGCTCGCGAGCGCGCCGCCCAAGCTCCAGCCGTGGGCCGCGCTCGCCGCGTACCGCCTCGCGCACCTCGTGCTCCGCGACCCGCGCACGCAGGAGACGTTGGAGGAGGCTGACGCGCTCTTCGCCGAGGCGGCGCGGGAGCCCTTGCTCGGCCCGTATCCGCGCATCTATCGGCTGGCCCTGCTCGGGCGGCTGGGCGCCTCGCGCGCGGTCGTCGAGCGCACCTTCGCGGAAGCGGTCAGCGCGCACGACGCCTGGGTGCGCGGGCGCGACGCCTCCGCACCGTCCGTGCCGATCCAGACCGACCTGTTCGCGATGCTCGAGCTCGCCGGCTACTTCCTCGATCTCGACCGAGCGCCCCTCGAAGGGCGCGGCGCGCGGCCGGACGAGCCCTACCTCGGCGACGCGCACTGGCGGCTGGTCGGCCCGGACCCGGGTCTCGCCGACGTCAGCGTCTCCGAGGCGACCGCGCTCGCCGAGCTCGACGCGCTGGCACCGACGCTCGTGCCCGCCTTCGTGTTCCGGCTCCCGCCGGATCGCGCCGGGGCGGTGCTCCGCTTCGCCGAGGGCCCGTGGTTGCCGCTGCCCCATCGCGCCGCGCGTCTGCTCGCGTGTCTGCTCCGACAGCACGCCGCCGATGCCCGACAGCTCACCGTGCGCGTGATGGGCAGCGACGGTCGCGCGCAGCAGACCGCGCTCAGGCAGGTGCGGCACCGCCTGGCCGAACAGCTGCGCGCCCGCGGCCTCAGACTGCCCGACGAGCTCGTCGTCACAGCCCCAGGCGAGCGCCCGCGCCTCGCCCCCGGCCTGGTCGTCTTGGGCGCCGTGAGCGACGCGGGCTACGCCGACACCGACCCGGACTAGCCGAAATCCCCGGCTGTCACGCGCCGGTCACGCCCTCGGTCGCAGCTTGCGATCGAAAGGAAAACCGATGCGCCACTACGAACCCGTCGTCGATGTCTTCTACCGCCCCGAGGTCGCCGCCCCGGATTCGCGCGGGAACTTCTCCAAGAGCCCGACGAAGCCACGCCGCTACGTCGAGTGGCTGCTCCGTTCGCCGCTCGCCTCGGCCACGCGGCTCCGCGAGGACTTCGCGCCGCTCGGCCGCGACGACTTCCTGATCGCCCACGAAGCCGCCTACGTGGACGGCTTCTTCGCCGGCCACGCCCCGCACGCCGAGTCCAACGGGCTCTGCTGGAGCCCAGCCTTCGCCCAGAGCGTCCGCTACACCAACGGCAGCCTCGTCGCCGCCCTGCGCGCCGCGTGCGACCGCCCCGCCCGCATCGCAGTGAGCCCCACCAGCGGCTTCCACCACGCCACGCCCCGCGGCGGCTCGGCCTTCTGCACCTTCAGCGGCCAGGTGATCGCCAGCGTGCTCCTCCATCGCGAGCGCGGGCTGTGCGGCGCTTGGATCGATCTGGACGGTCACTTCGGCAACAGCATCGGCGACTCTCGCGGGTTCGTCCCCGATCTCGACCAGGCCATCGCAGTGAACCTCGACCCGTCCGGCGACCACGCGACCTACCTGGCCGAGCTCGAGGGCGGGCTCGCGCGGATCGGCGAGTTGGTCCTCGCTCGCCGCGTCCACTACGTCGCGTTCGCGCACGGCGCCGACTCGCATGAAGAGGACGACCTGGGCGGCCAGTGCTCGACCGAGGAATGGCTGGAGTCGAGCCGCCTGGTCTACTCGGCCATCGATCGCTGGAGCCAGACCCTCGGCGCGCCGGTGCCGCTCGCTCTCGCGCTCTTCGGTGGCTACCGTGGCGACGATCCCGATTTCGTCCTGCGCTTGCATGGAGCCGACCTGGCTATCGGCCTCGACACGCTCTGCGGTACTTGCCTGGGGCTCGAGCCATGAAGACCGAGCGATTCTTCGTGCGGCCGAAGGCTGATCTGAAGGCCCTGGAGGACGCCATCATCGACTGGATCGACGCGCTGCGCGCCGAGCGGGGCCTGCCGCCGCTGGCGGACAGTCGAAGTGAAGCGAGTAGTCGGGGCGGGCAGATTCGAACTGCCGACCTCACGGACCCGAACCGTGCGCGCTACCAAACTGCGCTACGCCCCGAAGCCCGCGCAGCTCGACGGCTGCGCGGGCGCTAGGTGATGTGGCTCAGCCTTTCTGGGCCTTGTGCTTCTTCAGGTCCTCGACCAGCGCCGGGACCGCCTGGAACAGATCGGCGACCAGGCCGTAGTCGGAGAGCTGGAAGATGGGGGCCTCGGCGTCCTTGTTGATGGCGACGATGGTCTTGCTGCCCTTCATGCCGGCGATGTGCTGGATGGCGCCGGAGATGCCGATGGCGAAGTAGAGGCTGGGCGCGACGATCTTGCCGGTCTGGCCGACCTGCAGATCGCCTGGGCAGTAGCCGGCGTCGCAGGCGGCGCGGCTGGCGCCGATGGCGGCTCCCAGGGTGTCGGCCAGCGGGTTCAGCACGTCGAAGAACTTCTCCTTCAACGCGCGGCCGCCGGAGACCACGATGCTGGCTTCGCCCAGATCGGGGCGGGCGCTCTTGACCGCCTCGAGCGAGACGAACTCGACGCGGCTGGCTCCGGCGCTGGGCGCGACCTTGGCGACCGACTCGACGGGGGAGGAGCCGCCGCTCGGAGCGGCGGGCTCGAACTCGCTCTGGCGCGCGGTGGCGACCTGGATGGCGGTTCCGAGCTCGACGTGGCCGAACACGTTGCCGGCGAACATCGGGCGCTTGAACACGACCTTGTTGCCGCTGACGCTGAGGCCCGAGCAGTCGCCGGCGTAGGCGGCGTCGAGCTTGGCGGCGACGCGCGGGAGCAGGTCCTTGCCGAAGCTGGACGCGCACGCGACGATCAGGCCGTAGGCCTTGCCGACCTCGGCCACCGTGGGCGCGTATTGCTCGCACACGTAGTTCGCGAGGCTCGCGTCTTCGCAAGCCAGCACCTTGGCCGCGCCGAAGCCGGTGAGCTCCGCGGCGGCGGCCTTGGCGCTCGCGCCCATCACGAGGATGGAGAAGCTGCCGCCCAGGGCGGGCAACGCTTGTTTGGCCATCGCGATGGCCGAGTGAGTGGTCTTCCTGACCTTGCCGTCGGCGGTCAGCTCTGCAACGACGAGAATGTCTGCCATGGCTCGTTCCTTCCTCAGATGGCCTTCGCCTCGGTGGCGAGCTTCTGGACGAGCTCGGCTACGTCCTTGACCTTCACGCCGGCCTTGCGCCCGGGGGGCGCCTCGAACCGGACGTACTTGCTGGTGAGCGCCGCGTCGCCGACCAGCTCGGCGAGCTTCTTCACGGCGAGCGGCTTCTTCTTGGCCTGCATGATCGCAGGCAGGGGCGCGAAGCGCACCTCTTCGTAGGGGTACTTGAAGCCCGCGGCCGTCTTCGACGAGTACACGCTGTCCGGCGCCACGATGCGCAGGTCCACGGTGATCACCGCGGGGAACTTCACCCTGAGCGTGCTGACGCCGCCGTCCACCTCGCGCCCGACGAGCAGGCCACCGGCCTCCTCCTTGATCGTCGCTGCGAACGTCGCCATCGGCCAGTCGAGCATCGCGGCCACGGCTTGGCCGACGTAGTTGTTCTCGCCGTCCACGACCTGCTTGCCCATGATGACGAGGTCGGGCTTCTCCTCCTCGACGATCTTCTTGATGGCCAGGGCGACCAGCCGGCCGTCCAGCGCCTCGTCCGTCGTGTCCACGCGGATGGCGCGGTCGGCGCCGGTGGCGAGCGCGGAGCGCAGGTTGGTCTCCGTCTCCGTCGGCCCGAGCGTCAGGGCCACGACCTCGCCCACGCGAACCTTGGGGGCCTTGCCGTCTTCGGTCAGGCGCAGCGCGGTCTCGAGGGCGTACAGATCGAAGGGATTGATCTGCCACTCCAGGCCGGCGGTATCGACCTTGTCGGCGGAGGCAGGGATCTTCACCTTGTTGTGGTTCGCGGGGTCCGCGACCCGCTTGAGCGGGACCAGGATCTTCACGGCAAGCTCCTTTGGTGAGGCCCGCCCACGTTCCTCCCGAGGGAGGGGGCGTGTATCGAGCCGGAGGGACGAGGGGCTGTCTCGCGAGCCGCCCGGATTTGCCCGGGAAACGGCGCGCTGGACCCGAGCGAGGTAGATCCTTTGGAGCGTCGCGTCAATGACGATGCCCCGCATTCTCTGCCGCTCGCGCCCGGGCCCGCGGTTTCTCTCGCGCTCGCGGGGTCCGGCGGTGGAATATGCCGCCTCCCATGTCCATCACCACGGACTGCCTCGTCCTGGGCAGCGGCATCGCGGGGCTCACCTTCGCGCTCAACGCGGCTCGCCACGGCAGCGTCCTGATCGTGACCAAACGCGCGCGGGAAGACTCCTCGACGGCCTGGGCGCAAGGCGGCGTGGCCGCGGTGCTCGCCCCCGACGACACCCTCGAGCGCCACGTCGCCGACACGCTGACCGCCGGTGCCGGGCTCTGTCACCAGCTGGCCGTCGAGCTGTGCGTCAAGGAGGGTCCCGCCGCCATCCGGCAGCTCGTCGACTACGGCGTGCCGTTCTCCCGGAACGAGCAGGGTGAGCTCGACCTGGGCCGCGAAGGCGGGCACACCGCGCGGCGCGTGGCGCACGCGGGGGACATCACGGGTCGCGAGATCGAGCGGACGCTGCTCGAGCGCGTGGCGGAGAACCCGAACATCACGCTCCTCGACTGGCACATGGGCGTGGACCTGATCGTGCTCAGCAAGTTCGGCGGGCCCGACACCTGCGTCGGCGCCTACGTGCTGGACGAGAAGAGCGGGACCGTGCGCCGCGTGCTGGCGCGCCAGACCGTGATCGCCACCGGCGGGGCCGGCAAGGTCTACCTCTACACCTCGAACCCCGACGTCGCGACGGGCGACGGCATCGCCATGGCGTACCGCGCCGGTGCCGAGATCGCGAACATGGAATTCTACCAGTTCCACCCCACCTGCCTGCACCACCCGCAGGCCCGGACCTTCCTGATCAGCGAGGCGCTCAGGGGCGAAGGCGCGATCCTGCGCCACCCGGAGACGAAGGAAGCGTTCATGACGCGGCACCATCCGATGGCGGATCTGGCGCCCCGCGACATCGTGGCCCGGGCCATCGACTTCGAGATGAAGAAGAGCGGCAGCGACTACGTGCTGCTCGACATCACCCACAAGCCCGCCAGCTTCGTCAAGGAGCGCTTCCCGAACATCCACGCGGAGTGCCTGCGCTACGGCATGGACATGACCGAGCGACCGCTGCCGGTGGTGCCCGCGGCGCACTACCTGTGCGGCGGCATCACCAGCGACCTGCACGGGCGCACCAGCCTGCCGGGTCTGATGGCCATCGGCGAGAGCGCGTGCACGGGCCTGCACGGCGCCAACCGCCTGGCGTCGAACTCGCTGCTCGAGGGCCTGGTGCTCGGCAAGCGTGCGGCGGACAAGGCCGGCCCGCTGTTGCCGGAGCTCAGGCAGAGCCCCTGGCCGGAGGTGCCGGAGTGGGAGGTGGGCAGCGCCGTGCCGAGCGACGAGGCGGTCGTGGTCACGCAGAACTGGGACGAGCTCCGCCGCTTGATGTGGAACTACGTCGGCATCGTGCGGAGCGACACGCGGCTCCGGCGAGCGGCGCGGCGCGTTGCGCTGCTCGAGGAGGAGATCCGCGAGTACTACTGGAAGCACCTGGTGAACCGCGATCTGCTCGAGCTCCGCAACATCGCCACCGTGGCCGAGCTCATCATCTCGTGCGCGGCCAGCCGCCGCGAGAGCCGTGGCCTGCACTCGACCTTGGACTACGCCGAGACGAGGCCCGAGCTCGCCGAGGACACCGTGACCAAGCGCGGCGTCGTGCCGCACCTGCGCGGGCGCTGAGGGCTGAGATGGCCGAGCCGCGGGTCGCGCTGTGCCTGCCGGGTGGCGGCGCCACCGGCGCGATGTTCCAGATCGGCGCCCTGGCCGCGCTGGAAGACGGCCTCCTGGGTCTGGAAGAGCGGGGCTTCGACCTCTACGTGGGCACCAACAGCGGAGCGAGCGTGGCCGCCGCCCTGGCCGCGGGGCAAGACCCGGAGCGCCTGTACCGCGCGTTCCTGGATCCGGCTGACCAGTACTTCCCGCTCGAGCGCAAGCACATCCTGAAAATGGACCTCGATGCCTGGCGGCGCACGCTCGTGAGCGCTTGGCAGGCGCTCCGCCACGGCACCAGCAGCCTGATCTCGCGCGCGCCAGCGCCTTCCCCGGCGGTGCTCTGGGAGGAGCTCGATCGCTTCTACGACACGCTGCCCACCGGGCTCTTCTCCCTCGACGCTTACGAGCGTTTCCTGGAGGACTTCTTCGTGCGGCGCGGCATCCCGAACACGTTCCACGGCATGCCCAAGCCCTTGCGCATCATGGCCCACGACCTCGACTCCGGGGAGCGCGTGCTGTTCGGTGCGGAGGGCTTCGATCACGTGCCGGTGACCCGGGCCTGCATCGCCAGCATGGCGGTGGCGCCGTTCTTCTCGCCGGTGCGCATCGCCGACCGCTGGTACATCGATGCGGGCTCCGCCCAGGTCTCGCACCTGGACGTGGCAGTCGGCGAGGGCGCCAACGTGATCGTGGTGGTGAACCCCATGGTCCCCGTGCGTGCTCAGGCCGTACCTACCGGTCACGGTCTGAAGGGCAGCGTGCGCGACAAGGGCCTGATGTGGGTGATGAACCAGTCGCTGCGCATCGGCATGCACCAGCAGATGCACGAATCCATGACGCGCATCGTCCAGAGCGGGGCCGCGGACGTACTCCTGATCGAGCCCGAACCGACCGACGCCCTGCTCTTCATGTACAACCCGGCGAGCTTCGCGGCGCGCCGCAAGATCCTCGAGCACGCCTACCGGACCACGCGCGCGCGCATCGGCGGCTGGCTCGAATCGAGGCACCCGGCGCTGGACCACGCGGGATTCACGCCCAAGGCAGAAATCGACTAGAGCATTCTCGACTCGTGCCACACGGCGTCTGGCGATCGAACGCGACCGGACCCGCAGTCGGCGCCGGCCTCGCCGGTCTTCACGGCGGGGCTTCGCCCCGCACCCCGCGCGGGGAACCCCAACCCCGCGCCGCCACTGTTCCATCGGGTCGAAAGACGCTCTAACGTCGCCGGGGCCCCCGATGACCTCGACCCTGATCTCCACGCTCCTGCTCGCCATCCTGTACCTCGCCGTCGTGCGCTTCGTGGACATGAACGAGAAGGAGCCGCTGTGGGCCATGCTCATGGTGTTCTTCCTGGGTGCCGCCGGCGCCACGCTCGTCGCCCTGGTCGCCCAGAACACGCTGCTCGGGCTGAACCTCTGGGCCAGCGCCTCGATCAAGGAGCTGGTGAAGTTCCTGGGCATCGGCGCCGGCGTCGGCGTGTTGGTCGCCTATGGCCAGCGGCGCGGCTGGGAGGAGTTCAACGGCACGATGGACGGCATCGTGTACGGCACCTGCGGCGGGCTCGGCTTCGGCGTGGGCGAGCGCTTGGTCCACGAGCTGACGTTCGCCAGCGTCAGCGTGCCGGGCCTCGAGGTGTCGCAGGTGGCGAGCTTCGGCAAGCTGGCGCTCTCTGGCCTCTCGGACGGCGTGGTCGGCGCGATCATCGGCGCGGGCTTCGGCTTGGCCTCGGAGGCGAAGGCGCCGATCCTGCGCGCCGTGTTGCCGGTGGTGTCGCTGATCGGCGCGGTGATCGCCGATGCCGCCTACCAGCTGCTCCGCCACGGCAACGCCCTGGGCGACAGCGGTGCGCTGCGTGCGAACCTCGCGCTCGGCGTGCCGGTGGTGTTCATCGCGCTGGTCGCCGTGTATGCGCTCCTGCAAGAGCGCCGCGCGATCCACGGTCACCTCGACGACGAGCTCTCGACGGGCGCGGTCGGGGCCGCGGATCTGCCGCTCCTGAAGAGCGTGATCGCGCGCCAGCTGACGTACGCAAAGACCGTTTTGACCTTCAAGATTGGCTTCTATTTGGGGCTCCGCAGCCTGCACAACCTGCAAGTGCAGCTCGCCTTCGCCAAGGCGCGCCTGGCGGGTGAGGCCGATCCGGCGCGACGCGCCCGCGTGGACGCCGAGGTCGCGAAGATCCGCGCCGCCGCGCTCGAACGCCGCCGCGCGCTCGGACTGGAAGGGGGCGCATCGTGAACTTCTGCCCGCAGTGCCGCACGCAGCTCGACCCCGGCGCGCGCTTCTGCGCGAACTGTGGCCACACGCTCCCGGCGCAGGGCCCCGCCGGTCCGCCGGGTGGACCGCGGCCGTTCGCTGGCCAGCCCGGCTACGCGCCGCCCCAGGCTCCGGGCTACGGTCCGCCGCCTGCGCAGCCCGGCTACGCGCCGCCCGCGCAGCCCGGCTACGCGCCGCCCGGCGCCCCGGCCTATGGTCCACCACCGGCGCAGCCGCAGTACGGCGCGCCGCCTGCGCAGCCCCCCGGCTACGGCGTGGCCCCGCCCGGTCCGCCTGGTTACGGCGCGACGCCGGTCGGCGCGATGCCGCCACCTCCCGAGGAGGGCGGCGGCGGCCTGAAGATCCTCGGCGGCTGTGGTGTCGCCGGTTGCCTCGGCGCGGGGTTCGCGGCGCTGATGGGCGTGGGTCTCATCATCGTCCTGGTCATGCTGGGCGGTTCGTCGAGCAGCGGCAGCAGCGGTCCTTCGTCGGGCCCCGGCGGCGAGGTGCCGAGCAGCGGCTCGGTGCGCAGCCTGGTCCGGCCGCAGGTGGGCGACTACCGCCTGGTCGGGACCTCGCCCCTCGAGAAGGTCCCGCCCGGAGTGGTGGACAGCATCGGCGCGGTCTACACCTCGCCGGGCGGCGCGCGGATCATCCACCTGCTCCTGGTGTACCCCACGGAGTCCATCGCCAACGACCGCATCCAGAACGTCTGGAGCACCTCGATCTCGAACCTGAAGCCTGGGCAGAAGGTCACCCGCGGCAACGTCACGGACAGCTCGGGCGCGGTGCGCGGCAGCGTGGTCGCGGTCACCGGCGGGTACCCGGAGTCGTTCTACTGGAACAATCGCAAGCTCGTGGTCATCGTCGAAGGTCCGGCGCCGCACGCGAAGGCGTTCGAGTCGAGCGCGCCGTATTAGGAGGTGTCCCTGATTCGCGCTCCGCTGGCGGCAGCAAGCGCCACGCGACCCTTCCTTTCGGTCGAAACGGCCGGCGCCGGCCCCGGCCGGTCTTCGCGCTCACGCCTCATTTCCGGATCGAGATCTGATCATGACCAGACTGTTCAAGTGATTCCGGGGCTCGGCTGATCGCCGAGCGGCGCGAATCGAGCCGCTCGGTCGCACACGAACTAGGGACACCCCCTAGCTACCGCTTCGGTGCTGGCACTCCGCGGTCATTTTGGCTAAGCCCGCGGGGATGCGTCTCGGCTGGCTCCTCCTGGCGCTCGCGCTCGCGGCCTGCACCGAGCCGTACCGCGTGGGTGAGTACGTCTGGGTGGAGTGGGAGGGACGCAACTACCCGGCCTACATCCTGGAGAAGAAGGGCACCGCGCGCTTCCGCGTTCACTTCGACGGCTACGAGGCGCGCTGGGACGAGGACGTCACGCTCGATCGCATCAAGGGACGCATCGACGGGCCGGTGAACGCGCCTCCCGCCCCGGAGAAGGTCGCGCGCGCCAGCGGTGTCGCGCCCAAGAGCTCCGGCCCGGCTCCCGGCGCCACTGCTTACAAGCCCGGCGACCGCGTGCGCGTGAAGTGGCGGGGCTCGAAGTACCTGGCGACGATCGTCGCGGTCGCGGCGCCGGACCGCTACCTGGTTCACTACGAAGGCTACGAGACCGCCTGGGACGAGACGGTGGACGCCGACCGCATCGAACCGGCGCGCTGAAACTTGGCCGTCCCTCGCCGGCCTTGATAGCCACGTGGGTGCGCCGAAGCCGCGCTCGGCTTCGGCTGCTTCCGAGGAGACGGCTTTGGGCGTATTCGTGCGCAGCAGGAGACGACTGTTCGCTGCCCTGTTCGGCATGGCGGTGCTCGCGGGATTCGGCGCGCGGGCGGACGCGGGCTCCTCGCCGGTGGCGCTGGGCGAAGTGAAGGTCGTGCGGGCCGATCCCAAGCTGGAGCAAGCGTTCCGCGGCCTCGTGGAGCGCGAGCTGGGCGAGGTCGATCTGTCGAACGTGAAGGCGCAGGACCGCTTCGTGCTGTCGGCGTCGCTCACGCAGATGGCCACGCGCGAGAGCTCGGGGCAGGCCGAGACCGTGGCGGTGGTGAGCGCGACCTTGCGCCGGGCGCGGGGCGGCAGCATCCACGCGGTGATCAACGGGCGCGCGCAGGCGACGGATCGCCCGAGCAAGGTCCGGTCAGTCGAGCTCAGCGCGATGCGTGCGGCGGTTCGGAGTGCCCTGGGACGGCTGCCGGAAGCCCTGAAGTAACTCGCGCCGACTCGCCGGGCATCAGGCCCATGCTGCGCCAGGCCGCGTCGAGGCGGCCCTGCTCGCGCACGTCGAACACGCCCGGATCGCGGGCGCTGGCGTCGCGTGCCCGCGCGAGCCAGAAGGACGCGGCGCGCAGATCGCCGCAGGCGAAGTGGGAGAGGCCACGGTAGAGCGAATAGCGCGCCTGAGCGCGGGGGCCGAGCTCGTCGAATTCGGCCTCGTGCGCCCGGTACTCGTCCACCGCGTCGGCGTGACGCCCCTCGTCGAAGGCGTGCTGGGCGCGCGAGAGGCTGCCGCCGCAGGCCGAGAGGAGCAGGCACAGACCGAGGAGGGGCGCGCGCATGCCGGCCCAATCGGCCGATCGGCAGCGCGAGTTGCGGAATCTTTTTCGGCGCGCTGCTCGGCTGGCTCCAGCCAAATTTCCCTGGTTCAACCAATCCAAGAGGTGACGATGGGTGAGCTTTCGATTATCCCCGGCGGCCGCGACGCGAGGGGCACATGCCAGGACTCTGCATCATCGGATCGGGACGCCACCTGCCGGGGCGGCCGTACACCAACCACGACCTGGCGCGGGTGATGGACACCAGCGACGCCTGGATCCGGCAGCGCACCGGCATCGGGCAGCGGCACTTCTGTCCGGAGGGGCAGGGGGTCTCGGATCTGGCCGTCGAAGCGGCGCGGGCGGCGCTCGACGACGCGGGGCGCGCCGCCGAAGACGTCGACTACGTGCTGTTCAACACCATGACGCCGGATCACGTGTTCCCGGGCTCGGGCGTGATCCTCGGGACGAAGCTGGGCTGCCGCGGCGTGCCCGCGCTCGACATGCGCCAGCAGTGCGCCGCCATGATCTACAGCCTGCAAGTGGCGGACTCGTTGCTCGCGAGCGGGGCGGCGAACACGCTGCTCATCGTCGGCGCCGAGGCGCACGCCGGCTTCATGCCCTGGCGGGACTGGGACCTCCTGGAGCAGGACACCGGCGCTCGGCCCTCCGAAGAAGACTGGGCGCGCGCCACGCGGCATCGTTCGCTGGCCATCATCTTCGGCGACGGCGCTGGTGCGCTGGTGGTCGAGCGCTCCGGGCGGCCGGGCAGCGGGCTGCTCGCGACGGATCTCCACTCCGACGGCCGCTACGCCGATCGGTTGGCCATTCCGGCGGGGTTCCGCTCGCGCCCCTTCATCTCGGAGCAAACCGTGGCCGAGGATCTGTGGATCCCGCGCATGGACGGGCGCGAGGTGTTCCGGCAAGCGGTCACGCTGCTGCCGAAGTCGGTGGAGCGCGTGTGTGCGAAGGCCAAGGTGAAGCTCGAGCAGATCGACTGGTTCGTCGCGCACCAGGCCAACGAGCGCATCAACGCCGCGGTGCGCGAGCGGCTGGGCGTGCCCGAGGAGAAGGTGCCCTCCAACATCGAGCGCTACGGCAACACCTCGACCGCGACCATCCCGATCTTGCTCGACGAGATGCGCCGGGACGGCCGCCTACGCCCCGGCCAGCTCGTGTGCTTCCTGGCTCTCGGGGCCGGGCTCCACTGGGGCAGCGCGCTCTGGCGTGCGTGAGGGCAGTCGCTCGGCGATGCGTCGCAGCAAGGTCAGCGTGGTGTCCTTGCGCAGCGCCGAGATGGTGGTGGCCTCGGGCAAACGTTCGAGCGCGTCGCGCTCGCCCGGCTCCAGCAGATCGACCTTGTTGTAGACGGTGAGGCGCGGCAAGGCCGAGAGGCCGAGCTCTTCCAGCAGCCCCGCCGTCGTGCGCTCGTGCTCGGCGTGCTCGGGATCGGCGGCGTCCACGACCTCCAGCACCAGATCGGCCTCCGCGGCTTCCTCGAAAGTGGCGCGGAACGCCGCGAACAACCCCTCCGGCATCTCGCGGATGAAGCCCACGGTGTCCGTGAGCACCACGTTGCGCCCGTCCGGCAGGTGGAGCTGGCGCGCGCGGGTGTCCAGGGTCGCGAACAGCTTGTTCTCGGCCAGCACGCCGGCGTCCGTCAGGGTGTTCAAGAGCGTGCTCTTGCCCGCGTTGGTGTAGCCCACGATGGCCACCACGGGCACGCCGCTCTGCTCCCGGCGGCGCCGGCGCTCGGCGCGCTTCTTCGCCAGCTCCCCGAGCGAGCGCTCCAGCTGGTGCACCCGATCGCGGGCGCGGCGCCGCCCGATTTCGAGCTTGGTCTCGCCGGGACCGCGCCCGCCGATGCCGCCGGTGAGGCGGCTGAGCGAGTCGTCCTTCAGTCCGAGGCGCGGCAGCGCGTACTTGAGCTGCGCCAGCTCCACCTGAAGCTTGCCGTCTCGCGTCTCGGCGCGCTGCGCGAAGATGTCGAGGATCAGCTGGCTCCGATCGATGACCTTGAGGTCAGTCTCCTGGCTGATGCCGTGGGCCTGCGCGGGGGTCAGGTTCAGATCGAAGATCAAGGTCTCGACGTCTTGCTCGATGGCGCGCATCACGACGTCCTCCAGCTTTCCACGCCCGAGCACCAGCTTGGGGTCGACCCGGTCCCGGAGCTGCACCACCTTGTCCACGACCTCGACACCGGCGGTGTGGGCCAGGCTCTCGAGCTCGTTCAGGCGCGCGCCGGCGCGGGCGGCCGCGCCGGGCACGCGCTTTTCGCCGACGTGCACCAGGATGGCACGCCCGTCTTTGGCGCGGACCTCCCTGAGGCGCTGGAACTTGTCGAACTCGTTCTCCAGCGCGCCGATGAGCTGCCCGAAGTCGGGCTGCGGCGAGCCCCAGGGCACTGGCGCGACCACTTGGTAGGGCGTGTCTCCGCTGGCGCGCGTCGGCACGTTGTAGGCCCAGGTCATGCTGCGCGGCTCGCCCTCGCGGCTGAGCAGCACCGCGGCGATCAGGTCCAGGCGCAGGCGCGTGAGATCGACCAGGTCGTCTCGCGTCAGCGGCTCGTTGAAGAGGTGCGTGTGCACCAGGCGCAGCGCGCGAAAGCGCCCCTGGGCTGCGCGCAGGCGCCCGATGTCCGGCAGCATCAGCCCGGTGGGGCTGCCGACCACGACGTAGTCCACCTGCCCGGAGCGGTGGACCAGCGCGCCGACCTGGCGCTGGCTCTCCCGCGAGGCCTCGGACAGCGAGCGCACCAGCTCCGGCGTGGCGATGCGGTCGAGCGGGACGCGACGGCGGTAGATGCGTTCGAGCGCCTTCTGCGCGCTCGGCGACAGGCCCGTGGTGTTTCCGTAGACTTCCGGCATCCGCCTCGCGAGACCCGTGAAGGATAGCACCAGGTTTCGCCCCGCGTGAGCGGCGTCTTATCATGGCCTCCGCGATGGCCCGGCTCACCCCGCTCGAGCTCGAAGAAGCGCGCCGCATCGGGCGCTCGTTCGGGCTCGAGGTGCGCCAGGTCGAGGCCCTGTCCGGCGGCAGCGTGAACTCGAACTTCCGCGTCGAGACCGCCAGCGCGCAGAGCGTGTTCCTGCGCGTGTACGAGGAGCAGGTGGAGGCCGGGGCGAGGCGCGAGCTCGCCTTGCTCGCCACGCTCGCGAGGGCCGGCGTGCCGACGCCGGAGCCGCTCTCGCAGCGCCTGGAGCAGCACCGCGGCAAGCCCGTCGCGCTCTTCCCCTGGATAGAGGGGGAGATCTTGTGCCAGGCGCGGGTGCGACCCGAGCACACCCGCGCGGTGGGTGCGGCGCTCGCGCGCGTGCACCTAGTGAAGGTCGACGAGCTGGCGCCTAGTCGCTTCGAGCTCGGCGACTTGCAGGCGCGGCTCGAGCGCGCGCGGACGCCGGAGTACGCCGAGGACGTGGAGCGAATCGCGGAGCGGCTGGTGCGCTACGCGCAGAAGCGCGACCCGAGCCTGCCCAGCGGTGTGATCCATGGCGACCTGTTCCGCGACAACGTGCTCTGGCGGGGCGGTCAGCTCGCCGCGCTCATCGACTTCGAGAGCGCGTCGCTCGGCGTCTTCGCCTTCGACCTGATGGTCTGCGTCCAGGCCTGGTGCTTCGGCGACCGCTTCGACCTCGAGCTGGTCCGGAGCATGCTCGAGGGTTATCACGCAGTGCGTCGTCTCGAGCCGCGCGAGCTCGCCGCGCTCGGTGTGGAGGCCGCGCTCGGAGCGTTGCGCTTCGCCACCACGCGCATCACCGACTACTCCCTGCGCGCGCCGCCGGGCCAGCCACCCCTGCGCGACTACCGGCGTTTTCTGGCGCGTTTGGCCGAGATCGAGGCCGGCGTGCTCGAGCCGGTGGCGCTCTCGCTCGGCTGAAGCTCCGGGCGCGGCGATTGCGCGGTGGGGGGCCCGACGTTACGTTCAGCGGACCCGAGGAGTCACGCGTGGCCCGAGTAGAATCGCTCGATTTTCAGAAGTTCGTCGATGAGCGGAAGCAAGCGCATCCCGGAGCGAGCTCCGGAGAGAGCTCGCACGCTTACGCCTACGCCTGGGACAAGAAGACCCGGGTGGCCTTCGAGACCATGAAGCCCGTGGAGCTCGCCGTAGCGGCGGGCGTCCGGATGTTCAAGCACATCGGCAAGGCGGAGCTCCTGGGGCACGCCGTCAAGGTGGGCCCGCGACAGTTCCCGCGCGTGCTCGCGCTGGCCGAGCGCTGCGGCTCCACGCTCGGCATCGCCACTCCCACGCTCTACGTCGTCAACAACCCGCAGATGAACGCGGCGACCTACGGAACGAACGACGACTCGTTCATCATGATCCACTCGGGCCTGGTCGATCACCTGTCCGACGACGAGCTGATGAGCGTGATCGGCCACGAGTGCGGTCACATCCACAACAACCACGTGGTCTACCTGACGGCGCTCTTCATGCTCACGCGCATGGCGGGCCTGTTCCTGCGCTACGCCAGCCTGCCCGCGGTGCTCGCGCTCCGGGCCTGGTCGCGCCGCGCCGAGATCACCTGCGATCGCGCCGGCGCGCTCTGCGCCCGCGATCTGGACGTCGCGTCCCGCGCCCTGACCAAGCTCGCGCTGGGCTCGCAGAAGCTGTACGAAGAGCTCAACATCGAGGCGTTCCTGGAGCAGCACGAGGAAGCCCAAGGCAGCGTCGGGCGCTTCAGCGAGGTGTTCGCCACCCATCCCTGGCTCCCCAAGCGCGTGCTGGCGCTCCGGGAGTTCGGCCAGAGCTCGCTTTTCCGCCAGCACGTCGGCAAAGGTGACGACGGCCTCTCCATGGAGCAGGTGGACGAGAAGGTTCACGAGATCGTGAAGGTGCTAGGGTAGGGTTGGCGCGGAATGAGGCGCCGGACCTTTCGGGAGTGTCGCTCGGCCGCAGGCCGAGCCCAGAACGACGCCGTGGGGCTTGCCAAGATCAGATCACGATCCGCCAAGGTGAGCGGAGTGAGAACCCCGGCCCGGACCGGCGCCGGCCGTCCTGCCGGTGGGAAGTGTGGCGAGGCGCTGACGGGGGTCATCGGAGAGAAGAGCAATCCCGCCCGCCATCACGCGGTGGGGCTTGCCAAGATCAGATCACGATCCGCCAAGGTGAGCGGAGTGAGAACGCCGGCCCGGACCGGCGCCGACTGTCTTGCCGGTGGGACGTGTGGCGAGGCGCTGACGGGGGTCATCGGAGAAGAGACAATTCCCCGATCATCGGAGAGAGAAATCAATCCTCGCTAGGCTCCCCTAGCCGGATGGACGAGAACAAATGCTAGATTCCTTTCGCGAGCGGAAGCTCGAAGTCATCGAAACGCTGGGTAGCCTCTCGGATCTGGCGCGCAGCGTGGGCGCCGCGTCGCTCGCCGATCGGGTGGACGCGGATCTGGTGAAGAAGCTGGAGCGGGACCGCTTCCACCTGGTCGTGGTCGGCGAGTTCAACCACGGCAAGAGCACGTTCGTGAACGCGCTGCTCGGCCGAGCCGTGCTGCCCGTCGGGGTCACGCCCACCACGGCGGTCATCCACCACATCGAGTGGGGTGACGAGCCGAGCTCCAAGGTCGTGCTCGCCTCGGGGCAAGAGCAGCCGCTGCCCTTCGAGGAGGTGAAGACCTTCGCCACCGGCGGCGCCCGCGCGGACGAGCCGGTGAGCTACGTGGAGGTGTGCCTGCCGGCGGAGCTCCTGCGCGAGCGCATCGTGCTGGTGGACACCCCCGGAGTGAACGATCTCTCGCTCACCCGGGCCGAGATCACCTATGGCTACATCCCGCGCTCGGACGCGGTGCTGTTCGTGCTCGACGCGGGGCAGCCGGTGAAGGAGAGCGAGCGGCTGTTCTTGGAACATCAGCTCATCGGCAAGAGCCGCGACAAGATCTTCTTCGTGGTCGCCAAGAGCGACATCTGGAACGCCGACGAGCGCGCCGAGGCCCTGGGCTACGTGAAGAACCGGCTGAGCGCGCTGGTCGAGGATCCCCCGGTGTTCCCCGTCAGCGCCCAAGCGGCGCTCGCCGGGCGCGCCGAGGAGAGCGGCGTCCCGGAGCTGGTGGACCACCTGATGCGCTTCCTGGCGGAGGAGCGCGGGCGCATCCTCCTGGACAACGCGCTGGGCGAGGGGCTGTCCGCCGCCGCAGTGCTCGGGCGCGGGGTGGACGCGCGGCGCCGCGCCGTGGCCATGAGCGCCGAGCAGCTCGCGCGTCGCATCGAGCTACTGGAGTCCGATCTGGCCGGGCACGCCGACACCATCGAGAAGCGGCGCCTGGACATCCGGGAAGAAGCCGGCGCCATCAAGGCGTGGGCGCGCCGTGATCTGGATCGCTTCTGCGACGACGTGGTGCGTCAGCTCCCGGGGATCTTGCAGCAGGCGAGCGGCGACGACCTGAAGCAGCACCTGGGGCCCTTCTTCGAGCACTCGTTCCGGCAGTGGGCGGAGCTCGAGACCCGGGAGATCGCCGCGGCGCTCGAGGCCCTCGGCGAGCGCATGGTCGCTCTGGTCAAGGACGACGCCCACGACGTGGGCAAGCGCGTGAGCGGCGCCATGGGCGCGGACTTGAAGGCGCCGCCCATCGAGGTGGACCGCTTCGCCTACGACGTCGGCATCTTCGCCGTGCTCAGCCTCGGCATGGGCGTGATGTTCGCGAACGCCCTGCTCGGCGGGCTGCTCTTGGCGGCGGCGCCGGCCTTGGCGCTGTGGAACCGCGGCCGGACGGAGGCGGAGATCAAGAAGCGCGCGCTGGAGCTCGGGCCCGTGGTCCTGCGCGAGGCGGCGGCCAAGGTCGGCCCCAAGATCGACGAGATGGTGGACGAGTTCGCCAGCCGGCTGGACGAGTGGGTCGTGACCGCAGGCCAGGAGCTGCACCGCGAGGTGATCGAGGTCCTGGCGGCCGTGCGCGCGGAGCGCGAGGCCGGTGCCAGCGACCGCGAGGCCGAGCTCGCCCGCTCGGAGCGGGACAGCGAGCGACTCTCGCAGCTGGGCGCCCGGCTCGAAGCTCTCCGGGGCAAGCTCAGAGGAGCCTCGGCGTGAGCGTCGCGCGCGGAGGTCGGCTGGAAGCCTCCATCGACCTGGCGATGGAGGCGCTCAACACCAGCGTGGACGTGGACTCGGCGCTCTGGCGCGAAGACATCCAAGGGTCCATCGCGCACGCGCGGGGGCTCGGGCGCGCCGGCGTGATCGGCGCTGAAGAGGTCGAGGCGTTGGTGGCGGGGCTCGGCCAGGTCGCTCTGGAGATCGAGCGCGGCGAGCTCCGCTGGGACCGCGCCAAGGAAGACGTCCACATGAACATCGAGGCGCGCCTGACCGCCATCGTGGGACCCGTCGGCGGCAAGCTCCACACGGCGCGCTCTCGCAACGACCAGGTGGCGACCGACCTCCGGCTCTACGCCCGGCGTCGCGCGGAGGAGACCCTCGAAGCCCTCGCCGAGCTGGGTCGCGCCATCGTGGCTCGGGCGACGGACGAGATCGACACGCTGATGCCCTCCTACACGCACCTGCAACGCGCGCAGCCGAGTCGTCTCTCGCACCACCTGATGGCGTGGCAAGAGATGCTCTGGCGCGATCGCGGGCGCATCGCGGACGCGCTGGCTCGGCTGGACGAGTGCCCGCTCGGCGCGGGCGCGGTGGCCGGCACGGGCTTTCCTCTCGATCGCGAGGCCACCGCGCGGGAGCTCGGCTTCGCGCGCGCGACCCGGAACAGCATCGACGCCACCGGCAGCCGCGATTTCCTGATGGAGCTTTCCGGGGCGCTGGCGATCCTGGGCGTTCACCTGTCGCGGATCGGCGAGGAGATCGTGCTCTGGTCGAGCCAGGAGTTCGGCTTCATCAGCCTGAGCGATCAGTTCTCGACCAGCTCCAGCATGATGCCGCAGAAGAAGAACCCCGACGTGGCGGAGCTGGTGCGGGGCAAGGCGGCGCTCTTGATCGGCAGCGCGACAGCGCTGCTCGTGCTGGAGAAGAGCCTCTTCTTCGGCTACGGCCGCGATCTTCAGGAGGACAAGCGCCCGATCTTCGACGCCTTCGACAACGCGCTCGTCAGCGTGCGCGCGCTCACCGGCGCCATCGCCACCGCGACCTTCCGCCGCGAGCGCATGCGCGAGGCCCTCGGCGCGGGGCACGTGTGCGCGACCGACGTGGCGGACTTCCTGGTGAGCCAGGGCGTGCCGTTCCGCGAGGCCCACCACATCGTGGGCGCGATCGTGAAGCGGGCCGAGGAGCAGGGAGTGCAGATCGGTGAGCTGTCTCGCGAGGAGCTCTCGAAGGCTCACCCGGCTCTGGGCGGCGACGCGGTGGCCGCCGCGCTCGATCCGGCCGAGGCCGTGGAGCGGCGCCACGTCGTGGGCGGACCGGCGAAGGCCCGCGTGCTCGAGGCGATCAGCGACGCCCGCGCGCGCTGGGGCTGAGCGCGCCGCTGGTCGAGCGCTGGCCCGGGCCCCAGAGCTCGAAGCGCGTGGAGCCCCGCCCCGGCTCGTCGAAGGCGCCGGCCTGCCAGAGCACGCCCGTGGTCAAGACGGCTGCGCCGACTCCGACCAGCGCCCAGCTGGCCCAGGCGGGAAAGCCCGGCTCCGGCGGCGGCTGCGGCGGACCGCTGTAGATCGCGCCGTCGTGGCGCCTCCACGGCATGAGCGGGCCGCACCAGGAGCCCCGGCACGACGCGATCTCGATGCCACCGCTCGCCGCCGGGCGCGCCACCGCCCAGCGCGCGCAGCCGACGTGGGCCGGTACCGAGACCTTTCCGCCGCTCACGCGTACGTCGCCGAGATCGTCGAGGCTGCACGCGACCGGAGCCGGCAGCGGCAGCGCGAGGGCGCCGGCCTTCTCCACCGGCACCCAGCCGGCCCACACCACCCGCCCGCGGCGCACGACGCGGACGTGGTGCTCGCCGGGCAAGAGCTCGAAGCGACGTCCGACGCGGTTGCCGTCGAAGTAGATCTGGTCCGAGGCGCGCGTGGAGAGCGAGACGCTCAAGAGCGGCGCGCTCGGTGCTCGTGCCTCGGCCGGCTCGCCGAAGGCGGTCGCGCGCTGGCCTTCGAGCGCCCGGGCGCGCGCCAAGAGCTGCGGGCGATCGTCCGGGGCAGTGCGCCCGGCGATGCTGGCTTCGATCTGCAGCGCCTCGGCGAGGAGCCACGCCGCCTGCGGCAAAGCCGGGTGCTCGCGCAAGCTCTGCTCGATCGCGCGCAGCCGCTCGCTCGCCGTCGCGTCGTCCAGGGAGCTCGCGGCGAGCCGCGCTTGGTCGAGCAGCTCCTCGAGCCTCTGAGCCAGCGCGTCGTCGTAGGGCAAGCCGGCGGGGGCATCCGTGGCGGGTGGCTCGAGCTCCACCCAGCGCGCGCGCGCCCAGGAGTCGAGCTCCGGCTCGTGGCTGGCTTGCGCCGCGGAGGTCCCGAGCCAGATCAGCACGAGCGCCTTGCTCAACGCCCGCTCCGAGCCTCCCGGGAATTCCCGGGTGTCCAGCGCGGGGGCGCTGCGCTAGAGTCATCCCTCCGCGCCATGCAGCTTGATTTCGCCGCTCGTGAGCTCACGATCAAGCTCGTCTACTACGGCCCGGCCCTGAGCGGAAAGACGACGAACCTCCAGGCGCTGCACGAGGCCGCGGATCCGACGATTACCGGCCGGCTGATGACGCTGGAGACCCGGGACGACCGCACCTTGTTCTTCGACCTGTTGCCCTTCACCTTCCGGGACAAGGGCGGGCTCTCGGTGCGGTTGAAGGTGTTCACGGTCCCGGGCCAGGTGATCCACGCCTCGACCCGGCGGCTGGTGTTGCAGGGTGCCGACGGCATCGCCTTCATCGCCGACTCGCAGGTGGCCGAGACGGAGAACAACGCCACCGCGTTCGTGGACCTGAAGGAGAACCTCAAGACCTACGGCCTGACGCTCAAGCAGATCCCGCTGATCATCCAGTTCAACAAGCGTGACCTGCCGGCGGTGCGCAGCGACGAGGAGATCGCCTCGCTCGCAGCGCAGGGTCGAGAGCCCGTGTACCTGGCGGTGGCGACGCGTGGCGAGGGCGTGGTCGAGAGCTTCATCGGTCTGCTCTATCTGACCTGGAGCGCGCTCGACGCCGAGCACGACTTGAACCGCAAGTTCGGGTTCGACTCTACGGCCTTCCTCGAGTCCGTCGCGCAGCGGCTCGGCCACGACCGGCCGCTCGCGGACGTGCTCGGTGCCTGTGTGGGCGGCGCGCTCGAGGTGCTCAGACCGGAGGGAGAGTGATGGCCGAGGCCCCGGTCACTCTGCTGGACGAGCTCACCATGGGCCGTTCGGTCGAGCTCGAGAGCCTGGTGGACAAAGGCGCGCTCCGCGAGATGGCCGAGAGCGCGCGGGAGCTGTTCGGTGTTTCGCTGCGCATCTTCAGCGAAAGCGGCAACCTGCTCGCCGACGCGAGTGGGGAGCCTCCGCTCTACGCCTACCTGGACGAGCACAAAGCCGGGCGGGACGCGCTGGCGTCGGTGATCTCCGCGGTGAAATCCCTGGAGCCGGAGCCTGACACCGAGGCGGATCTGACCTGCGTGACCGGCGCACGCTACATCGTCCGCGCCATCAGCTACGACGGGCGGCGGCTCGGGCGGCTGATCCTCGGGCCCTACCGCGACCCAGCGGCTCCGGGCCCGAGCGCGGAGCTCACCCGGCTGGACGCCGGCATCGACGGCGCGCGGGTCGCGAGCGCCTGGCTGGAGCTTCCGGCGTTTCCCGATCAGCAGGCGCGGCGCATCGTTCGCCACCTGTGCCACGCCCTCGACCTGATCCTGTTCTCCGGCCACAAGGCCTTGCTCACCAGCAACATGCACCTGATGAGCGTGCAGGAGAGCTACCGCGAGCTCGCCGACAAGAACGCGAAGCTGCAGCACGCCTTCGACCGGCTCAAGGAGCTCGATCGGCTCAAGAGCAACTTCCTCGGCACCGTCTCTCACGAGCTGCGCACGCCGCTCACCAGCATCATCGGCTACAGCGAGATGCTGAAGGAAGGCATCGCCGGCGAGCTGACGAAGGAGCAGCAGGAGTTCGTGCACACCATCCACGAGAAGGGCGAGCAGCTGCTCGGCCTGATCAAGGGGTTGCTCGACCTGTCGAAGCTCGAGAGCGGGACGATGAGCCTGCGCAAGGCGGAGATCGACATCGTGCCGCTGATCCGAGACGTGGCGCAGACCCTGGCTCCGGCCGCGCGCAAGAAGCTGGTGGAGATCAGCGTCGAGTCCGAACCAGGCCTGCCCACGGTGTGGGCGGACGTCGAGCGCTTGCGGCAGGTGTTCCTGAACCTGAGCGAGAACGCGCTGAAATTCACCCCGGAGCAGGGCCGCGTGACGCTCTCGGTCCGGGCCTCGGTGCTGGAGCGCCGCGCTGACGACGAGGGCCGAGGCCTGGTGCTCTTCAGCACCAAGCGCCCGGCCATCGAGGTGCGGGTCATCGACACTGGCATCGGCGTGCCCGACGCGGAGAAGGAGCGCGTGTTCGACGCCTTCTACCAGGTGGACGGCAGCGCGACCCGGGAGCACGAGGGCACCGGGCTCGGCCTGTCCATCGTGCGGCGCCTGATCGACGCCCACGACGGCACCGTGCGAGTCGAGGACAACGTGCCGCGGGGCGCGGTATTCGTGGTGACCATCCCGTGTCGTCGCACCACCATCGCCTGAGCGAGCTCGAGGCGATCGCGCTGCTCGAGCGCGCGCTCTCGACAGGCAAGCCCGCGGGGCACGTCGAGCTCGGCATCGGCGACGACGCGGCGGTCCTGCGCTTCGGTCGCGAGCGATTGGTCTGGACCGTGGATGCCTGCGTCGAGGGTGTGCACTTCGACCGGCGCTGGCTCAGCCTCGAAGATCTCGGCTGGCGCGCGCTGATGGCGGCGGCCAGCGACCTCGCGGCGATGGGTGCCACGCCCGTGGCGGCGCTCTGCCAGCTCGCGCTGCCGAAGTCCGTCGGCCGCGCGGAGCTCGCCCAGCTCTCGCGCGGGCAGGCGGCGGCCGCCCGCGCCATCGATTGCCCGGTGATCGGGGGCAACATCTCGCGGGCACCCGAGCTCTCGCTGGTGACGACGGTGCTGGGCCGAGCGAAGCGTCCGCTCCTGCGCTCGGGGGCGCGCGTCGGCGATCGGCTGATCCTGGTCGGCGAGGTCGGTCGCGCGGCGCTCGGGCTCCGCCTCCTCCAGGCCGGGCGGCGGGGGCGCTCGCCGTGGGCGGAGGCGTGGCGGCGCCCGGTCGCGTTGATCGACCACGGGCGCGCGCTGGCCAAGACGGCGCACGCTGCCATCGACATCTCGGACGGCCTGGCCGGCGACGCCGCGCACCTCGGTCGGGCGAGCCGCGTGCGGGTGGTGCTCGAAGAGCGCGCCCTCTGCCAGACCCTGGACGCGAGCTTCCGCCGCGCCGCACTGCGCATCGGAGCGAGCGCGCTCGAGCTGGCGCTCCACGGCGGCGAAGACTACGCGCTCCTCTGCGCCGTTGCGCGGTGCCCCCGCGGTGCTCGACACATCGGACGCGTCGAACGCGGCGCCGGCGTCTGGCTCGAAGGCGACGACGGCTCACGCACGCGCATCACGCGCGGCGGGTTCGATCACTTGGTACGCTGAGCTCACCGACAGGCGGCCGGCATCCCGGCGCCCTTGAGCGCACCGGAGACGATGCCCACGACGCTGGCCTTGTCCTTGCCCTGCGCGACGGCGGCGTGACACGCCGCGGCGGCCTGCGTCATGTAAACGTTCGTGGGCGGAGGCGCGCTGGCGGCGTTCTGCGTGAGCGCGTTGCAGCACGCCTTGAGGCTGGCGGCCGGGACGCCGACGCCTTTCTTCGCGTCCGAAGCGTCGCCGTCGTCCGCGTCGCCGTCGTCGCCGGCGTCTTCGACCTCGAGCACCACGGGAGCGCTGGGAGTCGTCGCCGGGGCAGCAGAGGGCAAGGGCGGCGGCGGCTCGTCCTTCTTGCAGCCGGAGTAGAGCGCCACACCCAGAGGCAGCATCAGCCCGAGAGCGATGGGGGCGAGGAGCGTACGCGTCACGGGTTCTGAAGCCTTGTTCATCGGGTCCTCCGAAACGGTCCTCCCTCTTCAGGGACTTCCAAGGGTCGTATCGAGTCAGACGGGGGTCAGGGGCAAACGATTTGAAATCTGTTGGAGCTCAGCATCCGCCCGGGATGGGCACACCCGTGAGCTGGGCGCGGATGGTGGTCCTGGCGGAGGTCGCGTCGGCCGCGCCCTTCTTCACACTGGCGGCGATGCCGCTGCACACGGCGGCGGCTGACTTGTACTTGTTGGTGTGCGGGCTGGTCTTCTTCGACTCCGCGGCGAGCGCCGCGCAACACGCCTCCACGGCCTTGGCGTCGGCGGCGGCGTTGCTCGCCGGCTTGGCCGCGTCGACGGCCGCGTCAGCGACGCTCGCGTCCTTCACGGTCCCGGCGTCCTTGAGCTGCGTGCCGGCGTCGACGGTCACCTTGGTGGTGGTCGTCGCCACGGGCTTGGGGGTGTCCGCGGCCGGCTCGGGGCTGGCGCTCGGAGCCGGCTCCTCTGCCTTGGGTGCCTCGGGAGTCGCGGCGGGCGGTGCTTCCGGCACCGGCGCCGCGGTGGGTGTGGCTTCGCTGCTGCTCTTCTTGCAGGCCAGGAGCGCGAGCACGACGAGCGCGCCTGCGAACACCCCGGCCCGAGCGCTGAGCTTCCCTTGGTTCAGCATCGGGGATTCTTTTACCAGGAATTTCCCGGTTTGGAGATTCTTCTCGAGCCGAGAACGCCCGCGGATGGCGAGGCCTTTCACCAGCGGCTGGCGAATTGGGCCCCGCGGCCGGCCGGACCCGGCAAGTCCCCTATGAGCATCCCATCGAGTTGCCGCAGTTCAGGCACTTGTAGCAAGCGCCGTTGCGGACGGTGATGTGACCGCAGCTGTCACACACCGGGGCGTCGCCCATCATCTCCTCGAGCTGAGCGTCGAGCGCGCCGTGCACGTCGGTGCCGACCAGCGTCTGCGGCTCGTTGCCGGGGCCCGGCGGGGGCAACAGGCTCACGCTCTCCGGCGGTCCCTCGACCAGCGGATTCGTCGGATCCTCGATGCCGGACTGCGACTCCGCCGGCTTCACCTGCGCGAAGTCGTAGCGCTTCAGGTACTCGACGCCGAGCACGCGGAAGAGGTAGTCCACGATGCTGGTCGAGAACTTGATGTTCGGATGCCCCGTGACCACGCCGTGGGGCTCGAAGCGCGTGAAGGTGAACTGCTCGACGTAGGTCTCGAGCGGCACGCCGTATTGCAGGCCGACCGACACCGCCATCGCGAAGCAGTTCATCAGCGATCGGAAGGCGGCGCCTTCCTTGTGCATGTCGATGAAGATCTCGCCCAGCGTGCCGTCGTCGTATTCGCCGGTGCGCAGGAACACCTTGTGGCCACCGACGGCGGCCTCCTGGGTGAAGCCGCGGCGCTTCTTGGGCAGCCGGACGCGAGTGCCCTGCGGGCGCGTCAGGGTGACCGCGCGTGCGGCCGGCGCGACCCCCTCGTGCTCGTTGGTCTGGCTGTCCTTGGCGTCCTTGTTCGAGGTCGAGAGCGGCTGACTGGCCTTGCAACCGTCGCGGTAGAGGGCCACGGCCTTGAGCCCGAGCTTCCAGCCCTCCTCGTAGATCTCGCGGACGTCCTCCACGCTGGCGTCGTTCGGCAGGTTCACCGTCTTGCTGATCGCGCCGGACAGGAAGGGCTGCACCGCCGCCATCATGTGCACGTGGGACATCGGCGCCAGGAAGCGCTGCCCGATGCGGCCGCAGCGGTTGGCGCAGTCGAACACGGCGTAGTGCTCCTCGCTCAGGTACGGCGCGCCCTCGATGGTCATGCGACCGATGATGACGTCGTTGGCCTCGGAGATCTCCGCGTCCTTGTAGCCCAGGTGCCTGAGCAGGTTGAAGCCCGGCACGCTCATGCGCTCGGCGGTGACACCCAGGCGCTCGTAGGTCTCCTTGCCGAGCACCCAGGGCGCGAACGCCAGGTGCAGGTCGAACACGCCGGGGATGGCTTGCTCGATCTTGGCCAGGTCCTCGTCCGTGAGGCCCTTCTGCTTGAGCGACGCGCGGCTCACGTGCGGAGCGCCGAGCAGCGTGTTGGTGCCCGAGACGTAGGCGACGATCTCGCGGATCTTCGCCTCGGCGTAGCCGAGACGCCGCAGCGCCTCCGGCACCGACTGGTTCACGATCTTGAAGTAGCCGCCGCCGGCCAGCTTCTTGAACTTCACCAGCGCGAAGTCCGGCTCGACGCCGGTGGTGTCGCAGTCCATCAAGAGACCGATGGTCCCGGTGGGCGCGAGCACCGTCGACTGTGCGTTGCGGTAGCCGTGCTGCTCGCCGACGCTCACCGCCTCGTCCCAGGCGGCGGCGGCAGCACGCCACAGCTCCGGCGGGCACTCGTCGCGGTTGATGGCGTAGGCCGCCTCCTGGTGCATACGCATCACGCGCAGCATCGGCTCGCGGTTCTTGCCGAAGCCGGGGAAGGGGCCCTTGCTGGCGGCCATCTTGGCGCTCTGGGCGTATGCCCGGCCGCACATGATGGCGGTCAGCGCGCCGGCGATGGCGCGACCCTGATCCGAGTCGTACGGCACGCCGAGCAGCATCAAGAGCGTGCCCAGGTTCGCGTAGCCGAGGCCGAGCGGGCGGTAGTCGTGGGAGTTCTGCGCGATGTTCTTGGTGGGGTAGCTCGAGAAGTCCACCAGGATCTCCTGAGCCATGAAGAACACGTCCACCGCGTGCAGGTAGCCGTCGATGTCGAAGCTGCCGTCGGTGCGCAGGAACTTGGTCAGGTTCAAGGACGCCAGGTTGCAGGCCGTGTCGTCGAGGAACATGTACTCGGAGCACGGGTTAGAGGCGTTGATGCGCCCCGAGTTCGGGCAGGTGTGCCAGCGGTTGATCGTCGTGTCGTACTGCACTCCCGGATCCGCGCAGCCCCAGGCGCTCTGGGCGATCATGTTCCAGAGGTCTGCCGCTTCGTAGGTGTCCACCACGTCGCCGGTGGTGCGGGCGATGGTGTGCCACTTGCCGCCGGCGAGCGCGGCCTTCATGAAGTCGTCCGTGACGCGGATGCTGTTGTTGCTGTTCTGCCCGCTGACGGTGCGGTAGGCCTCACCGTTGAAGTCGTTCTCGAAGCCCTGGGCGATGAGCGCCTGAGCCTTCTTCTCCTCGCGCATCTTCCAGCCGATGAAGTCCGCGATCTCCGGGTGGTCCATGTCGAGGCAGACCATCTTCGCGGCGCGCCGCGTGGTGCCGCCGCTCTTGGTGCTGCCCGCCGCGCGGTCGAACACCTCGAGGAAGCTCATCAGCCCGCTGGAGGTCCCGCCGCCGGAGAGCTTCTCCTGCTTGCCGCGGATGGCGCTGAAGTTCGAGCCGGTGCCGGAGCCGTACTTGAACAGCCGCGCTTCGCTCTTCATCAGGTCGTAGATCGCCATCAGGTCGTCCGACACGCTCTGGATGAAGCAGGCGGAGCACTGAGGCTTCTCGTAGGCGTTGGCCGTCTCGCCGATGGTGTCCGTGGCCTCGCTCCAGGCCCAGTTGCCGCCGGAGCCTTCGATGCCGTACTCGTGGTAGAGCCCGCAGTTGAACCAGACCGGGGAGTTGAACGCGCCGTACTGGTTGACGAGCAGGAAGGAGAGCTCCGCTTCGAAGGCGTCGGCGTCCTTCTTGCTGGCGAAGTAGCCGCCGAAGTGCTCACCGGCATTGCGGATGGTGTGCGCGAGGCGGTGCACGACCTGGCGCACGCTGGTCTCGCCACGCGTCTTGTCGCCGTGCAGGCCGGCCTTGCGGAAGTACTTGGAGACGACGATGTCGGTCGCGAGCTGCGACCAGGCGGCAGGGATCTCGGCGCCTTCCATCTTGAAGACCACCGAGCCGTCGGGGTTGGTGATGACGCTCTTCCGGAGCTCGAAGGTGACGTTCTCGAAGCCGGTCTCGCCCGGCTGGGTGAAGCGCCGCTCCACGCTGACGCCCTTCTTGCGGCGCGCCGAGCCCCGCTTCTTGGCGGGCTCTTCCGCGGCTGCTGCCTTCACGTTGCTTTCCTGCCCCACGATCGTCGACTGCGCCATCCCTCGCTCCTTCACTTGCGGCATGTGCTGCCTTCATCTGCGAGCGGCACCGGTCCGCGCGCAGAGCAAAACGCCTCGCGCCACCCGCTCCTGGGGGGAGCGAGGGCGTCCGGAAACCCCCATTGTCCAAGCCAAGTTCTTCCGTCTGCCGGCAGCGGGACCGGAGCCCCGTCACCCGAATCCAAGTCTGCAAAAGTCTGAGTCACCCCCCACTGCGCGCTTGGACCGTTCGACTGAACGTGCGTTCGGGGGTGAGCCGGGGATGGTGGTCCAACCGGCTGCACCGACGAACAGCTGTCGCGGCGGGTGGAGGGTCTTCTTACCCCAACCCCTTGGGCTGGGACAACAAAAAACCACGACAGGTTGGGCGATTGTCGATAAGCAGGCGAAGGCACTGAACTTTCGCACGGGTGAACACAAGATACTCCCGGCTTGTACAGGAGGCCTGCACAGGGGCTCCCCAGCTAGCCCCCAGGGCCCTTCCCGCGGGTCCGCCGGACGCCAAGCGGAGCCGATGTCTCGTCGGAGTCAGAACGAGGTGGTGCCGTCGCCGCCGAAACCTGCCCGAGAGCCAGATCCGGCGTGCGCCTTCGTGCGTCTCTGCTTTCCATTGGCAACCTCTCGAGCCCAGCTCTCCGCGCACACCGGCGCACACTGTGGCACCGCGCGCGCTGACGCTTGTGCGGCGCCGGTCTGTCTGCCACGCTCTTGCCACACAAAGTCGCACCAATGAGGACGCTCGGGGAAATCCAGCCCGGCCAGACGGTGGGCCGGTACGAGTTCCTGGTGCCAATCGCACAGGGGGGCATGGCTGCCGTTTGGGCCGCGCGCCTCAAGGGCACCCGCGGCTTCACCAAGACGGTCGCAGTCAAGACCATGCTGCCGACCATCAGCGACAACCCGCACTTCGAGCAGATGTTCCTCGACGAGGCGCAGATCGCGGCGCGCATCCGTCACCCGAACGTCGTCGAGATCTCCGACCTCGGCGAGCAGGACGACCTGCTCTACCTGGTGATGGAGTGGGTGGACGGCGAGCCGCTCTCGAACATCCGCCGCACCGCCGCCAAGCGCGAGGGCATCCCGCGGCCCATCGCCGTCAAGATCGTGCAGGACGCAGCCGCGGGATTGCACGCCGCGCACGAGCTGAAGGACGAGCAGGGCACGCCCATCGGCCTCGTGCACCGGGACATCTCGCCGCAGAACATCCTCATCACCTTCGACGGCGTGGTGAAGATCGTCGATTTCGGCGTGGCCAAGGCCGCCGGTCGCACCGTCGAGCACACCAACTCCGGACAGATCAAGGGCAAGCCGCCGTACATGTCCCCCGAGCAAGCGCTCGGCAAGGACATCGATCGGCGCACCGACATCTTCGCGCTGGGCATCATCCTCTACCAGCTCACGACCGGTAAACATCCGTTCCGCGGCGAGAACGACATGATCACGCTGCAGAACATCGTCTCCGACCGGCCGATCATCCCGCCGCGGGCCTACGACAAGGAGTACCCGAAACCGCTCGAGTCGGTGGTGATGCGCGCGCTCGATCGCGATCCGAACAAGCGCTTCCAGACCGCCGCGGAGCTCGAGGCCGCGCTCGATCGCGTCTTCCCGCCGACCGTCCCGCGGGTGCGCACCGAGGACGTCGGCAAGTTCGTGACGGCCATGCTCGGGGATCGAGGCGACGAGCGGCGCGCGGCGCTGCGCGACGCCATCCGGCTCGCCGACGAGCGCGCGTCTTCCGTCGAGGCGTCCGGCACGACGGGGCGCTTCCCGGAGCTCGGCACGCGCGTCGTGCCTGCGCCGTTCGGCTCGCCGTCGAACCCCGACCACTCGCGTCCCTCCGTCACCGGCCTGACCGGGCTGACCGGCCCCACGCCGAGCGGTGCGTTCCTCCGGCCGTCGGTGCCGGAGTTCACCTCCAGCGCGCTCAGCGCACCGGAGACTCCGTTCGGAACTCAGCTCCCGTCCGAGCCGCCCAAGAAGAAGAGCCGCGGCGCGGTCTGGGTCGTGGGCGGCTTGTTCGTCGCAGCGCTGTTCATCGGCGGCGCGCTGGTGCTGACGCGCACGCTGAAGGGCAGCGGGGACAGCCCTGCCGCGCAGTCGCCGGTGGTGCCGACGGCGTCGGTGGCGTCCGCCGAGCCGGAGGCGCCGAAGAAGCCGGACGACGGCGAGAAGCTCGACGAGACGGGGGCCATCGATCTGAACCAGCTCGGCGTCGAGAAGGGCCAGCAGGCCCGACAAGGCGGCCTGGCGAAGGCGCCGGTGAAGGACCCGAAGGAAGCCGCGGAGCCCAAAGACGCGAAGGATCCGAAGAAACCGGATCCGAAGAAGCCCGAGGTCAAGAAGGGCGGCGGCTTCGTCCCGCCGCCCGTCACCGACCCGGGGTTCTGAACCTCACGCCCAGATCACCGGCTTCTTCTGCTCGTACCAGCTCTCGGCGCGCGGGCCGTACTTCTGCTCGATGGCGCTGCGCTTGAGCTTCATGGTCGGCGTGAGCAAGCCGTTCTCGATCGTCCACTCGTCGGTGACCACTGCGAGCAGGTCGAGCTGCTCGTGCTGATCGAGCGTGGCGTTCACCTCGTCGAGGTGGCCTTTGAGCGCGGCGGCCAGCTGCTGCCGCTCGGCCTCGTCCTTGGCGCGCTTCCGAGCCTGCTCGCTGAGCACCACCATGCCGTAGGGCTGAGGGAAGCCGTTGCCGGTGACCAGCGCCTGCTCGACGTCGGAGTGCAGGAGCAGCTTGTTCTCGATGGGCGCGGGGGCGACGTATTTGCCCTTGCTGGTCTTGAACAGCTCCTTCACGCGTCCGGTGATCTTCAAGCGACCCTCCGCGTCCACCTCGCCGCGGTCGCCGGTGCGCAGGAAGCCGTCCTCGGTGAACATCTCGGCGGTGAGCTCCGGCGCCTTGAAGTAGCCGAGCATCGTGCCCGGGCTCTTGACCAAGACCTCGCCCTCGGGGCTCAGCTTGCACTCGACGCCGGCGCACGCCTTGCCGACGTAGCCGACCCTCACGTCCCCCGGCAGCGTCATGTGCGAGTAGCTGAAGTTCTCGCTCATTCCGTAGCCCTCGAGCAACTCGAGGCCGAGCGAGCGGTACCAGGCGATGAGCTCCGCGGGGATGGGCGCCGAGCCGCTGCCGGCGATGCGCACCTGATCGAAGCCCAGGCCGCCGAGCACCTTCTTCTTGATGATGCCGCTCAGGATCGGCACCTTGAGCATGAAGCTCAGCTTGTGCTCGGGCATCTTGGAGAATACGCCGAGCTGGAACTTCTGCCAGAGCCGCGGCACGCTGACGAACAGCGTGGGGCGCGCGCGCTTGATGTCCTCGATGAAGGTGTCGAGGCTCTCGGCGAAGAACACCCGGAAGCCCGTGCCGAGGGTGCCCGTCTCGACCACGTAGCGCTCGAAGGCGTGGGCCAGCGGCAGGTAGGACAGCATGCGGTCCTCCCGCTTGATCTCCAGGAACTCCAGGAACTTCTGGCCCGGGTCGATCATGGTCTGGAAGCTGTGCATCACGCCCTTGGGCACGCCGGTCGAGCCCGAGGTGTAGACGATGGTCGCCAGATCGGTCTTGGGGCGGCGGATTTCGCCGGCCAGGGGCTCCGTCTTCTCGACGATCGAGTCCCAGCTCGGCGCGTCGAGCTTCGGCGAGAGCGGCAGCGTGATGCGCGGCAGCCCCTCGGGGATGCCCGGCTCCATCGCCTTGAAGCCGTCGAGCTTGCCGATGAAGATGAGCTTCGCCTCGCTGTGCTCGAGGATCTGCCGGATCGTCTCCGGCGTGAGCGTGGGGTAGAGCGGGACCGAGACGTGGCCGGCCATCCAGATGGCGAGATCCGCCAAGATCCACCAGGCCGTGTTCTTGCTGAACAGCGCGATTTGCGACTTTTCCGGCAGGTCCAGCGACTTCAGGTGGGCCGCCATGCGCCGCGCCTCGCCGATGGCTTCCTTGAAGGTGAAGTCTCGCAGCTTGCCCCCGCCGAGCGGCTGCGTGAACCAGATGTCGTCCGGGCACTCGCGCTCCCACTTCTGTGCAAAGTCCAGCTGCGTCTCGAGCGTCATCGCGTCTTTCCCCATGGTCACCGGCTCCAGTCGAGGCGGACGATCTAACACGCATCGCTCGGAGCGGTAGCCCGGTTCCGCGCCGCTACTCCCAACGGCTCCACTCGCGCAGGTAATACGAGACCAGGGCCTGGTTGTTCAGGCGGTTCGGCTCGACCGGCAGCTCGCCGACGTCGCTCGGGAGCTCGAACAGCTGGGCCAGGGTGTGCGCGTCCAGGTAGGCCAGCGGGCCCGGCGGCAGGCGGGTGGGACGCTCGACGGGGTCGAGCCCCGCGAGCACGAAGCCCCAGTCCGCGAAGCTCGGCACGTAAACGCGGTAGGGCAGGACGCTGAGCCCCACCGCGCGCAGCGTGCCGACCACGCACCAGAAGGACTGCCGCGCCAGGAGCGGGGAGGTGGACTGCACGCCGAGCGCGCCGCCCGGCGCGAGCCGGGCGCGCACCCGCTGGTAGAGCTCGGTGCTGTAGAGCTTGCCCACCGAGTAGTTACTGGGGTCGGGGAAGTCGAGGACGATGACGTCGAAGCTCTCGCGGCTCTCCGCGACCCAGATCATGGCGTCGGCGTTGATGACCTGGACCTTCGGATCGGACAGCGAGCCCTGGTTCTGCGCCACGAGCTCGGGCCGCGTGCGCGCCAGATCGGTGACGGCGCGGTCCAGATCCACCAGGACGACGCGCTCCACGTCGGGCCAGCGCAGGATCTCGCGGACCGCGAGGCCGTCGCCGCCGCCGCCCACCAGAACGCGGCGCCGGGAGGCCGCCGCCGCCATCGCAGGGTGCACCAGCGCCTCGTGGTACCGGTGCTCGTCTCGGCTCGTGAACTGGAGGTTGCCGTTCAGGTGCAGCGCGAACCCGTTGCCCCGCTCGGACAGGACGATGCGCTGGTACGGCGAGCTCTCGGCGTGCAGCACGCGGCCGCCGAAGCTCTGCGCCTCGGCGAGGGAGGTCAAGTGCTTGCCCTGCAAGAGCGCCAGGCCGAGCAGGACCAGCACGAACACGGCGCGCAGGCGCGCGCCCGCCATGCCGCGCCGCTCTTCTTCCGACTCGGGGACCAGGACCCAGGTCGAGAGCAGCCCCACCGCCGCGTTCAAGAGCCCGCAGGCCAGCGAGGTGTGGACGAGGCCCAGGCGCGGCACCAGGAACAGGGAGAACGCCAAGGAGCCCACCAGCGCGCCGGCGTAGTCGAAGGTGAGGGCGCGGGCGATCAGCTCCTTGAACTCGAGCTCGCGCCGGAGGATGCGCATCAGGAGCGGCAGCTCCAGGCCCACCAGCACGCCCACCGCGACCACGGTCGCGTACAGGATCAGCCGGAACGCGTTGGTGTAGCTGAACGCCAGGAGCAGACCCGGCGCGCACAGCCCGCCGATCAGCGCAGTGCCGAGCTCGATGTCCACGAACAGGAGCGAGAGCCGGCGCTCGGCGAAGCGCGAGAGCCAGGCCCCCAGGCCCATCGCCGACAGGTAGACGCCGATGACGGTCGAGAACTGGGTGACCGAGTCGCCGAGCACGTAGCTCGCGACGGCCGCCATCACCAGCTCGTACACCAGCCCGGCGGTGGCGATGACCAGCACCATGCTGAGCAGCAGCGTGGCGTGCGTCCGAGCAGGAGCGGCGCGGCCGGGGTCTGGCCAACCGCGCGGCTTCGGTTCGATCGACTCGTCCCCGTCCGTCATCGGGACGATCGCGTTCGCGGGCCTGGGCTCAGCCGCCGATGGCGGAGGCGATGATGATGCTCAGCCCCAGGATGACCGAGCCGATCATGATCGCGAGCGCGGTGTTCTGGTCCTCCTCGATTTCCTTCCGGAGCGAGAAGGGTGTCACCAGCTTGATCACCAGGAAGCTGATGCCGAACATCACGATGCCGATCAGCGAGTAGACGATCGACGCGATCAGTGCTTTCACGAACGGGGCCCAGTTGATGTCCATGTCGCGCTGCCTCTCCCTCGCTGCCGGCTCTTTGGCTCGGTGGTACCAGGGGTCGTTTATCACGAACCCCGGGTTTTTCGCGACCGTGGGGCCGCTGGCCAGTCGGTTTTTCGGCCAGCTGAGCCGGCTCGCGTAAGATCGGCCCTCCGGGAAGAGCCATGCTGGTGCTGATTGGGCCGCCTTTTTCGGGCAGCGAGGACGAATATGGGCGGATCGCCCAGGTGGCCGGCCTCTTGCCCTACGAGCTCAAGACCAAGCTCAAGCCCGGGGCCTGGGGCGTGATCAAGGCCATCGCGGCGCCGGAGCAGGCCGAAGCCCTCGGCCGGCAGCTCCGCGACCAGGGCTTTCGAGTGGCGGTGGTGGACACCGCGGTCGCCGCGGATCCGGGTCGCATGTTCGTGCCTCTTCGAGCCTTGGAGCTGGGCGAAAACAGCCTGGTGCTCCACCTGAGCGAGCGCTCGATGCCCATCCCCTACCGGGCCCTGCTCACCATCGTCCGGGGCGAGGTCCAGCTCGGTTCGCGGCAGCGTTCTCGCCCGGCGTCGAGCTCCACCTTCCGCGCGGTGGTGCCCGAGGCCGGCGTGGAGCTCGCGGCGGCGACTCAGCTCGACGCATTTGCCGCGGCGGATCTGCACTTCGCGACGGTGCTGTGGGCGGCGCGGATCGACGCCCGCGCCTTCGACTTCTCCATCCTGGGCCAAGCCTCCGGAGGCGCGCAGGACCTCGATCGCCTCGTGGACTACCTCGCCGAGCGTATCGGCGTGCGCGTGGACCGGGCGAGTCGGGTGTCGAGCGTGGCGTCGTTCACCGGCGCAGCCGGCCCGCCGCGGACCCCCACGCCCATGCCCGGCTCGCCGCCGCAGTCGCGAAAAGAGGTGCCCGAGCGCTTCGACGCGTACTCGCGGCTGGTGGCCGAGGCCGAGCGCGACGCTCAGCGGCACGCGCGGACCTCCACGCGGCCGCCGCCGCCGGTGTAGGGCCATTCGGTCGTTTTGGCCCGAGCTTGGAGGGGGAGAGCGGTGCTAGACTCGCGAAGGAAGGCTTCAGGGATGCGACTTCGACGCTTGGGTACTGCGCTTTCGGTGGCGATGCTCTCGGTTTCATTGGCCCTTGGGTCGGCGACGCTCGCGGCCGGGCCGGCCTTCGCCCAGAGCCCCGCCGAGCTGGCCAAGGCCCGCACCTTGTTCAAGGAGGGCGTGAGCCTCGAGGCGGCCGGCGACTGGGCCAGCGCCCTCAGCAAGTTCGAAGAGGTGGGCAAGGTCAAGACCACCCCCGCGGTGCGCTTCCACATCGGCCGCTGCAAGGAGCACCTGGGGCGCCTGAACGAAGCGCTCGGCGAGTACCGTATCGCCGAATACGAGGCGCAGCAGTCCAAGGCCAAGGAGCTCGACGAGATCAGCAAGGCGCGCGAGCAGCTCGAGGCGCGTGTGCCGAAGCTGACGATCACCCGCGGCAAGGGCGCCGAGTCGGCCAAGATCGAGCTCGACGGCGTGGCGCTCGGCGAGGCGCAGGTCGGCAAGGAAGTCTCCACGGATCCGGGACCCCACCGCATCGTGGCCAAGATCGGCGGCAGCGAGTTCGAGGTGTCCGTCACCCTGGCCGAAGGCGAGAGCAAGAGCGTCGAGCTGGTGCCGCCCGAGGACTTCAAGGCGAAGCCCGCGCCGGTGGACGAACCCAAGCCCGAGCCGGAGCCGGACCAGAAGCCCGACGTGAAGATCGAGAAGAAGGGCGCTGGGGCGCTGCCCTGGATCATCGGAGGCGTGGGTGTGGTCGGCCTGGGCGCTGGCGCCTACTTCTACACGCAGATGAAGGACAACCAGGACGAGCTCGAGGGCTTCTGCCGCCCAGACGGCACGTGTCCGGCGTCGAAGCAGAAGCTCTCGGACGACGGCAAGCGCTACGCGCTGTTCGCGAACATCGGGCTCGGCGTGGGCGTCGTCGGCATCGGGGTCGCAACCGTGATGCTGCTGAGCGGCGGCGGCGGCGACGCCCCGAAAGAGAAGCCGAAGAGCGCGCGCGTGCGCCTGAACGTGGTGCCCGGACCCGAGCTGAAGGGAGTGAACCTTGTCGGTGCGTTCTGATTGGGTCCGGCGCGGCGCGCTCTTGGGCGCGGTCGTTCTGGTTGCGAGCTGCGGCTTCCCGGAGTTCTCGTTCATTCCGGACAACGAGTTCTACGGGACGGGCGGCGTCTCGGGCTCGGGGGCTACCGGCGGCGTGGCTGGCGCGGGTGGCGGCGTCGGCGCGACGGGTGGCGGGGGCACGGGCGGCGGCACCGGTGCCACGGGCGGTGGCGGCACCGGTGCGACGGGCGGTGGCGGCACTGGCGGGAGCGGCGGCGGCGCGAGCTGTGGTAACGGCACATGCGTGCCGAGCCCCCCGAGCGGCTGGGAAGGGCCGGTGGTCTACTACGAGGGCACAGCGACCCCGCCGTCTTGTCCAAGCAGCTACCCGACCATCAAGCAGACCGCGAGCTCGACGCTCGACGCCGGCACCGTCACGTGTCCGACCTGTCAGTGCGGCACGCCGAGCGGCGTGACCTGCTCGGCGGACGTGGTCTTCTTCGACGGGGCGTCCTGTGGTGGGAGCGGCTGCTGGGGCTACTGGCAAGGCGTCTGCGGCTCCGGCTCACCCACACCGCCGCCGATCACCGTCGGAGCGACCTGCAAGACCCAGAGCTTGTGCTGGGACCCGACGGGCGCCACCAAGCCGGTCTCCGCCGCGTTCACCAACCTGGTGGCGGCCGGTGGGACCTGTACCTCGAGCTCCCAGGGCACGATGGTCAAGCCCACGGCGAAGTACACCAAGTCGGTGCGCGCTTGCGGCGACCCCACGGGGGATCCCGGTGGCTGCGGGGCCTCCAACGTGTGTGTCCCCACGGCGCCGTCCGGGTTCGCTCAGAAGATCTGCATCTTCAAGGCCGGGGACGTGACCTGCCCGAGCTCGGCGTGGGGCAAGGAGGCCGTCTTCTACACCGCGGCGCCTACTGACACGCGGACCTGTTCGGCGTGCGGATGCGGCACCCCCACAGGCGGCTGCACCGGCGCGACGCTGGAGCTCTACACCGACTCTGCGTGCTTGCAGGAGAAGGACACCCTCGCGGTCGCGGAGATGTCGGGGTGCACGAACATCAAGGCCGACTCTTCTCCCGTCGCGTCGCCGGGCTGCCAGGGCAACGGCGGCGACAGCCGCTCGATGAAGCTGGTCGGCGGCTCGGGCTCCGGGGCGACCTGTCCGAAGACGGGCGGCACCGTGACCGGCTCGGCGGATCCGGCCGGCCCCGTCACCTTCTGCTGCTTGTGACCGAGCGTTCGCGATGAGCGTCTCGCGCCGGGAGCTGCTCGGCCTGCTCGCGACGTCGCCCCTGGCGGCGGCGGCCGGCTGCAAACGCTCGCCGCGCGAGGTGCCGGGCAGCATCCGCGGCGCGTCCGTCGGGTTCGGCCACCGCCTACGGGACGCCACCGTCGAGCGCGCGAGCGGAGAGCCGCGGCGCGTGAAGGTGGCCGTCGTCGGCGCTGGGCCGAGCGGGCTCTCGGCGGCATGGCGGCTCGAGCGCGCGGGCCTTCGGGACTTCGTCGTGCTCGAGCTCGAGCCAGAGCCGGGCGGTACCAGCAGCTACGGCACGGACGGCGTGGTGCCGCACCCCTGGGGCGCCCACTACGTGCCCGTGCCGGGTCGCGACAACCGCGCGCTCACCCTCTTGCTCGACGAGATGGGCGCGCTCGAAGCCCGCGGCCCGGACGGCGAGCCGCGGGGCAAGGAAGAGCTCCTGGTGCGCGAGCCGGAGGAGCGCGTGTTCGTCGAAGGAAGCTGGCACGAGGGGCTCTACCCGCAGAGCATCGCCAGCGACGCCGATCGAGACGAGCTCGAGCGCTTCCAGAAGGAGGTCGATCGCTGGGTCGCCTGGCGCGACGCGCGCGGCCGCCGCGCATTCGAGCTGCCGCTCCGCCGCTCGAGCGACGACGCCGAGGTCACCGCGCTCGATCGCCAGAGCGCCGACGCCTGGCTCCGGGAGCGTGGCCTCGGCGGCGAGCTCCTGCGCTGGTGGGTCGAGTACGCCTGCCGCGACGACTACGGCCTGTCGCTGGCGGACACCAGCGCCTGGGCCATGCTCTTCTACTTCTGCTCGCGCGTGCCGGCGCCGCGCGCCGAGAGCGCGCCCTTCATCGCCTGGCCCGAGGGCAACGGGCGCATCGTGCGCCACCTGTCCGCGCTGGCCGGAGACCGGCTCTCGACCGGCAAGCTGGTGACCGACGTCGTGCCCGGCGAGAGCGGGGTCGAGCTCTCGGTGCTGGACACCCGCGGCGGGAGCCTGGAGCGCATCGTCGCGGAGCGCGTGATCCTGGCTCTGCCGAAGTTCGTGGTGCCGCGGGTGCTCAGGCCCTTCCGGGACGCGCCGCCGGAGCACCTGACCGCGTTCGACTACGGCGTGTGGTGGGTCGCCAACCTGCACCTCTCGCGACGCCCCAAGAGCCGCGGCTTCGGCATGGCCTGGGACAACGTGATCTACGGCGGCACGTCGCTGGGCTACGTGGTGGCCAACCACCAGCGGCTGGAGGACTACGGGCCCACGGTCTGCACCTATTACCAGCCGCTCGTGGACGGCGACGCCCGCGCTGCGCGCACGCGCTTGCTCGAGATGGAGCACCCGGCCTTCTGTGCGGAGGTGCTGCGCGAGCTCGAGCCGGCGCACGACGGTCTGTCCAAGATCCTCGAGCGCATCGACGTCTGGCGCTGGGGCCACGCCATGGTGCGCCCGCGCCCCGGCTTCGTCTGGGGAGCGGCCCGCAAGAAAGCGGCGGAGCCCTTCGGTCGCGTCCACTTCGCGCACTCGGATCTGTCCGGCGTCGGGTTGTTCGAGGAGGCGCAGGACCACGGCGTGCGCGCGGCAGAAGAGGTGCTGCGCGCATCTGGCCGAGAGGTCGAGTCGCTGCTCTGAAAGTCTGTCGAAATTTGGACGGGATGGTGTGACTGCCAGGCGCTGACCACCAGCACGCCACGTCGTCGATGCCCGGGGCGCGTCTTTCACGCTGCTTCTGCCCGCGCCGGAGCGGCGCCTCGTCTCCTCGCGAGGGCGCTCGCGCCGGCGAAGTGTGCGGTTGGGCGTGCGGTTGGGCGCGCGGCGCCGACCCGAGGGCGCTCGCGCCGGCGAAGTGTGCGGTTGGGCGTGCGGTTGGGCGTGCGGTTGGGCGTGCGGTTGGGCGTGCGGTTGGCCCCTTTGAGATCCCTCTTTGAATCATCAGTTGGCGGACACGGGGCCGAGAGAGCGAAGCCGTCGGAGTCCAGCTGGGATGACCGGAAGGCGGACGCGGGCGAGCAGGGACGCTATCGAGCGGACGCGGGGCGGGGAACACCGGGGGCGTCGAAGTGCGTGCGGGATGAGGGTGCCGGTGGGCGGACGCGGAGCGGGGAACGGGAGATCCGCGCTATACGTGGCGGCGATGGCCGCCGGCGCCGCGCCCTCCCTGTCGTTCGGGCCCTTCCTCTGGGGACCGCGAGCGGACTTGCTGCTGTTCGGAGGGAGCGCTCTGTGCTCGTTCGCGCTGGTCGGCGCGGCGCGGGCGGTGGGGCTCGCGCCGGGGCCGCTGCCGGAGTGGGGCTGGCTCTTGTTCGTGGTGGCGGTGGACGTCGCGCACGTCTGGTCCACCTTGTTTCGCACCTATCTGGACCGTGAGGAGCTCGGACGGCACAAGTGGCGCTACCTGGGCGTGCCGCTCGCCTGCTGGGCGCTCGGCGCGCTGCTCTACGCGCAAGGGTCGATGGTGTTCTGGCGCGCCCTGGCCTACGTAGCGCTCTTCCACTTCATCCGCCAGCAGGTGGGGTGGGTGGCGGTGTACCGCGCGCGGGCTGGCCAGCGCGGCGTCTTCGACCGGGTGCTGGACGACGCGACGGTCTACGCGGCCACGCTCTACCCGGTCCTGCATTGGCACTCGCGGATCGCGACGACCGACTTCGCGTGGTTCGTCAAAGGCGACTTCGTGGATCTGGGGGCGGGTGCCGCGCGCCTGCTCCCGGCGGCGCAGCTGGTCTGGGTGGGCCTGCTCGGGCTGTTCGTGGCGCGGCAGGTGATGCTGGCCGCCACCACGCGCACGCTTCATCTGGGGAAGCTGGTGGTGGTGCTCACCACCGCCGCCGTGTGGTGGCTCGGGATCGTGCGCACCAACAGCGACTTCGAGTTCACGGTGACCAACGTGATCGTGCACGGCGTTCCCTACTTCGCGCTGCTCTACGCCTACGCCGTGGCGCGCAAGCACGAGCGACCGGACATCCTGGGCTCGCGCATCGTGGCGGGCGGCGTGGGCGCGTTCGTGGGGCTGCTCCTTCTGCTCGCGTTCGTGGAGGAGCTGGCGTGGGACCGGCTCATCTGGCACGACCGGCCGTGGCTGTTCGACTCGAGCGGCGTCGAGCTCTCGCCCGTATGGGCCGCGCTGCTCGTGCCGCTCCTGGCGCTCCCGCAGGCGACGCACTACGCGCTCGACGGCCTGCTCTGGCGCCGGGGCGATACGCGCACGCGGCCGGCGCAGCGGCGGGCGCTCGGGTTCTCCGCCTAAAGGCTGTCGCCCGAGCGGCCCGGCGCAGCGGCGGGCGCTCGGGTTTTCCGCCTGAGCTTGTCGCCCGCACGCGGCCGGTGCTAGCTGGGCGCGCCATGGACAAGGTCATGAAGAGCGCTGCCGAGGCAGTGGCTGACATCGGGGACGGCGCCACCGTCCTCGCTGGCGGCTTCGGTCTGTGCGGCATCCCCGAGCTAGCCATTCAGGCCCTGCGCGACAAGGGCGTGAAGAACCTCACCTTCGTCAGCAACAACTGTGGCGTCGACGAGTTCGGCCTGGGCATCTTGCTTCAGAACAAGCAGATCAAGCGCATGGTCTCGAGCTACGTCGGCGAGAACAAGGAGTTCGAGCGGCAGTTCCTGTCCGGGGAGCTCGAGGTCGAGCTCGTGCCGCAGGGCACGCTGGCGGAGCGGCTGCGCGCCGGCGGCGCGGGCATCCCGGCCTTCTACACGCCGGCAGGGGTGGGCACCAAGGTCGCCGAGGGCAAGGAGGTGCGCGAGTTCGACGGGCGCGCCTACGTCATGGAGCGCGGCATCACCGGAGAGTTCGCCATCGTCAAGGCCTGGAAGGGCGACCGGTACGGCAACCTCTGCTACCGGCTCACGGCGCGGAACTTCAACCCGCTGGTGGCGATGGCGGGGAAGACGACCATCGCGGAGGTCGAGGAGCTGGTCGAGGTCGGGCAGCTCGACCCAGACGAGATCCACACTCCGGCCATCTTCGTGCAGCGCGTCGTGGTGGGCAACGGCGCCCACCAGAAGCGCATCGAGCGCCGCACCACCCGCAAGAGCTGAGGAGCCAGAAATGCTGACGCGAGAGCAGATTGCACAGCGCGCCGCCCAGGAGCTCCGGGACGGCTATTACGTGAACCTCGGCATCGGCATGCCGACGTTGGTGGCGAACTACATCCCGCCGGGGGTGGAGGTGATGCTCCAGAGCGAGAACGGCCTCCTGGGCATCGGGCCGTATCCCCTGGAGGGGACGGAGGACGCCGATCTGATCAACGCCGGCAAGGAGACGGTGACGATGCTGCCGGGCTCGTCGATCTTCGACAGCGCCACGAGCTTCGCCATGATCCGGGGCGGGCACGTCGATCTCGCCATTTTGGGCGCGATGGAGGTCAGCCGCGACGGCGATCTCGCCAACTGGATGATCCCTGGCAAGATGGTCAAGGGCATGGGCGGCGCGATGGACCTGGTTCACGGCGCCAAGCGCGTGGTCGTGATCATGGAGCACACGGCCAAGAACGGCGCGCCCAAGATCTTGAACGCCTGCGCGCTGCCGCTCACGGGCAAGCGGGTCGTGCACTGCATCATCACCGAGCTGGCGGTCATCGACGTCGGCGAAGGTGGGTTGGTGCTGCGCGAGCTGGCCCCCGGCGTGAGCGCCGACGAGGTGAAGGCCAAGACCGAGCCGACCCTCACGCTCGCGTCCGACCTCCGAGAAATGCGGCTCTAGAGCCGCACGCCGCGCCGCAATCGCCAACGAGATTGGGGCCGGGGCCCCAATCGCCAACGAGATTGGGGCCGGGGCCCCAATCGCCAACGAGCCAACGAGATTGGGGCCGGGGCCCCAATCGCCAACGAGCCAACGAGATTGGGGCCGGGGCCCCAATCGCCAACGAGATTGGGGCCGGGGCCCCAATCGCCAACGAGACTGCCGCGCCGCGCCGTTGCCTTCTCCACCTACACGTGCCGCGGCTGTGCGCGCGCGTGCGCAGTTTGACGGCGTGAATGCGGGCCCAGTATAGTTCTCTCTTAGTATCGGGGGATCCCTACACCCAGTTCGAACTCGAGGAGCACACACCCCATGCCCAACCTGAAGCTCACCGCCCTGCTCACTGCCGTCGGCGTCCTCACCGTGGCCGGCGTCGGCAGCTCTGCCTCGCAGAAGCAAGCCGTCGTGAAGCTCCAGGACTTCGTCCGCAAAGAGAACACGATGATCGGCTACCCGGGCACCGAGATTTCCCCGGGCTTCTTCAAGCGCCTCGAGAACACGGCGCACTTGCCCGGTATCGGTGGACCGAATTGGCCGCCGAACCCCTGCAACGCGCACATCTCGGTCTACAACAAGATCCTCCAGAACGTTCCCGAGGGTCCTGGCCGCATGAACGCCACGCTCTCCGTGCTCACGCACATGGCGCGCTCCAACTGCTGCGTGGACACCACCTACGACGGCAGCGTGGATCCGGCGCAAGAGCCTGCGGCGGTGTACGCGCTGCGTCCGGTGGCCTGCGCTCAGTAGCCGCGCTGCACGGATTTCGAGCCAGAGGCCCGCCGCTCCGCGGGCCTCTCGCTTTTCGGGAGCGTGATAGGCTGGTTCTTGCGATGAAGTTCCGCAACGCGCGGGAGGTTGCGCTCGAAGCGTTGGCCCGCGGGCTGATGAGCCCGGAGGAGTTCTGGCAGCTCGCGCAGATCGCCGCCGAGCCGAACGCACCGCCGGAGCAGGTGCTCGAGACGGTGCTCCCCAAGGAGCGTGTCGTGGCGCTGACGCGGGAAGCGGTCGCCACGCTCCAGGCGTTCCCGCAAGTCGCGGCCCCCATCGCGTCGGAGCGCGCGACGGTGCCCGGGGACGAAGGCGACCCGCCCGTCAGCGTGGAGCTCGGCACCGGCCCATCGCGCCGGGAGATCAGCCTGCTCCCCGGTCGCTTCGAGGGCCCGAGGTATTCGACGGTCGAGCCCCTTGGCCGCGGCGGGATGGGCAAGGTGGTCGCGGCGCTCGATCGCGAGATCGGCCGCATCGTGGCGCTGAAGACGATGCAGAAGCCGGACCCGGATCGGCCGATGATCCGCCGCTTCCTCCAGGAGGCGCGCATCACCGCCCAGCTGGAGCACCCGAACATCGTGCCGGTGTACGACCTGGGCGCGCTCGACGACGGCCAGCCCTTCTACACCATGCGGGTCGTCAAGAAGCAGTCGCTGGGGGACGTGCTGGACCGGCCCCAGCTCCGCGAGCAGTGGCCCATGGTGCGCTTGCTCGGCGCATTCGTGCAGGTCTGTCGCGCGCTCGCGTATGCGCACGCCCGCGGTGTGCTCCACGGTGACATCAAGCCGGACAACATCCTGCTCGGCGACTTCGGCGAGGTGTACTTGGCCGATTGGGGGCTCGCCAAGCTGCACCGTGACAGCGTGGTGCGCCAACACCTGCGCGGCTCGCAGCCACCGCCCGCATTTGGCTCTCCCACGGGCGGGACGCCTGGCTACTTGGCCCCCGAGGTCGCGCTCGGGTTGTGGAGCGAAGTGGACCAGCGCAGCGACTTGTTCGCGCTCGGGGTGATCCTCTACGAGATCCTGACCGGCAAGCACCCGTTCGGCTTCGCCGCCGACGCGCACAAGATGGTCCAGGCGTACGAGAAAGGCGCGACGCCACCCCGCCAGCTGACAGCGTCGTGCCCGCTCCTGCTCGAGGACCTCTGCCTCTCGCTGATGGCGCGAGCGCCCGGCGAACGCCCCAAGAGCGCGGACCTCGTGGCGGAGCGTGTCGAGGAGTTCCTCGAAGGCGCCAAGGAGCGAGAGCGCCGCCGCGAAGAAGCGCTGCGCCTGTGCGAGCAGGCGACGGAGCCCGTCCGTCGCTACCAGGAGCTGGAAGCGGAGCGCCGGCAGCTCGGCGGCGTGGCCCGCGCCGTCGCCAAGGAGATCGCCGCCTGGGAGTCGGTCGAGCGCAAGCGCGCCGCCTGGCGCATCGAGGACCGCATCGCCGAAGCCGATCGCGAGGGGGCGCTGGCTCTGGCTCAGGCCATCGAGCTCTACACCAAGGCGCTCGGCTACGACTCGGAGTGCCAGCCGGCTCACCAAGGTCTGGCGGAGCTGTACTGGTCCCGGGCCATCTCGGCCGAGGCCGAGCGCCGCCCGGCGGCGCAGATCTACTACGAGGCGCTCGTGCTCGAGCACGACACCGGGCACTTCGGCGCGCTCCTCCGCGCGGAGGCGCGCCTCAGCCTGAGCTCCGACCCACCCGGCGCTCAGGTCTTCGCGCAGCGCTACACCGAGCAGGACCGAGTGCTCACGGCCGGTGCCGAGCGCTTCCTCGGACGCACGCCCTTGTCGGACGTGCGTCTCGATCCGGGCAGCTACCTGATCGTGCTCAAGGCGCCGGGTTATCGGGACGTTCGCTACCCGGTCGCGCTCGGGCGCGGCAGTCGCCACGACGGCCGGGTCACGCTCTACCGCGACGACGAGATCGGTCCCGGGTTCATCTACGTTCCCGGCGCGACGGTCACACTGGGCGGCGACCCCGACGCCATCGACCCGATCCCGCGCCAGGACGTGTTCGTCGGTGACTTCGCCATCGCCGAGTTCCCGGTGACCATCCGGGAGTACTGCGAGCTCCTGGACGAGCTGAACGAGAGTGATCTGGGGCTCGCGCAGAAGCGCGCGCCGCACGACGTGCGGGGCTCCGAGGGCATGGCCGTGCGGCGCGGGCCAACCGGGGCGTGGGAGCCGCTACCCGACATCATCGAGGGCGAGGCGCGCAAGCTGTTTCCTCCGGAGGAGGGTCACCTTTGGCGGCTCCCGGTGAGCCTGGTGGACTGGTTCGACGCTCGTGCCTACTGCCGCTGGCTGTCGGCGCGGACCGGTGCACCGATTCGCTTGCCCAGCGAGGTCGAGTGGGAGAAGGCCGCTCGCGGCGCCGACGGGCGCTTCTTCCCCTGGGGTGACCACTTCGACGCCACCTTCTGCAAGATGCGCGACTCGCGTCCGTTCTTGCAGCAACCCGAGCCCATCGGCTCCTTCCCGAAGGACGTCTCGCCCTACGGCGTTCGCGACTTGGCCGGTGGCATGCGGGAGTGGGTCGGCGATCTCTTCGGGGAGAAGACCGCCGCCGAGCTCGACGCCGAGCCCGAGCCGGACCCGCATACCGGGCGCGGAGAGTCCGGCTTTCGCATGGTGCGCTCGGGGCTGTGGAGCGGCGACGCCAGCTGGACTCGTGCCGCCTCTCGCGGCGGGCTCTACGGGCTCACGCGCGGCATGGGCCTCGGGTTCCGCGTCGTGAAGGAGCTGCCCCTGCACCGCACCGGCTCCCAGCCGCGCGTTTGACCCCTCACACGCCCAGGCGCGCCCGCGCGATCGCCAGCGCCACCGGGCTCCGATCGACGCCGACCCAGCGCCGGCCGAGGCGCGCCGCCACCGCCAGCGTGGTGCCGCTGCCGCACATCGGATCGAGCACGCGGCTGCCCTCGCGAGTCGTCGCGCGCACGATGCGCTCCAGCAGGCGCTCGGGCTTCTGCGTCGGGTAGCCGGTGGTCTCGGGGTTGAGCGGGGTGTTCGCCCGCATGGCGGGGCAGTCGCTCCAGACGCTGCCGAGCTGGCGTCCGACGTCGGCGTAGTAGCGATACGTCTTGCCCGCGATGGTGCGGTCGCGGTAGCGACGCCCGCTCGCGTCTTGGTTCTTGAAGTGCATCTTCTGGCTCACGGACGCGAACGGCTCGCGCAGCCACGGGTCCTGGTGGTTCCAGAGCATCTCGCGCCCGGGCGCGTAGACCAGGATGGTCTGGTGGGTCACGCTGGGGCCGCGCCGGCCGCGCGCGCCGTTGCCGGGCACCCAGACGATCTCGCCTTTGAACGCGCCGCGGCCGAGCACGCGATCGGCGAGCACCTTCGCGTCGTGGACCGTGCGGTGGTCGAGGTGCAGCCACAGGCTGCCGGTCTCGGCGAGCACGTCGCGGAGCACCGCGAGCCGCGGCTCCAGCATGCCCAGGAAGGCGTCGAGACCGCCCCAGGCGTCGGCGTAGGCGTGCTCGCCGCGGATGCGCGCGCCCTGTTTGCCGCGCGCCCGGTGCGCGAGCCCCGTGTTGAACGGCGGATCGACGTACACCAGGTCGAAGCGCTCCGTGGCGCGGCGCACCAGCCTGGGCACGAGCTCGAGGCAGTCACCCTCGAGCAGCTTGCCCTTCTCAGGCATCTCCGCCGGCGGCTGCGCTTTCCAGCGCCGCGGCCTCCAGGCCGAAGGGGTCGTCGCGGGCGATCTCGCCGAGCGTCTGCGCGTCGAGCTCGCCGAGGGGCGGCAGGCTCCGGAGCCACTCCCAGCGCGGCCCGCCGCCTTCGCAGCCCGCCGCCTCTTCCTCCGCGGAGCAGGCGATGCGCACGTGGACGTGGTCGTCGTGGGGGCTCGAGTCGCCGGGCTCGAGCAGCATGGTCTCCGCGCGCCAGATGATCTCGAGGGGCTCCCCGCGGGCGCGGGCGTAGTCGATGAGCAGGGCCTCGACGCCGCGGCTCGCGAACATCCACTGCACCTGGGCTTCTTCCGAGCTCACCAGCTCCTTGACCAGGAGCCAGTTGCGCTCGACGTCCAGGCGCACGAAGTGCTCGTCCTTCACCTGGGCCAGGCCGTCGGTGCCGATCTTGGCGAAGCCGGGGCTCGGCACCGGCGCGCCGGAGGGCGTCGTCACGTAGAACAGGAGATCGACGTCGCGGCCGGTGCGGTGCGAGCGGTGCCCGGGGATCTTGCCGCCGTGGCGGGCCGAGAGATCGCCGACTACCAGCGGCGCGCCGCCGGGCACGGCATCTTTGACCTTGGCCGCGATGCCGGTGATGCTGCGCACCAGCCGCGGGTTGCCCCAGTAGTTCGGGCTCTTCGGCCGGTAGCGCACGAAGCCGGGACCCTTCACCGGCAGCTCCTCCGCGCCGCGGAGCACGCCGGCGTGTGGAACGCCCACGGAGCCGTCCACGTTCGGGGCCAGTGGGGTGGGCGTCCCGACGCAGCCGGTCGCGAAGACAAGGCACGGCCAGAGCGCGCGTCTCATGCGCCGTCCTCACCCAAAAACAGCGCGATCTTGCTCTCGATGGTGGCCACGGCCTTCTGGGTCGCGAAGGTGTCGGTCAGCTCCAGCTTGCCTTCGCTCTTCATGATGTAGCCCTGGTCCACGAACGAGGCGAGCGCGTTTTCGACCAGCGGCTTGCTCACCGACTCCCGCCGCGAGAGCTCGCCGGCGAAGAACATGCGATTGCCGAGCGCCAGGCTCTTTTTGGTGAGCTCCTTCTCGCTGGCGGCGCCTTTGAGCAACAGCGCGAGCCCCCGGGCGGACACGCGGTAGCCCTCCAGGAAGCTCACCACGATGGCTGCGTAGAGCTCGAGCCACTCGCGGCCCGACCAGCCACCGGCACCCGGGCCGGGCACGAGCGCGCCGCTCGCGTCTCGCCCGAGCGCGCCGCTCTCCTGCATGCCGAGCAGCGTCTCGTCGAAGATGGCGTCGAAGGGCGCGTCGGCGCGGAAGCGGAACTCGTGCTTGAACAGCCGCGACAGGGTCTGGACGCGCTCGCGCACCGTGTCCTCGGCGACGGGAGGGCCCGGCGAGACCAGCAGGGCCACCGCGACCAGCGCCCGCTCGACGAAGAAGTGGATGATGATGTTCTTGGAGGTGTCGAGCACCAGGCGCTTCTTCTCGACGGGCGTGAGGATGGACTCGTCCTCGATGGCCCGCGAGCGCTTCTCCTTCACCCCTTCGCCGAGCGGCGTGTGCACGTCCACGAGCTCGGCGTCCGCGAACATCTGGGCGGCCTCGCGGATGGCCTCGGCGCGCAGCGTGCCCGAGGGGGTGACGGCGCCGGGCGTGGCCCGCGCGCCCATCGACGCGAGCACCGAGAGCAGCTGGGTGGCACGCTCCACCAGCTCGGTGAACGGGATGCCGCGGCGCGGGTGCGTGAGCAGCGCCATGGCGGTGAGCGCGCCGGGGGTCACGGCGGTGACCTGGTTGATCTCGTCCATCACCCGGTTGCCGAGCCGTGTCACCAGCGCGCGGCGCTTGGCCGGCGAGCTGATGCGCCCGAGATCCGTCCCGAGCTCCTGCGCCAGCTCGGAGAGGCTCAGGATCTGGCCGAACTGAAGGTTGATGCGCCCGTAGCGGTGGCGCAGCACCTCGGGCGCCCGCAAGAGATCCGTGGCGTCTTCCTTCTTCTTCTCGCCGCCGGCCATCTCGTGCACGTAGCTGCCGGCCTCGACGATGCGCTCGTAGCCGATGCTGACCGGCACGAAGTACGTGGTGCGCTGCGGCACCGCCAGCGCCGCGTCCACGATCATGTTCAGTAGGCCGAACTTCGGCGAGAGCAGCTTGCCGGTCCGGCTGCGGCTGCCCTCCAGGAACAGCTCGATGGGGTAGCCGTCGCGGATCAGCCGGCGGATGTAGGCGTCCACGACCGCCGTGTAGAGCTTGTCGCCCTTGAACGAGCGGCGGATGAAGAACGCGCCGCTCCGGCGGAAGATGGTGCCGACGGGGAAGAAGTTCAGGTTCTCGCCCGCGGCGATCAGCGGCAGCTGGAGGTTCGACTCGTTGAAGACGTAGCTCAGGATCAGGTAGTCGATGTGGCTCTTGTGGCTGGGCAGGAGCACCAGCGAGCCCTGCTTGGCCGCCTCGCGCACCCGCTCGATCTCGGTCTTGTCGTACTCGATGCCGGCGTAGATGCGGTGGAAGACGCGATCGAAGATCGCCTCGAGCCCCTTGATGGCGGCCATGTCCGGCGTCGCCTGGAGCTCCCTCAGCATGCTCAGGGCCCGGGCCGTGATCACGTAGCGGTCGGTCGGCTTCTCGCCGGCCAGATCCTCGATGATGCCGCGCAGGCGCGGCGTCCTGAGGATCTCCATGCGCACGCGATCGGGGGCCTTCTCGGCGGGGCCGGTCACGCTGCGCCGCTCGCGCTCCACACGAGCCAACATCGCGTAGGTGATGCGCCGCACCGCGACGTCCTCGCTCAAGCTCTCCTTGGCGAGGAACGCCCGGAGGTCGAGCGCGTCCCCGGCCTTCAGCGCGACGTGCTTGTAGTTGTAGAGGAACTGTCCGACCGTGCGCACGGGGCTGGGCCACTCGCGGGGGCCGAGCACGAAGTCGAAGGAGCCCTTGCCGCGGGTGTCGGGCTCCTTGCTCCAGACGAAGACCTGAGGAACGAGCAGGATGGGGCGGTCCTGGCGGTTCTGAAGGCGGATCAGCGTGCGGACCAGGTCGTCGCCCTCCGTGAGCCCGCGCCCGTGGCTGCCGCCCGCCGCCACGTCGAGCACGCCGGGCGGGCGCTTCAAGAACAGCGCCGCGGAGCCGCCGCGGGTGAGGGCGTCGGCGAGCTCGTCGGAGGCGCTCACGTCGCGTCGCGGAAAGATGGCGTTGAGCCAGCCCTTGCCCATCGGGTTCAGGATCCACAGGCCGAGGTCGTTGGCGAAGCGGACCTGGGGCAACGCGAAGCGTTTGGTCAGGTGGTCGAGCGCCAGAAAATCGATGAAGTTGAGGTTCCGGAGCACGTAGACCACGCTGCCCCGATCGGCCAGACGGCGGACGTCGTCCACCCAGGACTCGTCCACCTGGATGCGATCGAAGAACCGGCGATACAGCGCTCGAAGCGCGGGATTCGGTTCGTAAGGCTGAGTCAGCTCGCGCTTCGGCATTCGCTGGCACACCCCGCTCGGGCGAGGCATCATGCGCCGCCGAGCCATGCTTTGCAATTCGCGCCCGAGCTTCGGACCGCCCCTGGCGATTTGCGCGGCGCTCGCCTGTTTTTCCGCCTGCAAACGCCGCGTGCCGGAGAGCGCTCCGAGCGCGGCCCCGAGCGCGTCGGCAGCACCGGTCAGCGCGTCGCCCCGCTGCAGCGAGCCGTTCCCGGGCAAGAGCTTCACGCTGGGTGAGCGCGGCGCCGAGGCACCCGACTCCGGGCAGGAAGAGGATGACGGCACCGACCAACCGGCGCTGCCGTTCGCGGTGGAGATCGGCCGGGGCCTCTCGTTCGGCGACGGCTTCGCGGTGTCGGCGCTCTCGATGCAGGCGGGGAAGACCACCGCGCTCGTGGCCCTGCTCGACGCCGAGGCCGGGACGGGGCGCGTGGCGGAGCTCGGCAAGCTCCACGCCAACCCGGAGCCCCCGGAGCTGGCCGCGTTCGAGGACGACCTGATCGCGCTGGTCCACGACACCGACGCGGGCGGCGAGCTGCTCAAGCTCGCTGCCATCAAGCCCAGCGCCGGCAAGCTCGGCGTGGTGCTGGGCGCCGAGATCGCCGAGAGCCGGGACGAGTCCCGGGTCGCCGGCCTGGAGCTCGGGCCCGAGCGGGGCGTGGCCATCTGGGACGAGTGGAGCGCGACGGACAAGCACGGCGTGATCGTCACCGCGAGCTTCGCGCGCAAGGACGTCTCCAACGTCACCAAGAAGCGCATCGTCTCGACGCCCAGCGAGGACGCGGAGTCGCCGCGCATCGTCCGCCGGCCGGGAGGCTTCTGGGCGGCCTGGGTGGCGCGCGCAATCACCCCCAAACAGAAGACCTTGCCGCCGAAGCCTGCGGCTGGCCCGGCGCCGAGCGCGTCCGCGGACGTCTCGGAGCCCGCGGTGGTCGAGCTCGGAGAGCGTTACCTCGCCGCGGTGCCGCTCGATCAGAACGGGGTGGCGCTCGGCGAGCCCAAACCGGTCACGCCGAAGAACGCGCACGTGCTGGTGTTCGATTTGGCGCCGGGGGCAGATGGCTCCGCGCTCCTTTCCTGGCGCGACGACGACTCGGCGCCGGGCGCCGAGGAGCGCCGCATCCACCTGGGGAGGGTGCGGGCGGACGGCTCCGTGGAGCGCCACTTGCTCGACGACGAGGGGCCGGGCGTGGGGGCGCCCGCGCTCCTGGTGGACTCGGCGCCGAAGGACCCGAGCGCGCCGCACGGCTGGCTCTCGCTCGGCAGCGTGAGCGACGCCACCCGCATCGGAGCGGTGAACGCCAGCGCGAGCCTGCTCGACTCCCTCGGGCCCGAGCCCGTCGTGCGCAGCGCGGAGCTGCTCGCGCTCGCGCGGGGCCGCCTGCTCCTGGCGCGTCCGAGGGGGCTCGCGATGGAGCTCAGCGTGGTGGAGTGCAAGCCGGGGCCGGCGCCGGCGCTGGCTGTCGCGCCTCCCGCATCATCCAAGTGAGCCGACTGGCTCAGGGCGTCAGCGACAGGTCCGCGGAGAGCAAGTTCGTTCCGGTCGTCGCGTCCCAGCCCGTGGCGTTCGCGAAGCGGATGGCGTACTCCGGGATCTCGCGCAGCGCGGGCGCAGGATCCGGCAGCCGGAGCGCCAGCGAGTAGCTGCCCGGCGGCAGGGACGCTGGCAGGGGCACCGAGACGTCGAAAGCGTGACTGCCGGCGTCGAAGCGCCGCGGATCGACCGGGAGCTTGGCCACGAAGCGGGTCGGGCCATCGAGGATCAGCTCGAGCTCGCGCGCGTGATAGGGCGCGGCGAAGCCGTCGTTGCGGAGCTTCACCGACAGGGGCAGCGCGCAGCCGGGGCTCGCCGTCTCCGGGAAGGTCGCCGACTCGAGCACCAGGCGATAGCCGAGCCGGCTCGCGATCTCGTCGTAGCAACCCTCGCTCTGGAAGCGGGCGAGGGCGGCGGGGTGGTAGACCGCGTTCAGGAAGGACCAGCGGAGCTGGCTCATCTCGGGCACGGCGACCTTGCAGGTCGTGCGCGCGGGGTAGTCCGCGCAGGTCTCGCCACCGATGGGCACGAAGCGCGTGTCCTCTCCGATCAGCGCCTTCCACGCGGCGGCCTGCCCGGACGGGTAGGTGCCCATGTCGTCGTCGCTGGCCAGGAAGCAGTCGTTGTGATGCCCGAGGCGCGAGACCGGCGTGCCGTCGAAGGCCTGGGCCGCGGTGACGGGACCTCCCGCGTGGTCGTGCTTGAAGCTCCAGCGGCGCACGAGCACGAACATGTCGGCGGGAGTCGCGGCGAGCAGCGCGTCCAGGATCGCCTTCTTGGCTGCGGCGTCGGTGTCGAGGCCGTTGCTGCTCGAGTGCCACTCGCCCCACGGACCGATGAAGCCCGCCTCGAGCACCGCGATCACGTCAGCGTGCTGCTTCAAGAGCGGGGCGAGAGCCTGAATGTGCTCGAGGATCCGCGGCAGCTTCGCGTCGTTGGGAGCCGCCATGTCGTTCCGGTACACGAAGCGCAGGATCACCTTGATCTTGGCGGCGCGGACCCGGTCGAGGCCCGCGGAGAGCTGGCTCAGGAAGCCGCTCGGGATGGGCGCGTCGAGGTAGTCGAGGAGCGACACGCCGGCGTAGGCCAGCGTGCGGCCCGCGGCGCGCACCCCCTGGAAGTCGTCGGTCGAGGCGAGATCGACGAAGTCGTGGAAGCCGCGTCCCGGATTCAGCACCTGCTCGCTCGGGCCGAGGGCGACGAAGGTGTGCAGGGTCGGGGCGCCGGGGCAGGCCGGCGCATCGGCGGAGGCGTCGCCGCCGGAGCCGCCGCCGCCGGCGCTGCCGCCGCTGCCGGCGCTGCCGCCGCTGCCAGCGGTTCCACCCGTCGCCGCGACCTCGGAGGTGTCGTCCCCACAGGCCGCGGCGAGCGCGAGCGGCACGAAGCAGAGCAGTGCTCGCGGCATGCGCTTCTCAGCTCGCCGCTCCGGCGCGCTCGTTCAGCACCTTCTTGCGCTCCTGCACGGGGCTCAGGGCTCGAGCAGACACGAGCCGACGGTCTGCCGCGCCTCCATGGTGCGGTGAGCCTGCTCTGCTTCGCGGAGCGGCCAGCGCCGGGTGATGTCGATCTTCACGATGCCCCGAGCGACCACGTCGAACAGGGCGTTGGCGCTCGCGATCAGCTCCTCGCGCTTGGCCGTGTAGGCCATCAGCGTGGGGCGAGTGAGGTAGAGGGAGCCCTTGGTCGAGAGCAGTTGCATGTCGAAGGGGTCCGGCTTGCCGGAGGCGTTGCCGAAGCCGACCAGCATGCCGCGCGGGGACAGGCAGTCGAGGGAGCCCAGGAAGGTGCTCTTCCCGACGGAGTCGAATACCACCGGCACGCCGGCGCCGCCGGTCAGCTCGCGCACGCGCTTCGGGAAGTCTTCCTCCGTGTACACGATGGTGTGCGCGCAGCCGTGGGCCCGGGCCAGCTCCGCCTTCTCGCGGGAGCCGACGGTGCCGATGACGGTGACGCCGAGGTGACGGAGCCACTGGCAGGCGATGAGACCCACTCCGCCCGCCGCGGCGTGGAACAAGACGGTCTCGCCGCTCCGCACCGGCCGGCAGCGTTGCGTGAGGTACTCGACGGTCATGCCCTTGAGCATCATCGCGGCGGCCTGCTCGTCGGACACCGACGGCGGGACGTGCACCAGGCGATCGGCGGGGATCAGGCGCGCCTCGGCGTAGGCTCCCGGCGGACCGCCGGCGTACGCCACGCGATCGCCGACCTTCACCTCGGTCACGCCCGGCCCGATGCTCTCGACCACGCCGGCCGCTTCCATGCCGATGCCGTGGGGCAGGGCGGGGAGGGGATACAAGCCGCTCCGGTGATAGGTGTCGATGAAGTTCAGCCCGATGGCGCGGTGGCGCACCAGCGCCTGACCCGGTCCCGGCTCGGGCAGCGCGACCTCGTCGAGCGAGAGCACCTCGGGCCCGCCGGTTTGGTGGATGCGGATGGTCTTGGGCATGGCGGGGAGCTTAGGGCAGGGGCTGGTTCACGTCACCCGCGCAGGGAGCGCGCCATTGCGCTCGTTCTCTACTCGTCGGCGTCCGGCCAGTAGTCGAGTAGGTGCGACCGCGGTTGCGAGCGCATGCTGCTCACCGTGCGAGCGTAGCTCACCGCTCCATCATCTGCGACACGAGACGCGATCATGGCACTTCGCCTCGTCCGGGCCGCGAAAGGTCTAGTGGCTACGGACCTCCAACGGGGTGTATATTGGTGAGTATGGTCGTGAGCTGGCTGCGCGTGTCGTCGCTGTTGGTGCCGCTCGCCGTCGCGTTTGCCTGCACCTCCACCACGGAGCACTCGAAGACGGGAGCCGGGGGCGCCGGCGCCGGCGGTACCAGCGGCGCCAGCGGCGCATCGAGCAGCGCTGGCGCGAGCGGAGGAGCGGCGGGCACGCCGCCGTGCAACGACGGCGGTGTCCTCACGGACGAGAACAACTGCGGCTCGTGCGGCCATTCCTGCCTGGGAGGAGGATGCGTGGCCGGCAAGTGTCAGCCCGCGGTGGTCTTCTCCAAGCCGGGCTCGAGCTCGACCTCGGGCACTCTGGGTCCGCTGGTCGCCGACGGTCTTCACTTGTTCGTCGGGGACTCCGGAGATCTGGGGAAGTCGGTGCTGACGGGGGCGTTGTGGGTCATGGACCTCGACGGCAAGAACTTCGAGCGTCTCGACCCTGGCGGGTCCACGGAGGTCGTCGCCCTCGCGAGCGACTCGACCACCGTCTACTGGACGTCGGCCGAAGGGGAGCTCAAGGCGGTCAACAAGGAGGGTGGGGCGGTCTCGTCGCTCGTCAGTGACCCGGTGACGATGCACGGAGTCGCGGTGTCCGGGAAGCATGCCTTCTACGTCGGTGGCACCACCGTGAAGCAGGTGTACCTGGTCGGCAACAAGAGCTGGCCGCTGACCGGACCGCTCCCGAATCCCCGCGCGCTCGCCGTGAGCGGCGGCGCTCTCTACCTCACCACGATGGGAAACGGCCCCGGGTTCCTGGATGGCACCGTCAGCCGAATCGCGGTCGACCTGGGCGACTCGCCCAGCCCAACGCTGAAGACCGTCGAGCCCCTCGTGTTGGATCAGTTCTCGCCGGGGCCCCTGGCCACCGACGCGACCCACGTCTATTGGAGCACCGCGGAGGGCGACATCCATCGAATGGCGTTCGTCGGGGCTGCGCCGGAGTACGTCGCAAAAGCGACCGATGCCGCCGATCAAGCGCCCCAGGCCATCGCCGTCGATGAGGCTCACGTGTACTGGACGAGCTGGGGGGCCTGCGTCACGACCGGCTGCACCATCCAGGGCCGCGTGCAGCGCGCGCCCAAAGCCGGCGGGTCGAAGAAAGAGGTGCTCGCCGAGGGCGAGATGCTGCCCACGGGTATCGCGGTCGCCCAAGGCGCGGTGTACTGGACGAACTGGTGGTTCGCCTCGGTGTCCCGCCTCGCGCTCTGAAGACCTGACGGGTGAGCCAGCCGCGAAGCGGCGCGGCCGCGCGAGCGGCCCCGGGATCACCTCCCGGGTCTTGCCACGGTCAGATCACGATCCGTCAAAGAGGCGTGGCGCCCGAGAATACTGGCGAGGCCAGCGCGGGCATGTTGCAGGTGGGAAGAGCCGCCAGGCGGTGACACGTGCGCGAGCGAGAATGAGAAATTCTCCGCCGCGAAGCGGCGCGGCCGCGCGAGCGGCCCCGGGATCACCTCCCGGGTCTTGCCACGCTCAGATCACGATCCGCCAAAGAGGCGTGGCGCCCGAGATTACTGGCGAGGCCAGCGCGGGCATGTTGCAGGTGGGAAGAGCCGCCAGGCGGTGACACGTGCGCGAGCGAGAATGAGAAGTTCTCCGCCGCGAAGCGGCGCGGCCGCGCGAGCGGCCTCCGCCACTACGTCGTGGGTCTGGCCAAGATCAGATCACGATCGGCCACTGAGACCCAGACGCCCGCGAATACTGGCGAGGCCAGCGCCGGCATGTTGCAGGTGGGAAGAGCCGCCAGGCGCTGACACGTGCGCGAGCGAGAATGAGAAATTCTCCGCCGCGAAGCGGCGCGGCCGCGCGAGCGGCCTCCGGCACAGCATCTTGGATCTTGCCAAGATCAGATCCCGATCGGCCACTGAGACCCAGACGCACGAGAATACTGGCGAGGCCAGCGCCGGCATGCATCAGCGAGCCACGATCGCCTGACGCCAGTGCAGGCGTGATCGCAAACGAAAATTCAAACATAAGGATTCCAGCACGCCACGCGGTGATGGCTGCCCTTCTCAATCTCCTGCAAAGGCGGGCTCTCGACGTCGCACTTGCCCTTCTCCGCCCTGGGGCAGCGCGGGTGGAAGCTACAGCCGGTCGGTGGATCGATGGGGCTCGGGACGTCGCCCTCGAGCAAGATGCGCAGGCGGCGGCGGGCCGGATCGGGGACCGGGATGGCCGAGAGCAGCGCGCGCGTGTAAGGATGGTGGCGCTTTTCGTAGAGCGTGGCGGCCCGGGCGACCTCGACGATCTTGCCGAGGTACATCACGGCGACGCGCCGGCTCACGTATTCGACCACCTTGAGGTCGTGGGAGATGAACAGGTACGAGAGCTTGTACTCGTCCTGTAGGTCGAGCAGCAGGTTGACGATCTGCGCCTGGATCGACACGTCCAGGGCGCTGATGGGCTCGTCGCAGACGATGAAGTCCGGCTCGACGGCGAGCGCCCGGGCGATGCCGATGCGCTGGCGCTGGCCGCCGCTGAACTCGTGGGGGTAGCGGTGCATCGCTTCGGGCCGGAGGCCCACCCGCGTGAGCAGGGCCTCGACCTTGGCCTCTTCCTCCGAGCGCGAGCTCGCCAGCTTGTGGATGCTGAGCGCCTCTCCCACGATGGCGCGGACGGTCATGCGTGGGTTCAGCGACGAGTACGGATCCTGGAAGATGATCTGCATGCGCCGCCGGAGCGGGCGCAGCTGGGCCTGGGAGAGCGGCGTGATGTCCTTCTGGTCGAAGACGATGCGGCCGAAGGTCGGCTCGATCAGGCGCAGCACGGTGCGGCCCAGCGTGCTCTTGCCGCAGCCGCTCTCCCCCACCAGGCCGAGCGTCTCGCCGGAGCGCACGTAGAAGGTCACGCCGTCCACCGCGCGCACCAGCTTGGTGCGGCCGAGCAGGCCCTTCCTGACCGGGAAGAACTTCGCCAGGCGCTCGACCTGGAGCAGCGTCTTCTTCTTCTCGCGCGGCGCCTCCGCGGCGTCGGGTGCCCCGGCCACCGCCGCAGCCGCTTCTTCCGCCGGCGGCTCCCAGAGCGCAGCGCTCCCGAGCTCGTCGTTACCGCCGTTCTTCTCCTTGTCGTCGGGCTCGCTCAATTCGCCCCCTTCGCGAAGTGGCAGCGCACGCTGCGGTCCTCGGCGACGCGGGAGAGCTCGGGCTCTTCGTTGGTGCAGCGCTCGGCGCCGTCAGGACCACTGGCGTAGAGCGCGCAACGGTCGGCGAAGCGGCAACCCGCCGGCAGCTTGGCCAGATCGGGCACCACGCCGTCGATGGTGGGGAGCCTCCGGGGCTTGCCCGCGTCCTGCGACGAGTCCATGGGCGGGACGCTGGCGAGCAGCCCTCGAGTGTAGGGGTGCAGCGGGTCGGCGAAGATCTGCTCGACGCTGCCGGTCTCGACCACGCGGCCGGCGTACATGACCACCACGTCGCTGGCGAACTCGGCCACTACACCCAGGTCGTGGGTGATGAACAGGATGCTCATGCCCAGGTCTTCCTGGAGGCGCCGGAGCAGGTCGAGGATCTGCGCTTGGATCGTCACGTCGAGGGCGGTCGTCGGCTCGTCGGCGATGAGCAGCGCCGGATCGCAGGCCAGCGCCATGGCGATCATCACGCGCTGGCGCATCCCGCCGGACAGCTGGTGCGGGTAGGCGTCGATGCGCTCCGCGGGGCTCGGGATGCCGACCAGCTTCAGCATCTCCAGGGCGCGGTCACGCGCCGCGCGCCGGCTCACCTTGCGGTGGATGCGGATGGCCTCGACGATCTGCGCGCCCACGGAGTACACCGGGTTCAGCGACGTCATCGGCTCCTGGAAGATCATCGAGATCTTGTCGCCGCGGACGCTGCGCATCTCCTTCTCCGGCAGCCCGACCAGGTCCTTGCCCAGAAAGTCGATCTTGCCCCGCTCGATGCTGCCGGGGGGCGACGGGACCAAGCGCATGATCGACAGCGCCGTGACGCTCTTGCCGCAGCCGCTCTCGCCGACGACCGCCAGGGTCTTGCCCTTCTTCACGCTGAACGACACGTCGTCCACCGCGCGGAGCGTCCCGCGGTCGGTATGGAACGCCGTCGTCAGGTGCTCCACCTGGAGCAGCGTGTCGGACATCGCCGGGACGTTAGAGCGACTTCATCGCCGATGGAACCTCACCTCACGTAAATCTCCAGGCGCGGGCTCCTTCCGCCGCTCGTGCCGGTCGCGAAGCTCGCGCCGGCGCTGTCGCCGGAGCCGGCGCGGAGCGCGATCCCGTGGTCGCTTCCGGCGTTTTCGGCGAGGTGAGTCACCAGCGCCGTCACGTCGACGCGCAGCGGGCTCGGGGGCGTGGAGCGCGCGAGGCCGCGGCTGCGCGGCGGGCCGAGCTCGGGCTGCTCGATCCGGGTGAGGGAGCTCGGCTCCCAGCGCTCTCGCACGCGCCACACGTCCACGGCGACGTCCTCGGCGCTGCCGAAGGTCGCCGGCATCGGCTCGAGGATCAGGAACGCGGCTTCGATGCGCCGCTTGTGGCGCCAGACCGGCGGGAACTTCAGGTACAGCGTCGAGGTGCCGTTCGCGCCGCCGCCGAAGGTGACCGCAGCCGGCAGCTCGCCGGGCTCGGTCGCGGCGTTGCCCACCACGGCCATCTGCTCGGGCTCGAGCACCAAGCGGTGGCTATCCGCGGGCACCGGATCGCCGCCGGCGACCACGCAGCGGTTGGCCAGGCACTCCTGACCCTCGGGGCAGACGCCGGCGGAGGCGCAGGGCTCCGGCCCGCGGGAGCATGCGGCAGCGAGGGCGAGCAGGCAGAGGGACCTCATGCGAGCGCCGGGGATAGTAGCCCCGTGTTGCGCGCTTTGGCGTCCGAGAATGCCCGGCGGGGTTCGCATCTACTTCCGTCGTCCGCGCCGGCGTGCCAGCAGGATCTCGGCGGCGCTCATCTGACGGGAGGAAGCTGGCCCCGCCGCAGGCTCGGCGCCGGCCTGGGCCGCGTGCGCCGGTGGCGGGGCGACGACCGGTCGCGGGGCAGGGGTCGCGTGGCCGAAGCGAGGCACGCTGGGGGGGGCGGCGTCGGTCGTGACGCGGGGGTGCGGGAGCTCCGCACCGCGCTCGTGCTTGCGCTCCCGAAGCGCGCCCAGCGTGCTGGTGGCTGCTCGGGACTCTTCCGCGCGCGCTTCGGCCGCGGCCTGGGTGCGCGCCTCCCGCGCGCGCGCCCGCGCCCGCCACCGGGCCGGGAGCGAGCTCAGGCGCTCCGGCAAGGCGAGCTTGCGCGCGCCGACCCCGAACAGCAGCGCGAGCGCGGCGAGGAGCAAGAGCGGCGGAGTCAGGCTGGTGTAGGCGAAGCGCTTGACGCTGCGCTCCTTGAAGATGCCGGCGAGCGTGTCGCGGACCTGTCCGCCGGTGATCTCGGCGACGCGGGTCAGCAGGCCGCGGTCGGTGCCCGTCGGCCGAAGCTCTTCGCCGGCGCTCAGCACCGCCCCGGTGGTCGCGACGGCGTCGCCGGCGATCTCGTCGATTGCCGTCGCGATGTAGGCGCCCGGGCGCGAGAGCGGGATGGTCGCGGCGTAGGCGCCGGCGCCCACGGCCTCGAGGGGGATCTCGCGCTGGAACCCGTCGGGACCCGCCACGCGGGCCTTGAGCCGGCGGAAGCTCTCGGCGCGCCCGTCGTCGCCGACCAGGTTCGCTCGCACGTGCAGCTCGCCGCCGGCCGCGTCGGCTTCGAGGCGCACTCGCGGGTCGTCCGCGCGTCGAGTCAGATCGCGCGCGAGCTGGCCGAACAGACGCGACGCCTCCGGCGACGAGGTCCAGGCGCGGCCCCAGCGGTCCTTGTAGTCGCTGGTGAAGGCCCCAGCGCGGCCGATGCCGATCGACCAGGTGGCCAGGATGGGATCCCCCTCGGGGCCCCTGAGGTGGACCTGCGCGCGCCCCTTCGGGATCGTGACCACGTAGCCGGTGAGCACCGGGAGCGCGCCGAGGTCGATGCCTCGGGTGGCAGCGCCGGGCGAGGCCGGCTCCGCCTTGAAGGTGGTCTCGTTGATCGAGCTCTTGGCGGCGAGCACGGTCTCTTGAGCGAAGATGCTGGGGAGCCGGCCCGCGTCCTCGACCAGGTAGAAGCGCCCGTCGCCGAGGCGCGCCATCTTCTCGAGATCCGCCGTGTCGGAGCCGCGGCCCAGGGAGATGACGCTGGTGGTGATGCCGCGGGACTTCGCCCCCGCGACCAGGCCGAAGGCCCCCGCGCGCTCCTCGGCGTCGGAGCCGTCCGCGAACAGGAGCAGGTGCTTGAGGTTCACTTTCTCGCGATCGAGGGCGGCGTAGGCGGCTTGCAGGGTGAGGTCCACGTAGATGCCGCCGCCGCCGGGCCCCACGGCGCGGATGGCCTTGCTGATGGCCGCCTTGTCCGTGAGCGGCCCGAGCGGGACGGTCCAGCTGACCACGGTGTCCACGTGCATGACTCCGAGCCGATCGCCCGTGCCCAGGAGCTCCGCCGAGCGCGCGGCCGCCTCGTTGGCGAGCTCGAGCTTGGTGTGCTTCCCTGCGCGCATCGCCATCGAGCCGGAGTAGTCGATGGCGATCACCTCCGCGAGGCTCGCGCGCCGGCGCTCCTGCTTCAGGTCGAAGGAGACCGGGCTGACCTCCTCGATGGGGGTCTTGCCGTAGCCGCCCGGCCCGAGGGACTTGTCACCTCCCATCAGGAGCAGGCCCCCGCCCAGATCGCGCACGTAGCTGGCGAGGGCGTCGATCTGGGTCGGGGACAGATCGGGCGCCGGGATGTCGGAGAGCACCAGCACGTCGTAGGAGGCGAAGCCCGCGATGTCGGCGGGAACGCTGCTCGGGCCGACGCTGTCCACGCGGAAGGCAGCCGCCTCGAGCGCGCGGATCATGGCTCCGGCGAGCTTGGGATCGCGCTCCATCACCAGGGCCGCGGCCTGGCCGCGGACGCGCACGAAGGTGGACCCGGTGTTGTCCTCGGGCCGCACGTCGAGCTTCGGATCGAGCGCGGTGATCTCGACGTCGTAGCGGTGCAGGCCCGGTCCCGGCGCCTGCTCCCGGAGGCGCAGCACGTCCTCGCCGGCGGCGACCTTGGCGTTGCCCTTCCGGAGCAGCTGTCCGTCGCGGAAAATGCGTAGCTCGAGCGGCGTCTCGGCGCTGGCGGAGGTCACGATCCGCATCTCGATGGTCTCCCCTTCGCTGGCCCGGGGGGGCATGCGCAGCGCGGCGACGCGCACGTCGGGGACCTTGGACTGGTCGAGGGGCACCGCGTCGACCGGGATGCCGGCGGCGACGGCGGCGGCGGCGGCTTCGAGCGGATCGCCCCGGGTCGACACGCCGTCGCTCAGCACCACGATGCGCGCGGCGGAGTCTGCCGGGACCTCGGCCAGAGCACGGCGGATGGCTCCGGCGATGTCGGTGCCGTCGCGCCCGAGCTCGACCTTTTGGGGCGCCGGCAGGCGGCTCCGAGGCCTGAGCGGGTCCTCGACCGCGGCCTCGGCGGCGAAGGCGAGGGTCCCGATGCGGTCGTCGTCACGCATGCCGAGCTCGGCGATCTGGAGCTCGCTTCGGACCCGCGCGTCGGCGTCCGGGACGAGGTCGATGCTGCGGCTGCGGTCGATGACCACCAGGATGGCGAGGCGATCGAGGGGCTTGCCGAGCTCCGCGCCGGACACCGCGAAGGCCGCAGCGAGCGCAGAAAACCCAATCAGGAGCTCGGTGAGCGTGCGGCGGGCGGCGCCCTGGCGCGGCGACAAGCCGAGCAGCCGGTGAGCGATCGCGGCGACCACGACGGCCGCCGGCAGGGCCAAGAGGGGGCGCTCGAACCGGACGTAGTGCTCCGAGAGCACCCGCGCCCAGGTCAGGCCCAGGTAGAGCACCGGCAACACGCCGAGCAGGCTCAGGCCGAGGAGCAGCGGCCGCCGCCCGAGCCCTGCGCGCCGCAGGGCCCAGCCGAGGTAGCTGCCGAAGACCACCAAGCCGAGCGCGAGGGCCAGCCAAGGCAGCTGCGCACCGAGGGCAGGAGGCATCACCGCCCACCTCGCGCCGCGGGGCGGTCCGGCAGCTTCGGCGCCGCGACCGCCAGCGGCGAGCCGACCCGGGGCCGTCGCGTCAACCACCAGGCGTCGAACGCGATGAACGCCAGGGCCAGGGCGGCGAGCACCCACGCCCAGTCGGTGTGCGAGTCCGCCACCGACGCCGCGTCCGAGACCCGGACCGGGGCGCCTCCGCTCGGCAGGGTCTTGGGGGCGATGTTGCTCTCGACCTCGCTGGTGAGGTTGGCGGCCACCAGCACGCTGCCCGGGCGCTCGCCCTTCCAGCTCACGAAGTAGAAGCCGGCCCGAGCCACCTCGGGCACCACCGTGAGCCCCGCCTTGGCGGGGATCGACAGCTTCTTTCCCGCCGGATCCTCCACCTCGACGCTGGTGAGGTCGGGCGGCACCCGCACCGTCATCGGCTCGCCGGTGCGTGCTGGGCCGGTGACGCCGCGGGCCCGATGGGAGCGCGCGAGCTCCACCACGTTGCGGACGAACAGCACGAACGACGCCTTCAGGGGCCAGTTGCTGTCGCCGACGTCGAAGCCCACCAACGTGCCGGTACGGCCTGGAGAGGACACGTCGCTGATCAGCACGCCCTCGCGGGTCTTCACTAGTGCGTCTGCTTGCCCCTCAGTTTCGATTTTGCGAGCGCGGGCGACCTCCACCCCATCCAAGGTCAGAAAACGCAAGCGCGGGTCGGCCTCGCTCCAGGACGTGATGCTGGGCCTCTCGAGGGGCTCGCCCACCAGCGCCGTGCGACACTTGCCGGCCGGCGGGTTCAACAGCAAGACGTCGCCCCCGGGCAGCGGTGCGGGGCACGCGCCGTCCACCACCAAGAGCGCGTCATCGGGGACCGCCGCTGTAGAGAGCGCTTGGAGGCTCGCGCCCAGGAGCTCCACGTCCGGATCCGCGGAGAGCGCGCGCTTCACCCAAGGGGCGCCGTCGCCCGGGGCGAGCACGACCGGGATCTTCCGCCCCATCGGCACCCGGGCGTAGGCCCGGTCGTCCGTCGGCAGGGCGTCGTCCGGCGACAGCTCGACCACCAGCCCCGTGCCGCGGTCGCCGGTCGTGGGCTCGAAGGTGAGGACCACGGGTGCCCGCTCGCCCGGCGCGAGCGTCAGCTTCCGCGACGCCAGGGGCTCGGTCACGTTGCGCTGGCGGAGCGTGACGAAGACGTCCCGCGGTGCCTTGCCGTAGTGGGCGAGCAGCACGAAGGCCTGAACTTGATCGCGTTTCGTGGCTGGATCCAGGCCACTTCGCACGTCCACCCGGACGATGGCGGTGTTCGACGCCTCGCCGCCGACGTCGACCACGTCGACCGGAAGCGACACGGCGGCGAGCGACTCCGGATCGGTGAGCGCTCGATCGGTCACGACCACGATGCGCTTGTCCCCCGGCAGCTGCCGGAGGCGGTCCGCCGCGATGGCCAGGGAGCGGCCCAGGTTGCCCTCGATGTCGCCGGGCTCGAGCCGCTCGATGGCCGCCTCCAGGCGGCGCCCATCCCGGTCGAGCGGCGAGGCGATGCGGGCCTCGCGACCCGCTTCGATAATCAGCGCGTCCGCCCCCGGTCCCAGCGCGCGCACCACGTTGATGGCGGCCGCGCGGGCGGCCTGGATGCGGGTCGTGCCTTCGGGCGTCCGCGCGGCCATCGAAGCGCTGACGTCCACGACGATGGCGACGTGGTCGCCGACGATGGCTCCCCCGCGCGTGGCGGGCTTTGCGAACGCGAGGGCGAGCAGCAAGAGAGCCGCGAGCTGAAGCAGCAGGGGGACCTGCACCAGCAGGCGTTTGAAGGGGCTTTTTGCCAGCAGATCGCGCTCCGCGACGGCCCAGAGCCAAGTCGAGGCGACGCGCAGCTGTACGCGGCGCACCTTCAGCACGTAGAGGAGCACCAACGGCACGACGAGCCCGAGCAGCCAGAGACCCCCGGGGCTACGCAGCTCGATGGGCATGCGCGGGGGAGCTTAGCTTGGACTGGGCCCCCGGTCTGCGGCGCATTGGCGACGCTGCGCGGGCCGCCGTCCGGGAGGTCGTTCGTCACGCCGTATGGGTGCGCCCGCGAAGGGGCGTTTTGCGGGGTTTCTGCGTGAAAAATCAGGGTGTGCGTCGCGCCGCCACGCGCCGACGAGACGCGCTCGCACGCGCTCTCGATCGCTGCGCCGCGAGCGTGACGACACGCCGTCGAGCGCCGCTCCGAGAGCGTGTGCGACGCACGCACCGACGCGCGCACCGAGCGCACGTTCGTGGTGTGCGCGCGAGCACGTCGCGCGCGCGAGTCGACGTTCGAGATCGCGATGCATGAAAAGATCGTCTTGACGAGATGCACTCGAATGGATGAAAGTGTGTTCACCCTGCTCATTCAGTGAGCTGATACGGAGAACAGATCATGGCGGCTAAGAAGAAGGCATCGAAGAAGGCAGCGGCGGCGGCAGCAGCTCCGGCAGCGGCACCCGCGGCAGCCCCGAAGAAGAAGGCGCGTCGCAAGAAGGCAGCCAAGAAGGCGGCCAAGAAGGCGGCTCCGAAGAAGGCCAAGAAGAAGGCCCGTCGGAAGAAGAAGTGAGTCTCTCTCGGTGCCAGGTCGCTGGGCTCGCCCAGCGACTCGGTACCTGAGGGGCTCGAGCGGTGGCGAGCGCGGCGGCTCGAGAGCGTCGCGCTCCTCCCGCGTTCTCTTTCCGTCGTCCGTCAGCGCGCTGACGTTCAGTCGATGGAACGAGCGACGAATCGTCGGACGGCGCCTTCGAGGGCCTCGTCCGTTGCGACGCGTACGTAGCTCGCGCCGTGGCGTCGGGCCCAGGCGCGCAGCTCTTCCACGAGACCCGCGAAGCGGAGCACGTAGGCTTCGACGGCGCTGGCATCCATCGTGATGCTCAGCGACTGTCCCGTCTCCGCATCGACGAGCTCGTAGTCTCCCTCCAATTTCGGCTCGATTTCCCCTCGATCCACCACTTGTACGAGGGCCACGTCGTGTCCGGACACGACCGCGCGGCTGAGCGCGGCGGTCACCGGCCCGGGATCGAAGAAGTCGCTCAGCACGACCAGCATCCCGGGGCGAGGCGACTGTGCGACCACGTCGTCGATGGCGCGCGCCAGATCGACGCGTCCGCTCGGAGCGTCGCGCCCGAGATCGCGGAGCAGCCCGGCGAGCCCACCGCGTCCGCGGCGGGCGTTCGCCCGGCGCGAGATCCCGGTCGTCGTCTCCCGGGCACCCGCCACCAGGACCTGCGCGCGCTGCGAGCCGGCGAGCGCCATGTAGCCCAGGGCCGCGGCCAGGCGGCGGGCGACCTCGATCTTGGGCGGGTCGCCGAACTCGAGGGACGCCGAGGCGTCGAGGAGCAGGCGCACGACCACGTCCTCCTCGGCGCGAAAGAGCTTCACGACCGGGGTGCCCGTGCGGGCGAACGCCAGCCAGTCCACGCGCCGCAGGTCGTCGCCAGGCTCGTAGTAGCGGTGCTCCTGGAACTCCGCGGAGCCGCCGCGGCGCTTGGCCGCGTGCTCACCCGCCGCTCCGGACCGCGCGCGGATCTCCAGTCGGCGCCTGAGCGCTTCGAGCTCGCGGATGAACTCGGGGTCGAGCAGCGAGGGATTCGTACCCGACACGACTCAGCTCTCCTGGGTCGGCGCTTCGGCCGGGGCCGCCTCGGGCTCGGGCTCGGGGCCACGCCGAGCTGCTTCTTCCTCGGCCGCGAGCATGGCGTCGAGCTTCTCCTGCGCCTTCTGGTGCTCCCGCACGACGCGGCGAGTGCGCGTCGCGGCAGCACCAAACAGGCCAAATCCCAGCAATCCCCAGCCGAACGCGCAGGCCGCGCCCGCCGCCAGCACCAGCTCCGAGTCCGGGGAGGTGCTGCCGATCTGCTTGAGCATCACGATCACGTAGGTGGGGGAGGGCGAGGCGAACACGAAGGCGCTGTCGCTGCCCTCGGTCAGTACGCCGGCCACGGCCATCGCCAGCCAAGGTCCCGCCGTGGTCAAGAACAACGCGGCCACCAAGAGCGCGCGGGGCACGCTGGTGGTCGAGGCGCGGGCCCGGGTCCAGGCGGCGAAGCCGGCCAGAAACAGGCAGTAGCCGGCGACGTAGCCGCCGAACGCGACGACCCGCAACGCGTTCTCCTCGGCGGCGGGCGAACGAGAGCTGAGCTCGAGGGCCACGCCGATGGCCATCTGCAGCGCGACGCACGCGGTGCCGACGACCATCAGCAGCGAACAGGCGCGGGTGATGCCGGGTCCGAGATAGCGACGGAGCTTGCCGACCCGCTGCCGGTCCCAGTGGATCAGCACCCGGCGCGAGGGGCCCAGGGGCTCGCCGGCGAAGACGAACGCCATCACCACCAGGAACAGGAAGGTCAGGCTGAGGGCGATGGCCACCGCGGCCCAGTAGTCCGACGGGACGGCGAAGGCCGGCACGACCGTGGCGATGGTGAAGGCCGGCGCGGCTACCAGGAACCAGCGCCGGACCCCGCTCGAGCGGTCGTCGCTGATGCCGCCCATGTTGGCGACGGTGATTTCGTACAGGAACCAGGCCGGCAGGGCGATTGTCGCGAGGGGCGCCGCCACCAGGAACGCGATGTATTCGAGGCCGAAGTCGGCGCGGACGTAGGCCGTGGGCAGCCAGACCGGCGCGCCCTTGGGGATCGCCGGCCAGAGGTCGTGGACGGCGATCGAGAGCACCACCCCGCCCAGCACGTAGATCAGCAAGGAGAGCGGGATGGCCACCAGCAGCGTGACCACGATGGCGACCGCGGTGCTGGAGAACTGCGAGCTGATGCTGAGCCCGAAGGCGACCGACAGCACGCCGAAGCAGAACAGCAGCGCGAAGGCGCACAAGACCTCCAGCGCGCTGACGCCGCCGAACAGGAAGGGCAGCGCCCCCACCGGCACCAGCATCACGATGTAGAGGGAGATGTAGCTGAGCGACGCCAGGAACTTCCCCTGGGCGATGGTGGTGGCGCCCAGGCCCGTGAGCGAGAGCGCCTCCCAGGTGCGACCGCCGCGCTCGCTGGCGATGGTGCTGGCCGCGACCGCCGGGCCGATCCAGGTGACCACGGCGAAGGCCAGCGAGAAGAAGGTGTGAAACAGCGCGACGCCGACCTTGGCGGGCTCGGTGGCGACGCTGGCCACGCCGCCCACGGCGCACATCAAGAGCGCCATCAGGCCGGTGATGATGGCCAGGATGATCGGCGTGCGGCCCAGGCGCGCGGCCTGGCGCATCTCCCGCATCCAGATCGGGTTCGGGTCGTTCCGGAGCTTCTCCACCCGGATGCGCGCGCGGTCGATGCGCCGCGACGAGGGCGGCGCGTCAGCCAGGGTCGGGCGGCCCGTCTGCGCGCTCATTGCAGATCCCCCCGGGTGACTTCCAGGAAGATGCGCTCGAGCTCGTTGCGCTCGGGCTCGACGCCGACGATGCCGACGCCGTTGGCGACCAGGTGGCGGACCACGTCGGCCACGAAGCGGTCGTTGCCGACGTAGTAGACCGTGAGCTGCCCGCCGGGCCCAGGCTCCACGCTCAGGATCCCGGTGCCGCCGGCGATCAGCGGCAGGACGACCCGCGAGTCCCCGAGCACGCGCAGGCGCAGGCGCTTGCGCGTGGACGACGGGATCTCGGCCCCGCCCGCCGTGATCACGGGTGCGGGAGCACCGGTCGCAGCGCGCTCCCCTGCGGGCGGAGGTCCCGGCTCGGGCACCGCCGGGACGAAGGCTTGCACCGGGGCCGGCGCTCCGGTTGCGCCGGGCTGCAGCCCCACCGCCTCCGCGGCGCGCTGCACCTCCAGCCGCTCGGCGATCTGACCGATGGGCCCAGCGACCACCAGCTTGCCGCGCTCCAGGATGCCCACCGAGGTGCACACGTCGCTGAGCTCGGTGAGGATGTGGCTCGACAGGAAGATGGTCTTGCCGAGCTCGCGGAGCTCGAGCAGAAGATCGCGGATCTCGATGCGGGCGCGGGGGTCGAGGTCGCTCGCGGGCTCGTCCAGGATCAGGATCTTCGGGTCGTGGAGCAGGATGCGGGCCAGGCCCAAGCGCTGCTTCATGCCCTTGCTGAGGGCCGCGACCAGGCGGTCTTGCAGGTTGCCCAGGTCGGTGAGCTCGATCACGGCGTCCACCACGCCGATGTTCGCCACCCGATAGGCGTCCGCGAAGAACTCCAGGTACTCGCGCACCGTGATTCGGTCGTAGACGCCCGCGTGATCGGGCATGTAGCCGATGATCCGCCGCACCTGATCGGGATCGACCGAGACGTCGATGCCGTCGATCTCGACCCGCCCCGCCATGGGGTCGAGCAGCGTCGCCATGATGCGGATGGTGGTGGTCTTGCCGGCGCCGTTCGGCCCGATGAAGCCGAAGATCTCGCCGTGGCCGACCTCGAAGCTCACGTCGCGCAGCACGTCCATGGAGCCGTAGCGGTGCCAGAGATGGCGCACGCGGATCGCGGGCGGCTCGATCAGCCCGGCGCTCGGCCCGGGCATGGTGACCAGCAGCGAGCCCTGGCTCACGGCACGCCTCCCACTCCGACCACCCGCACCAGCACCCGGTCGACGTCCACGGACAGGCCCGAGTCGGCCGTCTTGCCCTCGCCGCCCTCGAGCTGTCCGATCAGCGCCGGCGCGTCGTCCGGCCACCAGTTGACGTTGTTGTCGATCAGGTCGTCGAGGGCCTTCCAGGCCTCGCCGGCTCCCTTGACGTCGGCCTCGAGGGTCGCCGCGAAGTCCTGCGCGTCCAGATCCCGAAGGTTCAGCGTCCCGATGAAGCGCCGCCGGCCGATCTTCTTCGGCAGCGTGCGGCCGGCTGAGGCGAGCACGCTCTGCCCGTCCTCGATGCGCGGGAAGTAGGTGACCTCACCCTTCGGCCGCCACACCAACACTCCGATCAGGTCGCGGGCCGTGCGGTTCTTCACCTCCACGTCGGTGCCACGCTCGATCAGGCTGACGCCTCCGCCCAGCGACGTGAAGCCGTCCTCGCGCACCACCACCGTCTGCCAGGGCTTGGCCTGGAACTTCTCCAGGCGGGCCCCGTCGCGATCGACGACCAGCTCCCGCGAGGTCTCGCTGGCGTCGTCGCCGGCGACGTCGAGCACGTTGCCGCGATCCGAAGCGCGCACGAGGAGCTGCTCCGCCGCCGAGGCGTAGAAGCCGCGGAAGCGCGTGACCGCGCCGCGGGTCATGCCCGCGCCCGCCTCGATGAAGGTCAGGTGCCGAGCGCGTCCGGAGACGCCCTTCGCCATGGCGCCGAGCACGACGATGGCTGCCATCGTCGCTCCGGACCAGATCGGCAAGTGCCAGAGCGCCCTGAGCGGCTTGCCCTTCTTGGAGGCCAGGTAGAAGTTCAACGGACCCGCCAGCATCGAGTACGCGATCAGGAGCAGCAGGGCGACGACGATGGCCCAGCGCGCGCCCTCGTTCGGATCGAGCTGCTTCCTGATGCTGTCGAGCGCGCCGCTGTCGAGGGCGGTTGCGGCGTGCGGCAGCGCCACCGACACCTGTCGGTCCCAGGCGTGGCGCACGAGGTCCACGATCTTGAGCCGCGCCCACTCGTCGCTCGCGGCGGGGTCCTTCGTGGCGTCGAAGCCGAGCAAGGTCAGCTCGCCCATGCCGTAGCTGGCCGTCGCGCCCCAGGGGCTCGGGCGCAGGTTGCCGCCACCGTAGCCCGTCAGCTTGACCTCGGCGCCCGGCGACGCGCGCTTGACGACGTTGCGGGGCGCGTAGCCGTAGCTGCCCCCGGTGTCCGTCGGCACCACGAACTCCGCCTGGCCGCCGAAGCCGGCAGGCGGGGGCGCGGGCTGGATGTTGGCGCCGACCATCGCCGACAAGATGGGTGAGCGCAGATCCTCCGGCCTGGAGATCACCACCGCCAGCGAGCCGCCTCCCAGGACCCAATGGCAGAGCGCGTCGAGCTCCGCGCCCTGGAGCGCCGTGAGTTGATCGCTCTTGGCCAAGATCAGCGTGGCGGGCGCGTAGCCCGCCGCTCGGTCCGGCAAGACCGGCTCCCCGGTCGCGGCGTTCACCTGCGGCGACGCCACTCCCAGCGAAGGCGCGCTGTAGCTGTAGCTGGAGCGGAACGGTGCGGTATGCTGCGCGGCCACCCGTTTGCCGCGAACGCCGGGTCCGATGCGGCTCGGCATGCTCAGATCGAACAGCGTCGGCTCGAGCGGGCGCGGATCCGGGAGATTCGCCGAGGCGAGCTCCTTGCCCTTGCCGTCGAAGGCCTTCACGGCGAGCTGCGGCGGCGTGTGCATGAAGCCGTGGGTCGGCAGCTGGAGCGTCACCCGCCCCTTGCCCGCCACGGCGAACGGAGCGCGGGTGCGCAGGCGCTTCTCGCCGCGGCTCCAGCTGAGCTCACTGGTCAGCTCGACGTGGCCCTCGAGCTGCTGCTCGGTGGTGTTGACCAGGCGCACCACGGTCGAGAGCCAGCGCTCCCCCGCTGGCGAGCCCGGGCCGAGCAACGGCACGGCGTCGAGCAAGAGGGCCGCTGGGCCAGCGGGGGCAGCGGGTCCGGCGCCCGGCGCGGGCTCGGGATCCTGGGCGCTCGCCAGCACGGTCGAGAGCAGGAGCGCCAGGAGCGCCAGGAGAGCGCGGACCCGACGCACGCTCATCGACTGCCTTGTACGACCTGCTCCACTGGGCCCGGGCGCGTCGGCACGGCGCGCGTGAGCTCCTCCACCACTTGATCGGTGGTCAGGCCGTCGGCCTCGCCCTCGAAGCTGCGGATCATGCGGTGTCGGAGCACCGGCGGCGCGACGCGTTGGATGTCGGTGAACGCCACCTGCGCCCGGCCTTCGAGCAGGGCCAGCGCCTTGGACGCCAAGACCAGCGACTGGCCGCCGCGCACGCCGGCGCCGTAGCGCAGTCCGCGCTTGACGATCTCGGGCGCGGTCGGGGAGTCGGGCGAGCTGGCGCCGATGAAGCGCGCGGCGTAGCGCAGCACCGGCTCCGCCACGGCGATGTCGCGGCACAGGGCGCGCAGCGCCAGCACGTCGTCGCGGTGCAGCACGCTCTTCGGGGCTTCCACCTCGTGGCCGGTGGTCCGGGTGAGGATCGCGGTCAGCTCGTCCTCGCTCGGGTTGGGCACCATCACCTTGAGCAGGAAGCGATCGAGCTGGGCCTCCGGCAGAGGGTAGGTGCCCTCCATCTCGATGGGGTTCTCGGTGGCCAAGACGAAGAACGGCTGGTCGAGCACGTGCCGGGTGCCGGCGATCGTGACGGCATGCTCCTGCATGGCCTCGAGCAGAGCGCTCTGGGTCTTGGGCGTGGCGCGGTTGATCTCGTCGGCCAGGATGACCTGCCCGAAGATGGGGCCGCGATGCAGCTCGAAGCGCCCCGTGGCGCTGCCGGTCGCGTCCATCACCAGCACGTTCGTGCCAGTGACGTCGCTGGGCATCAGATCCGGGGTGAACTGGATGCGCGAGAACTTGAGCTCGAGGCTCGACGCGAGGGTGCGCACCAGCAAGGTCTTGCCGAGGCCGGGGGCACCTTCCAAGAGCACGTGCCCGCCGGCGATCAGGCCCCACAGCACCTGATCGACGACGGCGTTTTGCCCGACGATCACCGTGCCGATGGCCTCTCGGAGCCGGGCGGATGCGTCGCGGGCCTGGGCGAGCCGCGCTTCGAAGGTGCTCTGGGTCATGGGACCTCCGGAGCGTAGTCGGAAATCAGCCGCTGCTCACGGCTGGAAATAGCGGCCCACTTGCTCGCGGTACTCTTCGGGGACCTCGGAGCCCTCGACCCCGCCGAGCTCGCTCGGCCCTGCCTGCCCGAGCGCGCCGGTGCCGGCCTGGTTCGCCGTCTCACCGGGGCGCGACGGCGCCCGACCGAGCGTGCTGCCTTGCATGGGCGCGCCGGGGTTGAGCTTCGCGCCGGCCTTCGCCCGCAGGCCCTTCGCGTCGAGCTCTTTGGTGTTGCCCTTGTGATCGCCGGTGCCGAAGTCCTTCTTGCTGCCGGGTCCGCCGGAGCCGTCGCCCTTGTTGCCCTTGTCGCCCTTCTGGCCAGGGCCCCCCGGGTTGCCCTTGTCCCCCTTGTCGCCTTGGCCGGGGCCGGGCTGACCGTTGCCTTCCATCGGCACCGGCGCCATCCCGCCGAGCCCGCGCTCCGCTTCGGCTCCGCCCTTCTCCGCGTCGCCGAGACCCTTCTCGCGCTCGCCTTCCTGGCTCGCGTCGGGCTTGGCCAGCTCCTTCAGCTGCTCCTCGAGCGCCTTCTGTCCTTCGGGCGTGCCGAGACGCTTGGCCAGTTCGTCGATCTGCTCCTTGGTCATCGGGTTGGCGCCGCCGGGCTGCTGTTCCATCTGCTTTTGCAGCCGCTCCGCCAGGCGCTTGCGCTCCTCTTCGCTCATGCCTTGCAGGGCCTTCTCCAGCGACTCCGCCAGGCGCTTCTGCGCTTCGGGGCTGCCGCTCTGGCCGAACTCCTCCAGGTCCTTCAGGGCCTCTTCGCTCAGCTTGCCCTTCAAACCCTTGGCCAGCTCGCGCAGCGCTTCGGCCTTGGCTTCGCGTTTCTCGAACAGCTGCTGCTGCTCCTCGAGGGCCTTGGCCAGCTCCTTCGCGCCCTTCTCCCGCGCGGCCTTCTCCGCCTCCTTGAGCGCTTGCTTGGCGGCCTCGCGATCCGCCTTCTCGGCCTTGTTGGCCAGCTCCTGCATCTTCTTGTCGAACTCGACCAGATCGCCGTCGCCCAGGGCCTTCGCCGCGTCTTTGGTGGACTTGTTGTCGGCGAGCTTGCCCACCGCCGCCTCCAGACCAGCGCGGTTCTTCTGATCGCCGAGCTTGAGCCGCTCCGCGGCGACGTCGTCGCGGAGCTTGGCGATCTTCGACTGGGCCTCGCGCTTCTCCATGCCCTTGGAGAGCTGCTCGCGGAGCCGCTTCGCCTCTTCGGCGATCTGCTTCAGGCGTTCACGCTGCTCGGCGTCTCGCGCGTCGAGCTTCTCCAGGCGCTCGATCTTCTCCAGGCCTCGTAGGTCGGCGATTTGAACCAGCGAAGAGCCGGGCGGTGGCGGTGGCGCGGCGGGCGCAGGTGGCAGCGGGATCAGGCAGAGGTAGACCAGGGCGCCGGCGCCGGCGGGCGCGAGCGCGTGGAGCCAGGCGAGCACGCGCGGTCTCGCGCGCTTCGGATCGCCCTTGTCGAGGGCGTCGGTCGCGTCGCCGAGCACGACGGCGCGCGCTTCGTCGCTGCGCTCGCCGACCTCGAGGGCGGTGCTGATGGCCTCCTTCGCGTCGAGGCGGGCGTCGAGGTAGAGGGCGACGTCGGCGTCGCTGAGCCTGCGACGGAGCGCGACGAAGGCCGCGACCAGCACCCCGAGCAGGCCGAGCGCCGCGGCGAAGGGGCGCAGCGAGCCGAAGCGCTGCCACCAGAGGGCGGCGGCTGCGATCGCACCGAGCGCGAGCCCGATGGCCAGGCCCGAGAGGACCCAACGCAGCGCGAGGCGCAGCCGCACCTGGCGGGCCCAGCGCTGGAACAGTCGGCGGAAGCGGCCGAGCTCGGAATCGGCAGGCGGCATGCGGGTCCTATTCTGGGCCCTCGGCCCGCTTCTTTCTACGAGCGACAGGGGGGATAGTGTTCCCGGGTGACCCGGCCCAAGGGCCGGCATGGCCCATGTTAGGCTCCGGCGGCCCAAATGAAGCCCGACAAGGTCACGGTCCCGAGCCTGCGCGCCCGCAAGGGGGTGGGTCCGAAGATCGCGATGGTCACCGCGTACGACGCGACCCTGGGCCGGCTGCTCGACGAGGGCGGGGCCGACATCCTTCTAGTGGGTGACTCGCTGGGCATGGTCGTGCAGGGACACGCCAACACCCTGAGCGTGAGCGTCGAGGAGATCTGCTACCACGGCCGCGCCGTGGCCCGGGCGGCGCGCCGCGCACACGTGGTCGGCGACATGCCGTTCATGAGCTTCCAGGTCTCGCCGGAGAAGGCCTTGGAGAACGCCGGGAGCCTGTTGAAGAACGGCGGCTTCGAAGCGGTGAAGCTCGAAGGTGGCCTGGTGGTGGCCGAGCACGTGCATCGCATCGTGCAGGCGGGCATTCCGGTGATGGGCCACGTCGGGCTCTTGCCGCAGTCGGTGCACGCGATGGGCGGTTTTCGCGTGCAGGGCAAGGGTGAGGACGCCGCGGCCGGCGTGCTCGCCGACGCCAAAGCTCTGGAGCAGGCTGGCGCGTACTGCATCGTGCTCGAGGGGCTGCCGGCGACCGTCGCGCGGCGCATCACCGAAGCGGTGCGCATTCCGACCATCGGCATCGGCGCAGGCCCGCACTGCGACGGGCAGGTGCTGGTCTGCTACGACTTCCTGGGCATGTACGAAGACGTGCAACCGAAGTTCGTCAAGCGCTACGCCGAGCTCGGCGACGCGGTCGTCCGGGCGACGCAGAGCTACGTCAGCGAGGTGCAGTCCGGTGCGTTCCCCGGCGAAGCCCACAGCTTCGGCATGGGCAAGGCGCACAGCACCGGCGAGCCCACCGGCGCCAAACCCGTGGTCGCCTCCGAGCCACCGGGCTACGGCCCCACCGAGGACTGAGCGCGCATGAAGGCGTCGCGCGACGGCGATCCGAGCCACGCCGAGTACCTGGCGCTCCGCCCCGCGCGCTTTCGGGGCTACGAGCGACGCTCCGAGTACCTCCAGATGCGGGATGGCACGCGCATCGCCGTGGACGTGTGCCTGCCGCGCGGGAAGGGCGGCGCGAAGCTACCGACGATCCTGCGACAAACCCGCTACTTCCGCCGCTTTCGCGTGAACCCCGCGCTCCGGCCGCTGCTCGACGAGCTCACCCTCGATCCGATGAACGGCCCGATGCGGCAGCTCTTCACCTCCCGCGGCTACGCCTGGGTGGACGTGGACGCGCGGGGCTCGGGCGCCTCGTTCGGCGAGCGGCCGTGCCCGTGGTGGCTCGACGGCGAGGTCGCCGACGGCGCCGACATCGCCAGCTGGATCGTGAAGCAGCCCTGGTCCAACGGTCGCATCGGCTCGACCGGCGTCTCCTACGAGGGCACCACGGCAGAATTTCTCGGCATCACCGGGCACCCCGCGGTGCGCGCCGTCGCGCCGCGCTTCTCGCTCTTCGACGTGTACGCCGACGTCGGCTTCCCGGGCGGGCTGCACTCCTCGTATTTCACCCAGGCCTGGGAGACGGCCAACGCCGCGCTCGATCGCAACCAGGCCGGCGAGATGGTCGCGCTCGTTTACATGCTGCAAGCGCACGGCCTGCTCCCGCCCGCGGTCGCGCGTCGCCTGGACCACCCGGCGCTCCGTCGCGCGCTGGGCCGCGTGATCGACTGGGGCCTCGGCGGCGTCGCGGGCACCGACGACGATCCGCGTGGCGAGATCCTGACCGACGCGCTGCGCGCGCACGCCGACAACTACTACGTGCACGATGGCGCGAGCGAGGTGACCTTCCGCGACGACGTGCCGACGGACGCGCCGATCCCCGGCAAGTCGAGCGAGTACTTCAGCCCGCACTCGTACGTGGCGCAGCTCGCGAAGGTCGCCGTGCTGAGCTACGGCGGCTGGTTCGACGGCGGCTACGCCAACGCGGCGGTCAAGCGCCACGCCGCGCTCGAGCGGCTCGGCGCCGACAGCCGCCTGCTCATCGGCCCTTGGGTCCACGGCGGTCAGCTCGACCTCGATCCGGAGGCGCCCGGGCGGCGCGCCTCGTTCGATCATGCCGCGGAGCTGCTGCGCTTCTTCGACGCGCACCTCGTCCCCGAGCAGTCGCCGCGCGCGCAGGCGCCGCGGGTGCGTTATTACCTGATGGGCGAGGGTCGCTGGTCCACGGCCCCGAGCTGGCCGCCCACCGACGCGCGGGTCGCGAGCTTCGGCTTCGCGCGCGGTCGCCGGCTGCTCCGCGACGGAGTGGGACAGGGGCGGGACACCGCCAGCATGCCGCTCGACGTCGGCGCCGGTCAGCGCTCGCGCTGGCGCACCCTGCTCTGTCCGTTCCTGGTGGCGGACGGGCGCGGGCGCTCGCCAGAGGGGTACCTGGTCTTCGACTCCGAGCCGCTGTCGGCTCAGCTGGTCGTGGCTGGGCATCCGGTGCTGGTGCTGGCCCTCGCGTCGAGCGCGCCGGACTCGGCCATCGTGGTGTACCTGGAGGAGGTCGAGGCTTCTGGGGCCTCGCATCTGCTCAGCGAGGGAGCCCTGCGCACGCTGCACCGCACGCGGCTCGTCGAGGACGGAGCGCGACCGCCGTGCGTGGAGGCGAGCTTCCTGCGAAGAGACGCGCGCACGCTCGCGCCGGACGAGCTCGCCACGCACGCCATCGAGCTCCTGCCGCTGGCCACGCGATTTCGGGCCGGCACACGCCTGCGGCTCGTGCTGGGCGCCGCCGACGTGGATCACTTCACCACGCCGCCGGGGCCACGTCCGGTCCGCTGGGCCATCGAGCTCGGGGGGTCGCGGTTGCTCCTGCCGGTGGTCGGCTGAGTCAGGGCCTGGCCGTCGCCACCGTCAGGTCGTCCACCCAGAAGGACTGCGCCACCGGCGAGCCGTCGCCGATGTACGGCAGCATGGCGAACTGGTTGAACTTCAGCGTCGCGTGTGCGCTCGTGCGCATCAAGATCTTGTCGGACGCGATCAGCGTCACGCCGTCCTGCACCCAGCGGATCTTGCCGTCCGCCACGCCCTTGCCGCCCTGGATCGAGTTCATTGCGAAGTAGACCTCGACGAAGTGCCAGTCGCCCTTGTAGCTCGGGCCGGCGGCATCGACCCATGCGTTCGCAGCCGTCCAGCTGCGCGAGCTGTACCAGGTGCCATTGCCGTTCGAGAAGCAGTCGCGGCCCTGGAGATCGCCCAAGAGGCCGTTGCAGGCGCAGACCGAGCGGTTCTCGGTGAACGGATAAGTCGCGAAGTTGCCGTTGCAGCCGGCGAAGCTGTCGTCGTTCTTCAAGATGCAATTCAGGTCCACGTTCTTGCTGTCTTGCAGCCCGAGGAACGCCTTGCCGGCCACGACCTCCATGTAAGTGGTCAGGTAGGTGTGCGAGGGACCGACCCAGTCGCCGTCCAGGTCGTTGATGAAGTGGAACATGTGCGGGTGATACGGCTTGCCGGAGCCCACCCAGTTCGAGCTGAGCTTGAGCCAGAAGCTCGCGTAAACCGTCTCGCTGGGCGTGATCTTGTGGCGCGCCGGCTTGCCGGCGGAGCAGGCGGTGCCGCCTTGGGCGAACGCGCACTGGAACGAGCTCGTGCTGCCGGGAGCGTGCTCGGTCTGGCTGATCGTGCCCTGAGAGCCGTCGTACCAACCGCGGGCGGTGAAGCTCGCGTCGTCGAACTTCTCCTGGAAGAGCACCGTGCCGCCGCCCGGGATGTCGCCGTTCGCGCCGCCCCCGGTGCCGGCGCCGCCGGCGCCCGCGCCGCCTCCGCTGCTCGCGCCGCCAGTTGCGCCGCCGCCGGTGCCGCTGCCACCAGTGCCGCCGCTGCTGCTACCGCCGGTCGGGGTGCCGGCGCTGCCGCCGCCGCTCGGTGCGCCACCCGTGCTGGGGGTGCCGCCGCTCCCCGCGCTGCCGCCGCCGTCGTCGCCACCACACGCGGCCAACGCCGCCCCGAGCCCCACCACCCACCCGAGCGACCTGCCCGTCATGACCCAAGCGGAGCACGAGCGCGGTGCCGCCGACAAGCCCGGGCAGTCTCGATCGGTTCTCCGCGAGTCGAGCTGGGTCGCCACCACCGGCGGGGAAGTGGTGCCCCGGGGACGGGGCGGTGGAGAGGTACTGGGCCGCACAGGAGCAAGTGCCATCGAGCCTCTACGGGGGCAGGAGCCCGAGGGCGGTGATCGACGCGGAGTCTGTCAAAGAGCAGGTCGGCGCGAAGGCCTCGGCACGGGTCACGCAGGCGCCGGCGGGAGCCGGCGGTCACTCGAGTTTCGAGGGGTCTCTGCGGTGGCCTTGACTGTGCAGAGCCAGATGTCGCGCATCAGGTCGCGCCAGGGCCGCCTACGCTGTTCGTCGCTGCGCAAAGTCACCCCGCGCCAGAGCGCGAGCAGCGTGTATGCGATGCGCCGCAGCACCATCACGACGACCGTGGCTCGCGGGTTCTGTTCGATCCACGGATGATGGTCCTCGGCGAAGGCGCCATCGAGAAGCTGATGGGCAGTCTCGACGCCCCAGTGGCGCCGTACGACGAGCAGCCACTCGGCATCGGTGAGACGAGAGCGTGGCAAGCTGGAGACGAAGTAGCGGTTGTCGTTCGCGACCCGGACGCCATTGGAGTCGAGGGTCTCGACCTCGACGCGGAGCACGGTCCTGAGATGCTCCCAACCTTCCGGCGCGGCAAGGGCTTCACCGAGGTAGATGCGCCGCACGACGGAGCGACTGTGGTCGAGATCCGTGCTGGTGGCGGCGGCCTGGTCAGGCTCCAGGCCACCCATCCAGCGCACGGCCTCGGTGTGGAGGGAGGGTTGGGTGCTCTTGACCGCAAACAGGTAGTGAAGTCCGAGGTCGCGCACCGCCCGAGCGCCAGCGACGCCCGCGTGGGTTGCGCGGGTCGCGGACCTCGTCGAGGCGCGCGTCGCCGAAGCGTTTGACGAGCATGCCGATGACTCTGCGTTGAGTGCGACCTGTTCGAGGCACAGATGAGCTCACCGCTGGCACGCAGAGCGCGTTTCGAGCACCGGAAAGCGTCGCGCGTCGTCGCGCGCACGAACGCGCACGAGCGCGTCACCACGCGCGAGCGAGAGGCCCTCACCCGCGTGGTCGTCGAACGCGAACGCGCGTCGCTCGAGAATGCGTCAAGAGAAATCGACGTCTCGATGCTCTTTCCTTCAGGTCACCGTACGCTGAAACGCTGCTCGCACGCCCGCAAACAAACGGGCGTGCACGGGATGCCCTTGGTGGTCTTTGTCAGCGGCAGCGCCGTGGGTCCGGAAGCTGCGCGTCGAGCTCGAGTCCGATGGCGCTCCCTCCAGGCAGCTGCACGCAGTGCCGCACTCGCGGTCATCGAGCTCTGCGTCGTGCGCTCGACCGCTGCGCCGACGCCGCCAGCGCTTCACCAACGCCCGGCGCCACCCGAGAGCCACGCCCCGACCTCCAGCGCCGGCCCGTCCTGACCTCGAGTGCGAATTTGCGCCTGCTCGCGCGCCGTACCCGTGACCGTCCTCAACTCTTCGAGAACGCGTCGCTTCTCAACCTCTGTCCGGCCCGACTACCGAGCGGGACTGCAAGCCCGGGGGGTAATCGTAGCCGCCGCGCCGCGCCTGTGCATGAATCCGGTGCCTTCCATGCCGCTCGAGCTCTGCCGGACCGTCGCCGACTTCCGTGCTGCCTGCGACGGCGTGCGGGCGCGGGGGCGTCGGCTCGGCCTGGTGCCGACCATGGGCGCCTTGCACGCCGGGCACATCGCCCTGGTGGGCGAAGCGCGCCGCAGGAGCGACGACGTCGCGGTGACCATCTTCGTGAACCCGACGCAGTTCGGTCCGAGCGAGGACTTCGCGAAGTACCCGCGAACGCTCGAGACGGATCTGGAGAAATGCGAGGCGGCCGGTGCGGCGCTGATCTTCGCGCCGGAGGTAGCCGAGATGTACCCTGCGGGTGAGAAGACCCGCGTGCGCGTCGACGGGCTCACGGAGCATTTCTGCGGCCGCTCGCGCCCCGGTCACTTCGAGGGAGTGACGACCATCGTGGCCAAGCTGTTCGCGGCGGCGGGCCCGTGTACGGCGGTGTTCGGCCGCAAGGACTACCAGCAGCTCAAGGTGATCCAGCGCATGGCGAGGGATCTGCTCCTCCCGGTCAGCGTCGTCGGCCACCCGACCGTGCGCGAGCCCGACGGACTGGCGCTCTCCTCGCGCAACGCCTACTTGTCGGCGGAGGACCGCGAACGAGCGCTGGTGCTGTCGCGCTCGCTGGCGGCGGCGGTCCGCCGCTTCGAGGCCGGGGAGCGCAACGCCGGCGCGCTCCGCGGACCGGTCGAAGCGGCCGTCGTCGCTGCCGGCCTGAGCCCGGACTACGTGACCTTGGCCGACAGCGAAGAGCTCGAGCCCTTCGCCGACGACGCGAGCGTCGGCGAGCGCGCCGTGCTGGCGCTGGCGGTGCGGGTCGGCGCCGCGCGCCTCATCGACAACGTGGTCCTGGGCGAGGACGGCCCGCCGGGAGCCGCGGCGTGAGCCCGGTGCGCGGGCGCTTCGTCGTGCTCGAAGGCATCGACGGTGCCGGCACGACGACTCAGCTCGGACGGCTCGCTCGAGCGCTCGAGGCTCGTGGTCTCGCGGTCCACCAGACGCGGGAGCCCAGTGACGGGCCCGTCGGTGCGTTGATTCGCCAGTACCTGCGCCACGCCGTGACGGGGCCGAGCGGCGAACCGCGCACGGCGAGTTGGGACAGCATGGCGCTCCTGTTCGCCGCCGACCGCGTCGATCACGTCGCGAGCGAGATCGAGCCGAAGCTCGCGGCGGGCGCTTGGGTCGTCTCCGATCGCTACGATCTCTCGAGCCTGGCGTACCAGTCGGTCACGGCGCCGAGCGAGCAGGTGGTCGAGTGGATCCGCCAGCTGAACGCCCGGGCGCTGCGCCCGGATCTCACGCTGGTGGTGGACGTCCCCGCGGAGCTGGCCGAGCAGCGCCGCGGCGCTCGGGGCGGGAGCGAGGAGCTGTACGAGAAGCGCGAGCTGCAGCGCCGCTTGGCGGAGATCTACGCACAGGCCGAGCGCTTGGTGCCCGGTGACCGCCTGGAGCACGTCTCGGGCGTCGGCAGCCCCGACGAGGTGGCGGGGCGGGTCTTCGCTGCCGTCGACCGAGCGCTCAGAACACCCAGCCCACCGTGAAGTCCAGGCCGAGCGTGGTCTGCGTGTTGGGTGCGAGCCGACCGTCTTCGTCGAAGTCGTGGAGCACGTCCACGGACGCTGCGACGCTGAGCTCCTGCAACCCCCAGAGAACGAAGCGGTTGCCGAACCCGAAGCGCTCTTGGACCTCCCACATCGCGCCGACGTGGCGGTCCGTGGGCACGTAGCGGACGGAAGTGCGGGCGGCGTCGAGCGCGAGCGCCAGGTACGGGCCTGCCATGCCCGCGTAGCCCGACGCCCAGTCGCGACGCGTGAGCCAGAAGCGTCCCTCGCTGAGCACGGTGACGGTGTGGGAGCTGAAGTCTTCGCGCGCGGCGCGGCGCGCGCCGAGCCCGCCGGCGACGCTCCAGCGCTCGGCCAAGTAGCGCTCGTACTGCACGCTGAGCCCGCTCGAAGCCAACGCGAAGGGTTTGTGGGAGATGGCGTTGCGCTTGCCCTGGGGCGCGGCGCCGGCTGCGCAGGGCAAGACGAGCACCATCAGCGCCGCGAGCCAGCCTCTCATGGCTCACCGATGTGGCGTGCCAGAAAGTCGGCGATGACCAGCCAGGCCTCCGGCGTCTCGAGCAGCACGCCGAATTGCAGCTCGCCTGGATCGGCGCCGGGCTGAACCAGGTGGCCGCCACCCGCCAAGCGCAGCTCGTCCGCTTCCGTGCCCACGGCGCGCAGGGCGTCGCGCATCCAACGCGACTGCTCGGGCACGCCGATCCAGTCGCCGCCGCCGCTCACCAGCAAGAACGGTGGCTCCCCGGGGTCGATCTGCGCGATGGGCGAGGCCTGTTGGTACTTGTCGGGGAGCTCCTCGAGCGTCCCGCCCATGAAGTCCTGAACCCACTCGACATCGGCGCGCGCGCGCAGATCGTGGGCGCCCGCGCCGGGGATGACCGCGGCTGGGCGCTCCGGTGGTCCCCACTCGCAGTCGGGCTCGATGCTCGGCTCGTTCCAGGCCACGCCGAGCAACGAGGCGAGGTGACCGCCTGCCGAGTAGCCCACCACGGCGATGCGCTCCGGGTCGATGCCGTAGTCGCCGGCGTTCTTCTGGAGGAATGCCAGCGCACAGGCCGTGTCGCGCGGTCCGTTCGGGAACGCGCCCTCGGGCACCAGCCGGTAGTTGATGCTGGCCGCCACGTAGCCGGAGCGTGCGAAGCGGCGCGCGGCATTGGTGAAGTGGCGCTTGTCGCCGAAGCGCCAGGCCCCGCCGTGGATCAACATCACGGCGGGCTGAGCGCCCGATTCGTCCGGCAGGTACAGGTCCAGCTTCGTCGAGTCGCCGTAGCGGGGGTCGTAGGGGACGTCGTCGATCTCGGTGGGCGCCCGGCAACCCAGCGAAAGCAGGCAGACCAGAAGCAGGGCCCGGCGCCTCATGCTCCCGAGCATAACCCCCAAAGTTGCCTGGCTGGCCAGGGCCGGCCCATATTCCAGGCGTGAAGCCCGGGCTGATTCGCCTTCTTCCCTTTGCCCTCACCCTGGTCGCCTGCGGAGCGCGGGAGAGCGAGGCGGAGTATCCGCCGAGCGACGTGCTGGTCGAAGAGGCCGACGCCGAGGACGCCATGAACAGCGAGCCGGCGCGGCCGGCGCCGCCCGCGGGGTCGCTCTGGCGCGACGAGGTGCACGCCACCGTGGAGGCGGGCCTCGGGTGGTTCTTGCAGCGCGTGGAGGTCGAGCCGTCCCTGGAGGCTGGTCGCTTCCGAGGCTTCCGGGTCGTGCAGCTCAAGCCGCCGGACTTCTGGCAGGGTGTGGACCTGCGCCCGGGCGACGTCGTGCTCAGCGTGAACGGCATGCCCATCGAGCGCGAGACGCAAGCCTACGCGGCGTTCCAGTCGCTGAAGAACGCCAACGAGCTGCGCGTGCGCTACCTGCGCGCCGGGCGCGAGCGCGACCTCGTCTACCGCATCGTGGATCCGCCGCCGGAGCCCGAGGCGAAGGTCCGGGCGGACGACACCGTCGCCCGGAACGCCAAGCGCTGACTCACTTGTCGACGCAGCTGCCGGACTTGGTGCCCGAAGAGCCGGTGCACGAGGCACCGCTCGGTACGAGGCAGGCGATGGCCGGGCAGATCACGCCGACGTTGCAGCCCGAGGTCACCCAGGAGGTCTTGAGCTGTTGCAGCTTGGTGATCTCCGCCGTGTTGGCCGGGTTCGCATAGGTCGAGCAGGGGCAGGCGAGCTGATCGTCGACCAGCACCGTGCACTGCAGCGTCGGAAGGAGCGTGCTGCACTCCTTCGCGGCGGCGAGCGTCGTCTTGTAGTCCGCTTCGAGGCCGCTGCACGAGCTGCCGCCCGTGCCCCCGGTGCCGCCCTTGCCGCCCACGCCGCCGAAGCCGCCGATGCCGATGCCGCCCGTACCTCCGGTGCCGCCCTTGCCTCCGGTGCCGGCGGTTCCGCCGGTTCCGCCGATGCCGATGCCTCCGGTGCCGCCGGTACCAGTTCCACCCGTGCCGCCGCTGCCGCCCGTGGCCGAGCCGCCGGCGCCACCGCTGCCGCCGGTTCCAGGGCTGCCGCCGGTCCCCGAGCCGCCGCCGGCACCCGCGCTGCCGCCGGTCCCCGCGCCGCCGCCGGCGCCCGCGCCGCCGCCGGCGCCGCGCGCGCCGCCGGCGCCCGCGCTGCCACCCGAGCTAGTGCCGCCGGAGCTGGTGCCGCCGGAGCTCGCGCCGCCGGAGCTCGCGCCGCCGGAGCTCGCGCCGCCGGAGCTCGCGCCGCCGGAGCTCGCGCCGCCCGTGCTCTTGCCGCCGCTGCCGTCCGAACCGCCGTCGTCGCCGCCGCACGCCGCCGGCAACCCCACCAACACCAGCGCGCCCAGACCAAGCCAGATCTTCTTCATGTCGTCACCCGATCCCACGAGTGAGGATAGCCGAGCGTCACTCAGGACGACAGCTGGAACTTGGCGACCGCGTCCATGAGCGCGCTGAAGCGCTGGCGATTGAAGTGGGCGCCGCTGGTCATCCAGTCCACGTGGCGCCGCTCTTTCTCGTCATCGTGAAAATGTCCGAGCACATCCAAATGATCGCCTTCGCCACACCACACGAGATCGCCCCACAGCTGGCTCAGGGTCGGCACGATGCCGTCGCTGCTCTTGTCCGTGACCTCCTCGCGGATCCCGACCTTCAGCAGCACCTGCTGCTCGGGCGTCGGGTTGGCGTAGGGGTACATCTTGTGACGTTGGCTGGTGAACTGGTAGAGCGTCGAGTACATCGCCGCGGTGAGCGCCGCGTAGGGTGAGCGCACCTTTTTGGCGAAGCGGATGGCCTGCGGTGCCGGCGCTGCGGTGACCACCGAGCCGTAGCGGATGTTCGGGTTGTCCTCGGCGGTAGCGTTGAACAGGTCCATGGCCTCGGGCATGATCTGCACGACGCCGCCCTGATCGCTGCGGATCTTCTCCAGGAAGCCCGAGATCTCGCTGCGCCCGCCTTTGTCGACGAAGCGCAGGATCAAGTCCGTGGCTCCGCTGATCAGGCGCACGTCGCCGCCGAAGAGCTGCTCCACGCTGCCGAGCGCCGCCAGCAGCTTGGAGAAGACTGCCAGCGAAGGCTCACCCACCGACAGCGACACCACGGTGAGCAACGACAGCGCGTACAGGACGCGCGTGCCGGACACCGTGGCGAAGTAGCTCGCGAGCGGCGTGCCGTAGTGCGGCGTGTTGAGCGATATCGCGCTCACCACCCGCGGGCGCCAGCGCAGCCGCTCCGCGTCGCTCTGCAGATCCGTGGTGGGAGAGAGCACCAGGCGCACGTCGAGCCCTCCGGTGGAGTGCCCCACCAGATGGATCGGACCTTCGCCGCTGGCGCTTGCCCGGACGGCCTTGGCGAGCATGCGCGCGCGGTGCCGGAGCGACGACGTGGGCGGCGTTGGGACGACTTCTGCCACGAGCTCCACCCCGGCGTCGGCGAAGCGCTGCTCGAGCGCGACCCGCACGTGGTGGAAGTAGTCGTAGCCGGCCAGGCTGCCGAAGCCGAACATGCCGGGCACGAAGTAGACGCGGTGGGTCTTCATCCCGCGGGGAGAGTACTCCGGGCGAGCGCATCGAGCGCCTCGAAATCCGCCTCCGCGCTGCCGTGGGCCGGGGACAGCGGGAACCCGAGGAGCGTCTCGCCACCCCGGCGAATCACATGGGAGGAGTCCACGGCGCCATGAGCGGAGCCCGCTCGGTGCAGCGCCGCGAGCGCGTCGCCGAGCTCGCGGCGCTCCTGCGGGTCGAGCAGGGTAACGCGCTCCCCGCTCACGACCTCCACCCAGACGGCGCTCTTATCCGGCTGCACGCAGAGGACGCTGGCGAGCGCTCGGTGGTCGGCGCGCGCGAAGGCGCGGGCGCGCTCTGCGGCGGCGCTCGCCAGCTGGAGCACGTAGACGTCGCGCTCGAGCCAGCTGTCGCGGTAACGCACGCCGTCGATCAGGGTGAGCCTGCCGCGGGCGCTCGCGGCGGGGTGCGACACCGGCGCGACGCTCGCGGGCCGGCGCGGCGGCTTGGTCCGCGGCCAGCTCGACGCGGCGAGCAGGTCGCGCGCCTCGAGCGCGCTCTCGGGTCGCGCGGGCTCGGGGCCGATCAGGCGCCGCACCAAGTCCCGCTGAGCGTCGCCGAGCTCGTCCGAGAGGAAGTCGCGGTCTTCTGCCGGCGGGGCGTCGGTCAGCGCGTGCCAGAGCAGCGCCCCCACGCCGTAGACGTCGCTTCGGGCATTGGCCGGCGCGCCCGCGCGCTGCTCCGGCGCCATGTAGGCCAGCGTGCCGATCACGCCGCTGGTGACCGTGGCGGCGGCGTCGGCGACGTGGGCCGTGCCGAAGTCCGCGAGGTACGCGGCGCCGGCGGCGTCGAACAGCACGTTGGCCGGTTTGATGTCGCGGTGCAGGATGCCACGGCGGTGGGCCTCCGAGAGCGCGCCGAGCACGGCGACGGCGATCTCGACGGCGCGCGCCGGCGAGATCGTGTCCTGCTCGAGCAGATCCGCGAGGGAGCCGCCGGCCATCCACTCCAGCACCACCGCCGGGCCCTCGGGGACGTAGCCGCGGAGCGGTACGATGGCGGGGTGGCGCAGCTTGCCGAGCGCGACGGCCTCGCGCTCGAAGCGCACCAACGCGTCGCGACCCGCGTCGCGCAGGGACGCGGCGGAGAAGAGCTTGACGGCCACCTCGCCGCCGGCGACCAGATCCAGAGCCCGCAGTACTCGCGCGGTCGGAGTGCGGGCGACGTCCGCGACCACGCGGTAGCGCCCGAACAGCACCGACTCACCGGGCTCGGTGGCGGGCGAGCTCTGGGCCCGTGCCTGCGCCTGCGCGCCGAGCGCTCCAAGCTCGGGTCCGAGCTCGGCGACTGCGTCGGTGAGGCCCAACGCGGAGAGCGCGCGAGAGAGCAGCGGCAGCGCTCGTGCGCGCTCCGGCGCGCTCTTCGGGATCCTCTGGAGCACACGCACCGCGGCGTCGTGTCGCGCGTGCTCCAGGTAGAGCTCCCCGAGCATCAAGTGCGCTTCGAACCCCGCCGTCTCGTCCTCAGCCGCCTGCTCCAGGCAGCGCGCCGCCCGGCGCGGGTCGGAGGCCGCGCGGTGCGAGCGCGCCGCGTCGAGCCAGGCCCCGACGCGCTCGAAGGCGCCGGCCGCGGCGCCCGGGTCGCCGAGCGCGAGCCAGAGCCGCGCCGCGCTGGCGAAGCGCCCTTGGTCGGACAGCTGCGCGGCGAGCAAGGCCGCCTCGTGTGGGGTCTTCGCGAGCTCGCTGCTGGCTCGGGCTTCGAGCTCGGGGGACGCCGCCCGGACGGCGAGCGTCATCGCTCGGCGGGCGTCGCCCGCGGCGAGGGCAGCGAGCGCCGCGCGATCGTAGCGGCAGGCCCGCTCCCAGAGCCGCGCCGCCTCGGCGTGCGCGGCGCTCGACTCCGCCAGCTCAGCCGCCTCTTCCAGCCGGTCGCTCCGTTCGAGCTCGGCGACGGTCTTCATCGAACGCCGGGTCGTGGGCTCTTCCGCGCGACCTTCTTCGCGGGCTTCTTCTGCTTGACGGGGCGGCTGCGCTCTCCCGGGCCGCTCGAGTCTACCCAGTAGTGGGGGCTCTCGCGCACGTCCACGTGCACGAAGCCGCTCCTCGGATAGAGCCCGACGCCCGTGTTGCCGAGCGAGCGCGCGTAGGCCGCCAGCTTCGCGTCGTCCACGCCGGGGAGCACGATGTCGGCGGCGCGCCCGCGCGCGTGCTGCGAAGCGCCGCCGGCGCGATACGCGCTGACCACCCGCACGCAAGGTGCGTCGAAGTGCCGTTGCAGCCGGTAGAGCAGATCGAGCAGCTCGGCATCGGCGGCGCGGTCGCCGCCGCGGTGTGTGTCCCGGAGCACGCTCGTCGCGCGCGCGCGCTCCGCTTCGCTGAACCCGCCGCCGTCGCCCAGTGCCTCGAGCTCGACTCGCTCCTTGGTGTTGATGTTCTCCAGCACGAGCTTCGGGCGCCCCTGCGCGTCCAGCGGAGCGCGCGCGGCGTCGTCCTTCGCGTGCCAGCGGAGCACGTGGGCGCGGTAGGCCGCGCCGGTGGCGCGTCGCGCGGTCGGGCGAGCCTTGGGCTTGGCCTCGGCCTCGACGGCGAAGGCGACGAGGCTCGCGCACAGCGCGAGCAGGATCGACGAGCGCGCTGCCGGGCCGATCCGCATGGGGCGGGCTCAGGGCTTGAAGGTCACGCTGGCGCCGAGCTCGAACTGGAACCAGAGCTCGCCGAAATCGACGCCAGGGGCGCGGAAGCTGGCGGTCCGGATGCGCGAGAGCGAGAAGCGGCCGGCGCCCGAGTGGACGAGCTTGCCCGCCGGAATGGTGCCGGTGCCCATGTCGTCGCGGAAGGCGCAGGCGACGACGCCGTCCTGGGTGGCGAGCTCGGCGACCACGATGTCGCCGCTCGCGCCCACGCCCCAGGTCACGTCGATGGGCGCACCGGTCCCGAGCTCCTTGACCTCGGCGAGGGCGACGCCGCCGACCGCCACGCTGTCGAGCTCGACCGGAGCCTCACGGGTGATGTTGAGGGCGGGCATGGAAGGACCGCCGACCGTGCGGACGGAGTACGAGCTCGCGGCAGGGAAGGCGGAGGCCGAGCGATCTCGCGAGGCGTAGAGCACGCCGGCGATCTGCTCGGTGACGGTGGGGAAAGCGTGAGGGGCCAGGGTCGTCTCGCTGCCGGGTGCGCCGACCCACACGTCGCCGGCCTCGAGCAGCTCGACGCGACCGACGCCCGAGAGCGGCGGCGCCGCGTCGGGGCCGAGGCTCTTCTCTCGGCACTGTCCGAGCGCCGGCATCGCGGCGCGCAGCCCGAGCAGCTCGTACAGCGGTCGCGAATCGACGTCCGCCGGCACGCGCACGAAGCCGGCGAGCACGTCGGCCCGCGCCGCGCTGCCGTCGGCGGCGACGGAGCGCTGCACGGTGACGAGCGCGTGGGCGCTCGAGGCGGTATCCGCGTCCGTGCTGTAGCTCTCGAGCTCGGCGGAACAACCCAGCGAGAGCGCGCCCAACAGCGCGAATACACTTGACCGACCGGCGACCGGGTTCACGCTCGCTATCCTAGGCCCTGGGCCGGGGCCGGGCAACGGCCCCCGGAGCAAATGGGCGATATGTCGGAGATTTCCCCGGTTCACTTCCATAGGTTCAAGATCACCGCCGCCCCGGGGGCGAGCGTCACTCCGTCCAGCTTGGCGCTGTGGCGGGCGCGTCCGCCCGTCGCGCCGGTGAGCTGAATCGAGCCGTTGCCGGACTGGTAGCCGGCGTCGAGCTCGACGGCGACGGTGACCGGGTGGATGGAGACACCGAAGCCGAGCACGCCGAGCGCGAACCAGCGCTCGGCCTCGAACGGCGCCTCGTCCGCCTGCGTCGGATCGGTGTCGATGCGGATCACCGCGGTGCCGCGCAGCCGCTCGTAGCCGCCCCGTCCGCCCACCCAAACCTGGAACAAACTGGCGGTGCTGCGCCAGCCGACCAGGAGCGGAACGTCGAAGCCGAAGCCGGAGACGCCGCCGACGTCGAGACCGGGGACTTGCTCGTCGCTGCCGCCTCGGGCCTCGGTCGGAGGATCGCTGCCGGGCCGCGCCAGGACGCCGCTCGCGCCCAGGCCCGCGCTCGCGGCGAGGCTGTCGTTTGCGAGAGCGTAGCGTCCGTCGATGCGCACCGCGCGCCCGCTGTAGGTCATGCCCGCCTCCGCCGAGTAGCCGAGGCCTGCGCGCGCTCCCACCCACGGCGCGAGCCCGGGTGCGAGCAGGCTGTGCGCCAGCGCCCCGCCCACGTACCGGTCCCGCTCCGCGTCGGAGTCCACGGCGCCGTCGCTCATCGCGGCCCGCGCGTCGGCGATGCGCGAGTCCGCGTCGCCGGTCACGAACTGGGAGCTCACGCCCGCTCCCATCGCCACGTGCTCCTCGGGCAGCGGGTGCGCGGGGTGGAGCAGCGGCGCGCCGCCGCCGCATCCGGCGCCAAAGAGCGCGCTCATCACCACGGTCAGCCGCCTCATCCTCATCTCACTTTCGGAAGCGCGACGGCACCTCGCCGCGCTGGGCGCGAGCTTGGAGATCCGGGTCGTTCGGGTGCAGGCGGAGCGCACGCTCGAGCAGCACCGGCTCGGTCTCCACCCGGAGCGGATCCGGCAGGCAACACTTCACCGGGCAAACCGCCTGACAGGCCTCGTGGTCGAAGTAGCCGACGCACTCGGTGCAGCGCTCCGGGTCGATCTCGTAGATCTCGTCGCCCTGGCTGATGGCGTCGTTCGGGCAGTCGGGCTCGCACGCGCCGCAGTTGATGCAGTCGATCGTGATGTGTGTGGCCATGCCGCGGGCGCGCCCATGCTGCTCATAGAGCGCTTTTCCGCCCGATGGAACCCGAGGTGCCGCGGGGCCCGGGGGCAAACGGCGTTTCGTCGTGACTTTTCCGGTGAGGTCGCTAGAGTCCGCCCGCTCAGATGGCGCGTCCCGACCTCGATCGCTGGGCCTTGCTCGCCGCTCTGACGGCGTCTCTGGCGTTCGGCTGCAAGCCGGAGATCGGCGACGAGTGCTCGGTGTCCACGGACTGCTCCAACGTCGGTGACCGTCTCTGCGACACCACGCAGCCGGGCGGCTACTGCACCATCTTCAACTGCGAGCCCGGCACCTGCCCCGAGGAGGCCATCTGCGTCGCGTTCTACACCTCCGACAGCTTGGTCTGCCAGGACCCGCAGGAAGAAGATCGCCTCCAGCGCACGTTCTGTCTGCGCAGCTGCGGCGGCAACGGTGACTGCCGTTCCGGCTACGCTTGCGAAGACCTGAGCGCCAAGGACAACCCCTGGGGAGCGGAGGTGGTGGAGTGGGGCTCACCGAGCGGCAAGGTGTGCGTCGTGCCCTACTCGGGGACTCCGCTGCCCGAGAATCCCAACACCGAGGTCTGCACCGGCACCGACGCGGGCTTCGACGTGAAGCCCTGGCAGCCGGACGCGGGCGCGCCGGAGGACGCGGGGAGCGACGCGCCCGCTGACGCCAGCGAGGGCGGCAGCGACGCGGGCGATGGCGGCGCCGACGGCGCCAGCGACGGCGGAGCGGGCGACGCCGCCGACGCCGGGACCGACGCCTCCACCGACGCATGACCGAGCGCTCGGGCGGGAAGCTCCACGACGCGTTCGTGGCGGCGTTCCGGCTCGGAGCCACGGTGCTCGGACGCACCGGCGGCGCCCTCCTCACGCTGGTCGCGCTGGCCAGCCTGACGTTTCTGGCGCTGCGCCTTCTGCCGGGCGATCCCGCAGCCCTGGTCCTCGGGGAGCAGGCATCGGAGAGCGATCGCGCGCTCTTGCGCGCAAAGCTCGGCCTCGACCGCTCGCTGCCGGTGCAATACGCGCGCTTCCTCGCGGGCCTCGTGCGGCTCGATCTCGGCGACTCGCTGGCGCGCCCGGGGACGGCTGCCTTCGACGAGGTGGGGCGCGCCCTCGGTCCGACCGCGGCACTGGCGGGCAGCGCCGTCTTGATCGGCGCGCTCGCCGGCATCGCCGCGGCGGTCTTGTGCGTGGGGCCCTGGCTCGGGCCGCGGCGCGAGTGGTTGCACCGCGCCGTGCTCCTGGTGGCGGCGACGCCGCTCCTGGCGTTCGCGCCCCTCGCCACCTTCGTGCTCGCGGTGCGCCTGCGCTGGGTGCCGCTGCCCGGCGATCCGGAGAGCGGCGCGAGCGGCCTGCTCTTCGCGGCCGGACTGCTCTCGCTGCCTCTCGGAGCGCAAGTGGCGCGCATCGGTCGCGCCGCGCTGCTCGATCTCGGGCGCGCGAAGTTCCTGGACGTGGCGGCGGCGAAAGGCGGCTCGGCCTTCCGGGTCTGGGTGGTGCACGCGCTGCCCGCCGCTTCCGCGCCCATCTCGGTGGTGATCGCCGCGCAGCTCGGCGCGCTCCTCGGCGGCGCGGTGGTGCTGGAGCGGCTCTTCGAGCGCCCGGGCCTCGGCACGCTGATGCTGAGCGCCTACGCGGCGCGGGACATCCCGGTGCTCGAGGCCAGCGTGGTCGCGGCGGGCCTGCTCTTCGTCGCGGTGCAGGCGCTGGCCATCGCGGTGCACGCCGCCATCGATCCGCGCGGGAGGGAGCAGTGACCGAGGACCTGCGCACGACCCGGCGGCGCAAGGCGGCTCTGTCGGCGCTGGTCCCCGCGCTGGTCTTGGCCGTCGTCTGCGCGCTCGTCGCGCTCGCGCTCGAGCGCTCGCCGTCGCGCCTGAGCCTCCCGCTCGCCTGGGCTCCGCCCAGCGCCGAACGCCCGCTCGGGTCGGGCGACGCCGGCGTGGATCTGTTGGCCCTGGTCAGCCACGCCACGCTGCGCGCGCTCGCGCTCGCGGCGCTGGTCTCGCTGTTCGGCTTCCTGGTGGGCACGCCGCTCGGGGCCGCGGCGGGCCTCGCGCGCGGACGCTTCGAGCGCTGGACGCTGCGCGCCTGCGATCTGGTGCAGTCGTTCCCGACCTTCCTCCTGGCGCTGGCGGTGCTGTCCGCGGTGAGCACGCCGTCGCGCCTGCACATCGGCCTGGTGTTCTGCGTCACCGCCTGGGCGCCGTTCGCGCGGGTGGCGGCGGCGCAGGCCCGCATCCTGGGCGAGTCGCAGTTCGTCGAGGCTGCCAGGGCGCTCGGGCTCGGTCGCGCCGCCATCGTGCTCGTTCACGTGATCCCGAATTTGCTCGGTCCGGTCGCGGTTCAGATCGGGACCTCGGCCGCCGGCGTGGTGCTCGGCGAGACGGCGCTGGGCTTCGTCGGCCTGGGCCCGCCGGACGGCGTGAGCCTGGGCGCGCTGCTCGAGCAGGGCACGCTGGCGATGTTGCGCGCGCCTCACGTGCTGGGCGTGGGCGTCGTCGCGGTGATGCTGGTGAGCGGGACCTTGCAGCTGGCGAGCGAGGGCGTGCGGCGCTGGGTGCACGTGGAGTAGGTCACGCTCTTCATCTCGCTCCGCGGACTGGCCCCCAACTCCTCGCGTCGCTTCCGCACGGTTCAAACAGCCGGCGCCCGGATTCGCCGGGTCTTCTCACTCTCCTCTCTTTGGCCGATCGTGATCTGATCTTGCCAAGCCCCATGGCGTGATTCCGGGCCCGGCCTGCGGCCGAGTGCTCGCACCAGCTTCTGTTCTGCTTCTGAGCCCGTCCCCGCTCTTCCTCTTCTACCTGCCCGTACTCGTACTCGTACTCGTGCTCGACTCGCGCTGGTCTCACGCCACCAGATCAGCCCGCGAGAGCCGTCGCGCCGCCAGCATCAGGCACAGCGAGCCCAGCACGACGGGCCAGCCGACCCCGACGAGCAGCGTGAGCTTCGAGCCGAACGAATTCGCGAGCCAGAAGCCCACCGGACCGAGCACGCCGAGCTCAGGGTCGACTCCCGAGAGCAACGCGACCCGCGCGGCCTCCACCGGGTTCGCGGCGGCCAGGGCGAACACCGCCTCCGGCGCCAGGCGGAAGCGCAGGAGCGCGCCGATCAGCGCGAAGTCGTGGAGCGCCGCGCCCACCACCCACGCCAGGAGCGCGTACACCGTTGCGCGCTCGGGCGTGGGCGCCAGCGAAGAGGCCAGGAAGCCGATGCCGAGGAACGCCCAGGACAGGCCCGCGGTGACCGCCAGGCTGCGCAGGACCAACGGCAAGAGCGCCTCGTCGGAGCCGGTGACCAGGCCCGTGACGAGCGTCCCGAGCAAGAGCCCTGCGAGGGGCCCGAGCACGACCACGACCCGCGAGGCGATCACCGCGACCAGCCAGTCCTGCCGCCGGCAGGGCTGGGCCAGCACCAGCTCGAAGAACCCGGAGGTGCGCGCGCGCACGATGGTCTGGCTGGACGCGACCAGCGCGACCAGCGGCACCGCGATGACCACCGCGTTGGCGACGTTCAGCACCACGCGGGACAGGCCCGTGAACCCCAGCACCGTGGACTCGCGCAGCCCGAGCCAGACGAACGCCGCGAACACCGCGCCGTAGACCGCCGCCGTGAACACCACCCAACGCGAGCGCAAAGCGTCGGCCATCTCGAGGCGGAACAGGGCGTTCTGGCGATCGGACTGGCTCATGGCTTCTCCGCGCGCTTCTTGGCGGCGCGCTCGACGTCCGCGAAGCTGGCGTCGCCGTCCGGCGCGTGAACGAAGCCGAAGTCCATGGGTGTCTTGCCGCCGGTCTTGAACTTCGCGCTGCGCGCGTCCACCCAGGTGCCGGCCGCGTCGCGCACCCACATCTTGGGCGGGCTGATGTTGCGTTCCAGCACGTAGGCGGCCAGACAGCCGACGTCGTCGAAGTACACCCGCGTGCCGTCCGCGGTCACGAGCTGCGCGGCGTGGGGCGGCTCGCTGACCAGCATGGCGCAGCTGCCGCAGGGCTGCTTGCCCCAGATGGGGTCCTTCGGCGCGTCGGCGGACTCGCAGGCGACCAGAAGGGCCATCAGGGCAAGGGCGAGCCTCTTCATTTCACACCACCTTGAGCCGCGGCTCGCTGGCTCGCTCGGTCAGATCCAGCTCGTCCACGTGGTAGACGCTGAGGTCGGAGATGGAAGCGCCGTGCTCACGCACCAGGCGCGCGACGATCGCCACCTTGTCCGTCTGGGTCACCAGGGACTCGAAGCGCTCGGCGCCCGCCGCGCTGAAGCCGCTCTCCAGGAGGAAGGCTCGCACGCTCTCCGGCGCGGCCTTCGCCAGCGTGACCTCGACGCGGAAGCGCTGGCGATCGGCCAGGAGCTCCTCCACGGAGGCGTCGCGCTCGATGCGCCCCTCCCGGAGCTCGACCACACGGTCGACGAGCTGCCGCACCTCGTCGAGGCGGTGGGAGCAGAGCAGGGTGACGTGGTGCTTGGGGCGGGCGTCCAGCTCCGCGAAGAACGCGGCGCGTGCCTGCGCGTCCAGGTTCGCCGTGGGCTCGTCGCAGACCAGGATCGGCGCCTCCGCCGCCAGCGTCAGCGCCGCGAGCACCTTCTGCTTCGTCCCGCCGGAGAGATCCCGGAAGCGCACCTTGTCCACCTCGGAGAGCACCAACCCGAGCCGGCTCGCGCGCTCCGCCACGGCCTTCGGCTTCACCTCCCGGAGCCGGCAGATGGCCGCCACCACCTCCCGCACCGGCGCCTCGATGGGCGGCGCGATCTGCGGCATGTAGGCCACGCTCTTGAGCGCGACCTCCGGGCTCACCGCCACGTCCACGCCGGCGATGCTCACGCGGCCGTCCACGCGCAGGAGGCCGAGCAGGCTGCGCAGGAGCGTGGTTTTGCCGGAGCCGTTCGAGCCGATGAACGCCACGCGCTCTCCCGGGTCGATGCGCAGGCAGACGTCGCGCAGCGCGACCACGCGGCCGAAGGACTTGCTGACGTGCGAGAGCTCGATCACGGTCGCCTCCGCCCGAAGCTCGGCGTGCCGTCCGAGAGGAGCTTGCGCTGCGAGAAGGTCGGGACGGCTTCGGAGATGGCGTCCACCAGGCTCATCGCCACGGTGCCGCGGAAGAAGCGCAAGACCGGGCGCGCGTCGGTGAGCTCGCCGGACAGGCGCTTCACCTCGAAGGGGACGTCGCCCTGGCCGTCGCGGTTCAGATCGTAGCCTGCGTAGTCCGACCAGTAGTTGCCGGAGAAGGTCAGCGCCAGCATGTCGCCGCCTCCGTCCACCTCGCCGACGGTCCCGTTCCCATGCATGTCGTTGTCTGCAAAGCGGATGCCGCGGTTCGAGCCGTGGGTGCGCAGCGCGACGTCGTTCAAGGCCAGCACGTTCCGCTCGAAGCGTACCTCCTGGTTGGGCGAGCGCGGCGTGTGATCGAGGTAGATCCCGGTGGTGTTGGCCACGACCCAGTTGTCGTCCAGGACGACGGCTTCGCTCTCCTTGAAGCCGAAGCCCATTCCGGCGGAGCCCTTGGCCCCCGCGAGCACGTTGCCCTTGGCAAACACCCGCGAGCTGTACATCACGAAGATCCCCACCTCGTTGTCGATGAAGCGACCGTCCTTCGAGGCCGAGTCGTGCGCGTACATGAAGTGCGCGCCGTAGCGGCTGCCCCGCACGGTGAGCCTCTCGAGCGTCACGCCCCGCGAGTACCAGACCACCACGTCGCGGGCCCGCTCCACCAGCGACGCCCGGACCACGGAGTCGTGGGACTCCCAGATCTTGATGCCGTCGCCGCGCAGCTCCTCGCCGGCCGTCCCGGCGACGTGTACGCCTTCGACCAGGCAGCCGTGACAGATGGCGAGCTGGATGCCGAAGAGCGTGTCCTCGGTGCGCAGGTTCCGGAGCACGATGCCCTTTCCGGTGGCCTTCACGCCCGAGTCTTCCTGGGTGTGGCGCCGGCCGGAGTCGCGCAGCGTGAGGTTCTCAACCGTGACGCGATCGGCCTCGATGCTGAGTACGGTGCCGGCGCCGGAGCCGTCGAGCACGCTCTGCCCCGTGCCGCGCAGGGTGAGCGGGCGCTTGACCTCGAAGTCGCCGTGGTAGACCCGCGCATCGAGCCAGATCTCGCCGGGGCCGCTCGGGTCGCCGAGGAGCTTGCCGAGCTCGGCCTCGTCCCGCGCCAGCGCCGCGCCGGGCGGGGGTACGAGGGTCGCCGGGCCCCTGGGAGTCGGCAGCTCACCCGGCGCGTGCCAGCTCGGGCGCAGGTTCTTGGCTGCGACGAGCGTCAGCGCGAGCCCCACCGCGGCGGCGGTAGCCCAAGCTGCTCGCCGCCGCGCGGAGGGGGTCATGGACTTGCGCCTGCCTTCGGTCCGATGAAGGCGTCGCGGCAGACCGCGCCGCAGCTCCCGGCCTTCGCGCAGCCCGCGCACACCCGGCCGCGCACGATGGCCGCAGCGGCGAGCGCCACGAAGGCGCCGACGGCGAGCCAGAAGCCGGTGGAGGGTTGCGCGAAGGTCATGAACTGGCCGATCTGTCCGTTGCCGAAGAGCTGCGGGGTGAACGGCGGCAGGCGGATGGGCGCCTCCGGGTTCATGTTGTGGCCGAAGCGGTACATCCAGTAAAAGCTGTCGGCAAGGAACACGAACGGGAAGCTGAAGCCGACGACGGCGAGCAGCTTGCCGAGCTTCTTTCCGGCCAGGAGCGCCACCACCACGACCGCGATGGCCAGGAACGCGACGCCGTAGCCGGCGAGCTGGCGCTCGAGCACCGCGGCCTTCGTCAGGCTCTCCATGCCGATGTAGTGGTTGAGGATGTCCACCTCCTTCGCGTCGCCGGACACGCCGGTGAGCGAGATGACCATCTTCAGCCCCTTGGGGTACTGCGGCGCGTAGAGCTTGATCCACCACCAGGGCTGGAAGAACGACGCGACCTGAAGCCCGACCGCGGCGAGGCAGAGCGCTATCACGCTCCACCTCGCCACCGTGCGGCGCGGGGCGGGCTCGGGTTTCACGACCGCCAGGTGGCGGTGGCCATCGTCAACTTCGACTTCGTGCTCGAGATCCGCCGTCGCGGTCATGTCAAGTGCTCGACGATCTCCCCCGTCACTGACCCTTGGGTTTCACCAGCAGGTAGCCCGCCATCTCCAGGTGGAGCGCCGAGCAGAACTCGGTGCAGAAGAACGGGAACACTCCGGGCGTGTCGGCCTTGAAGGTGATGTTCTCGTGCTTGCCGGGCTCGAGGCTGACGTTGATGTTGTACATGTTGAGCGCGAAGCCGTGGACCTGGTCCTCGGCGCTTTCGAGGCTGGTGATGTGGAGGTTCACCGTGTCGCCTTCGTTGACCTCGATCTGGTCGGGGACGAAGTGGCTGCGGATCGCGGTCATCCACACGTCCACCGTGGTGCCGTTGCGGGTGATCTTCGCCGACTTCTCGTTGAGCGTCGCGTTGGGATCCACGTGACCGGTGTAGGGGTTCTCGCCGGGTTTGTAGGCGCTGATGGGCTTCAGCTTGTCGACCTTGATCATCTGCGAGTAGTGCGGCTCGCCGAGGCCGATCGGGGCGTCCACCAAGATGCGCATCTTGTCACCCGTGGTGTCCACGAGCTGGAAGTTCTGCGGGTAGAGCGGCCCGACCTTCGTGAACCGGTCCATGCTCATCTTGTTCATGGCCACGACGTATTTGCCGTCGGGGCTGACCGTGTCGCCCTCGGCCGCCATGATGTGGCCGATGTTGTAGTGCACCGGCAGCTTCTCCACGGTCTTCAGGTCCTTGACCGACCACTTGGCGACCACGCTCTCGATGAACACCGAGGTGTAGGCGAAGCCCTTGTCGTCGAACACGGTGTGGAGCGGCCCGAGGCCGATCTCCACCTGGCCGCGAATCGCGTCCTTGAAGGCCATGATCGGCACGCCGTAGGCGTCCTTGCCCTCGAACTTCTTCTCGTCGATGAGCGCCTTCATCTTGGCGAAGTCGTAGACCGTGGCGTGGGTGTCGAGCTTGCCGCCGACCACGACGGCGGTGCCGTCGGGCGTCACGTCGCAGCCGTGGGGGCTCTTGGGCTCGCCGACCAGCGTGAGCACGCCCTCGGCCCCGGTCACGCTCATCGGCAGGACCTTCACGCCCTTGATCGTAGTGGCCTTGCCGTCCTTGACCAGCTGCTCGGCCTTCTTCCAGTTGATGACGTGCAGGTAGTCCATGTCGTTCTTGGACGCCCCGCTCTCGATCGGCGGCTTGCCTTCCAGCGTGCCTCCGGTGGCCATCTCGGTGTTGAAGGAGTTGACGAAGGCCCAGCCGTCGCTGACCAGCTTACCGGCGTCCGCCAGATCCTGAGTGTAGGGCGGGAGCTCGATGCCGAAGCTCTTCTCGGGGTCGATGCGGCCCTTCTCCTTGTCGAACTTCCAGAACATCGCGAGGCCGCGATACTTCTCCTTGTACTCGCTGATCGGCGCGTAATCGCGGCCGAGCGGGGCGGGGTACTGGCTGGTCTCGATGACGTACTCGGTGTTGGGATCCACGAACGCGCCGCCGTGATCGCTGGCCACCAGCGGGTTTGGCACGATCTGCTTGGTCATGAAGTCGGTGAGGTCCACCACCGCGACGCGACCGTTGGACTTGTCGTTCACGAACAGGTACTTGCCGTCGTAGTCACCCTTGGTCTCGCTCAGGTTCGGGTGATGCACGTCGGCCCAGCTGAGCTTCCGGTTGCCCTGGTTGCCGGCGGCGAGCACCTTGTCGCTGTCACCGCCGTAGCCGTAACCCTGCCAGGGCTCCGGCGCGAAGACCGCGATCACCTTCAGGATGCGCATCGACGGTACGCCGATCACGATCACCTGACCGGAGTGACCGCCCGAGGCGAAGATCATGTACTCGTCGGACTTGCCGCCCGGCACGTAGGTCTTCACCGCGGCCTCGACGTCGGCCTCGCTGAGGCCACGAGTGTCCATCAGCTGCTTGAGCGACGCGGACGCACCCAGGGCGCCGCTGGGCGCTTGGGTGGCCTTCTTCTCCGCCTTGTTCTCGCAGGACGCCGCCGCGACGGCGATGCCGAGGACTGCGCCCCCCATGATGAGCGCCTTACCGATCGAGAGTTGCATGAAGAGCCTCCGGGTCTCGCGGCACGTCACGAGCAACTGCCGTGCCGCGAATTTCGTGGGGGCTGACATCCGTCATGCCCCGGGTTCGAGCTGTCGTTTCGTGGATAACGGTGTCCGTTGTGGGTCTGAGAGCCGCGCGCGGCTTGCGTGCGACAATTCGCCGCACGCACGGCTTGCGCGATTTCGGGAGCTATTTCTTCGGCGGCAGGAGCACGCCGTCGACGACGTGGACGATGCCGTTCGAGGCCCGGATCGAGGCCACGACGTTGGCCTCGTTGATGCTGATCTTCCCGTCCTTGACCTTCACGGTGGTCTTCTGGCCGTTGGCCATCGACAGGGTGTCGCCGTCCTTCAGGTTGTCCGCGTCGTAGACCGAAGTGGTCACGTGGTACTTGAGGATCTCGCGCAGATCGTCCTTCTTCTCGGGCTTGACCAGGCCGTCCACGGTGCCCGCCGGGAGCTTGTCGAAGGCGGCGTTGGTCGGCGCAAAAACCGTCAGGGGCCCGGCATTCGCCACGGAGGGCACGTAGTCCGCGGCCTTGAGCGCCGTCACCAGCGTGGTGTGGTCCTTCGAGCCGATGGCGATGCTGACGATGTTCTTGGGGTCGAGGGGCGGCAGGTTCGACTGCGGCGCGGGCGCGCTCGCCGCCGCAGGCGCCGCGGTGCTCTCCGCCGCCGCGCTGCCGGTGGTCGAAGCTTGGGGGTTGTCGCAGCTCACCGCTGCCAGGGCCAGTCCGACGATGATGATCACCTTGTGCATTTGAGCTCCTCCGGCCGGGGACAATGGATGCCTGAATCCGTTGAACCGCGCCCCCCGCAAGCACTCCGCGTGCCAACGCCAGGTTGGCGACCCCAGGCTGGGGGGCTAGCCTCCGCGCCTCATGTTCGGCCTGTCCCCATTGCCACGGACCCTCGCCGCGGCGCTGCGCGACGCCGGGGACAAGAAGCTCGAGGTCCGGGTGTCGGCGGTGCGGGACCTGGGGCGCCATGCCCGAGAGGGAGCGGACGTCGCGGTCGAGCGACTGCGGCGGGTGCTCTCGGAGGACTCGGCCGTGGCCGTGCGCGCGGAGGCGGCGGTGGCGCTGGCGGACGCCGGCGCGCGGGCGGCGCTGCCCGCGCTGGTGGAGGCCGCGGGCCGGGACGATGCGCCGCGCGTGCGCCAGATGGCGCTGGTCGCGCTCGGTGAGCTCGGCCAGGCGGACGACGAGGACGCCACCCGGGTGATCGAGCGGGCGCTCCGTGACGAGCAACCGGAGCTGCGCTTCCAGGCGTTGATCGCCTTCGCTCAGCTGCAGGGGGCCGGAGCGCTCGACGTGCTCCACCGCTTCGTGCGCGACGAAGATCCCCACGTCCGCTACGTGGCGCTGCGACTGGCGGAGGAGCGCTGGCTCGAGAGCGGTGACGTCGAACTGCCGGAGCGCTTGGGCAACGCCGCGCGCGCCGCGCTCGACGACACGGACACGAGCGTGAAGCTGGCCGCGGCGCTGGTGCTCGGGCGAGCGGGAGACAAGAGCGGCGCGAGCGTGATCGTGGACGCGGTTCGGAGCGGTCAGGGCGCCGCGGAGCCAGAGGACGCGGAGGCCGCCATCGAGCTCGCCGGGGCGCTCGGGTTGGACGACGCCCGCGGCGGGCTCGCGCGTCGTGCCTTTGGTGTGTTCGGGGTGAGCCGTGATCCGTTCGCGTGGCAGGCACGCGTCGCGCTGGCCCGCCTCGGCGACGCCCGGGCACGGCAGGCGATCCTGCGGGGGCTCGGTTCCTGGTCGCGAGATGCACGCACGCTGGCGGTGGCCGCCGCCGGGCGCGCGCGGCTCGCCGAGGCGCGCCCGCTGCTCGAAGCCATGCAAGGCAAGCCCGATCGCGCCGAGCCGAGCGCGGTGGAAGAAGCGCTCGGGCTGCTCGCCCCGCCCGAAGGCGTTGACGCCCGGACCGACCGCGGCGAAGACGAACGGCATGATTCAGCTCCGCGACAAGACCCTGGCCCGGATCCGTGACGAGCTCCTGGAGGTCGGCCAGCCGCCAAGCGTCCACTTCATGAAGGCCGCGGCGGACGACGACCCGTTCGCAGGCGATCCGGACGCCAAGGCGCGCTTCGAGGCCTTGTTCGAGGTGATGTGCCTGATGGTGATGGCGGACGGCAAGGTCACCGACAGCGAACGCGAGGTGCTCCGCGGCGCGGTGCGCGGGCTGACGCAGCACGCCGTGCGCACGCATCACATCGAGAAGCTCTTCGAGCAGTGCGCCGAGCTCGCCAAGCAGGGGCTCGAGGCCCGGCTCGCGGCGGTGGCGCCCACGCTGAAGGAGGACCCCGCGCTCGTGGACGCGGCCTTCTCCTTGGCGGCTGCGTTGGCCTTCGCCGACAGCGAGATCGAGGACAGCGAGAACGAGGTGATCAACGCGCTGGCCGAGGCGCTCGAGCTCGACGACGACCGCACCACGGAGCTTCTGAACATGCTCGAGGCGGAATCCGAGTGACGGCGATGCAGCGCCTGCCGGACGGGGATCCCAGCGTCGGGCTCCTCTGCACGCTCCGCGACGACGGCAGCGCGGATCCGGCGACGGATCCCCGGCTGCCCCGCGAGACGCTGCTCCGCATGTACCGCGAGATGCGCAAGATGCGCGTGCTCGAGACGCGCATGGTGGGCCTGCAGCGCCAGGGTCGCGTCGGCTTCTACGGCACCTGCACCGGGCAGGAGGCCACGCCCATCGCCACGGCGCTGGCCACCGAGCCCCGCGACTGGATCTTCCCCGCGCTGCGCGAGAGCTCGATCATGCTCGTCCGCGGCTTCCCACTCGACCAGTACTTGGCGCAGGTGTTCGGCAACGAGCTCGACGTGCTCAAGGGTCGCAACATGCCGAGCCACATGGCCGGCCGGGCGGTGAACCAGGTGTCCTGGTCGAGCTGCATCGGCCCCCAGATCCCCCAGGCCGTGGGCGCCGCCTGGGCCGCGAAGCTCCGGAGGGAGCCCGTCGTGGCGGTCGGCTTCCTGGGCGACGGCGCCACCAGCCAGCCCGACTTCCACAACGCCATGAACTTCGCGGCGGTGTTCCAGGTGCCGTGCGTGATGATCTGCCAGAACAACCACTGGTCCATCAGCGTGCCCACGGCGCGGCAGACGGCGTCGCAGACCCTGGCGGTCAAGGCCAAGGCCTACGGCCTGCCCGGCGTGCGCGTGGACGGCAACGACGCGCTGGCGGTCTACCGCGTGGTCAAGGACGCGGTCGAGCGCGCGCGCGCCGGCGGTGGCCCGAGCTTCATCGAGTCGTTCACGTATCGGATGGGCGCGCACTCCACCAGCGACGACCCCACGCGCTACCGCTCCGAGGACGAGGTGAAGCGCTGGGCCGAGAAGGACCCGATCGACCGCCTGCGGCGCTACCTGGAGCGCGAAGGACACCTCGACGCCGCGGGCGTAGAGCGTATCGACCAGGAGCTGAACGAGGAGATCTCACGCGCCATCGACGCGGTGGAGAAGCTGGCTCCTCCCGCCCTCGACACGCTGTTCGACGACGTCTACGCGGAGCTGCCCTGGCACCTCTCCGAGCAGCGCGAAGAGATGCGCCGCGGGCCCAGGGCGCCGAGCGGGCACTGAGGGTCGAGCGCCGGCGGGGGTGTCTTCGCGAGCCAGCGCGCGGCTTGCATGCCGAGCTGCGCACCCGAGGGAAGCTCTCACGCGCGCAGTAGCCTGCCTGGCGGCACCACGACGCGCGGCGCCTTGGTCGCCAGTGCTCGATCGTAGCTCGCCATCGGGACCCCTTCGCGCAGCGCGAGCTCGACGAAGAGCACGTCGTAGGCGGACTGGCGCAGCGTGACCGCGCGGGAAGTCGCGCCGCGCCACAGCTCGGACACGTCGACCGAGGTGATGCCGAGGAGCTCAGCAGCGCGGAACAGGTCACCCAGGGCATCCGCGGGCACGGCACCGAACACGACTGCTTTCCAGAACACGTTCGCCAGCTCGGCCTTCCAGTGTGACGGAGCGAGCAGCACGTCCGCCTTCGCGAGCAGGCGAGCGGCCTCCGCGCCTCTGCGCTCTTCGCCGAGCAGGGCCGCCGCAACCACATCCGTGTCGACGACGACTCTCATGGGCGCCCTTCGCGGATCGCGGTGTGGATCTCTGCGATGCGCATGCGGCGTGGCAGCGACCGCCGGAGCTCGGCCAGGCGCTCCTCGAGCGAGCGCTGATCGATCGTGCCTTGGCGCACCAGGGTCAGGAGCTCGCTCTGCACGGAGCGTCCGTTGCGTTTGGCGCGTCGTCGCAGCTCCTTCACTACGTCCTCTGGCACGTTGCGCAGCGTCAGTGTCTTCGACATGACTCTACTATGCAGGCAATCTGACATCAGTGCAACTGCGGTCCGTACATGCGACACTCGGACCGAGCGCCTGCACCCCCCAAGCTGATGAACCGCTCGGCCTCCAGCGGGATGTCAAGCCCCGTGAGCCGAGAGCCAAGGCACGCGGGTCCCGTCCGCCGAGCGAGTCACACATGCGCTCACGCTCATTGGCTCGGCCGGGATCGTGTACGCTCGCCGCGTGGAGATGCCGGCGGAGGTGAGCGGGAGCGTACCCGACGTGTCGAGCTTCGCGCGCGGGCTGACCGCGGGCGGCTACACGACGCGGGCGGTGAAACAGCTGCACGCGCGGCTGGCGGCGCTCGACCCGGCCAGCGATCTCGAGCACCGCGTGGAGGGCGTGGAGCAGCTGGCGCGCTGGTTGTGCGACGGCCCGAAGCCGCCGCCGGTGGAGGGGGCGCCGCCCGAGCCCTACGCGACCACGCGCCTGCGATTGCTGCTCCGCGCGCTCGACGTGGCGCCGGTCTTCCGCGAGCGGCTGAGCGGCTGCATCGGCTCGCTCTTGCGCGAGTCGAACGCCCTGGGACTCCTGTGCGAGGTCGGGCTGCCGAACGACCGTGGCTTGCTCGACGAGACCAGCGATCGGCTGGCCCGGCGCTTCTTGCCGTCGCCGCCGGACTACGGCGATCTGGCGAAGCTGTTCGCGCGCATGTTCCGCACCAATCGCGACGCAGACTGGCTGGCGTCGCTGCCGGCGGAGCTCGTGCTCGACCTGTTCGCGCGCCTCGGCGACGTGTGGCAGCCGCTCAGGGACGCGACCGAGGACGCCCTGGCGCTGCTCACGACGCGCGTCTCGGCGCTCGGCCTCTCCGACGACATCCGGCGCCGTGGACCTGTGGGGCCGGTGCGCGAGTCGCCCTTCTTCCGCCTGCCCCACGCCAGCCGGGAGGAGCTGCCGGATCTGTGCCTGATGTGCCGGCGCGACATGGTCGTGGTGCACGAAAACCTGGAGCGCTTCGGCGTCAGCGTGGACGTCGTGTACCGGCTCGACGTCATCACCAAGTGCCTGGAGCGCGTCGAGTCCATCCTGGTGGCGCTCGATCCGCGCAGCACGCCGGAGCTGGTCAGCGCGGAGACCACGTTCGTGGCCGAGCTCTGCCGGGCGCGCCTGCGCGAGCGCAGCGTGCGCGGGGTCATCCGCGACAACATGCAGCTCCTGGCCCGCAAGGTGATCGAGCGCGCGGGTGAGACCGGCGAGCACTACATCACGGTGTCGCGGGGGGAGTGGTGGAAGATGCTCGCCTCCGCCGGCGGCGGAGGCTTCCTCACCGTGTTCACCTGCGTGATGAAGTTTTTCACCAAGTGGGCGCACTTCGCGCCGGCGGTGGACGGTATGGTGTCGGCGTTCAACTACGCCGGCAGCTTCGTGACCATGCAGCTGCTCGGCTTCACGCTGGCCACCAAGCAGCCGAGCATGACGGCCGCGGCGTTGGCCGGCTCGATCCGCGGCCAGCGCGACGAGCACCAGCTCGACGACCTGATCACGACCATCGCGCGCATCTGCCGCTCTCAGCTGGCGGCGGCGCTCGGCAACATCGGCGTGGTCATCCCGTCGGCGGTGTTGTTCGACGTGGTGTTTCGCGCGTCCACCGGTCGCACCTTCCTGGACGCCGAGAACGCGCAGTACACCATCGACTCGTTCCACCCTTGGAAGAGCGGCACCATCCCCTACGCTGCGCTGACCGGCGTCTTGCTCTGGGCCTCCAGCATCGGCGCCGGCTGGCTGGAGAACTGGGCGGTGTACCGCCGAATCCCCGAGGCCATCGCGCAGCACCGCTCGAGGCGCTTCTTCGGCAAACGCTTGCTCGGCTGGCTCGGCAAGCTCTTCTCCAAGCACGTCGCCGGCTTCGGCGGCAGTGTCACCCTGGGCGTGCTGCTCGGCATGACCCCCGCGTTCGGCAAGTTCTTCGGGCTGCCGCTGGACGTGCGCCACGTGACGCTGTCGAGCGGCGCGCTGGCGCTCTCGGTCAAGTCCATGGGCCTCGCGGGCCTCACCGATCCCAGCGTGGGCTGGGCGGCGCTCGGCATCCTGGCCATCGGCAGCATGAACTTCGGCATCAGCTTCCTGTTGGCCCTGGGGGTCGCGTTCCGCGCCCGCGAGGTGCCGCTCGGTCGCGGCCTGCGCCTGCTGTTCGCGGTGCTCGGGCGCTTCTTGCGCTCGCCGCTCCAGTTCATCTATCCGCCGCGGAGCGAGACGGTCGAGGTCTTCTCGCACCGTCCCAGCATGATCCCCCGCGGCTCCGCCGCGTCGCTGCATCGGCACTAGGGTCTTTCCCGTGCCCGGTGTTATTAGGGGCGAAAGATGGAAGAGCGAAGCTTCGACGTGGTCGTGCTCGGTGGAGGTCCCGGCGGTTACCCCTGCGCCATTCGGCTGGGTCAGCTGGGGTTGAAGGTGGCGTGCGTCGAGGCCGAGGAGTACGGCGGCGTGTGCCTGAACTGGGGCTGCATCCCGTCCAAGGCGCTGATCAGCACGGCGCACCAGTACGAGAAGGCGGGCAAGGCCGGCGAGCAGGGCCTCTCGTTCGGCAGCGTCTCGCTCGACGTCGCCAAGCTTCAGAGCTGGAAGAACGGCATCGTCAAGAAGCTCACCGGTGGCGTGCGCCTCTTGCTCAAGCAGAACGGCGCCGAGGCCATCGAGGGCATGGGGCGCTTCGTGGACCCAAAGACGCTGGAGGTGACGCGCGCGAACGGAGACAAGCTGCGCGTCAGCGCCACCCGAGGCATCGTGATCGCCACCGGCTCGGCGACCATTCAGGTGCCGGGCTTCGAGTTCGACGGCAAGCAGATCATCGGCGCCCGCGAGGCCGTGAGCTTGGCGGAGGTGCCGAAGCGGCTCGCCGTGATCGGCGGCGGCGTGATCGGTCTCGAGCTCGGCATGGTCTACCAGGCCTTCGGCGCACAACTCACCGTGATCGAGCTGACGCCGAGCCTGCTCCCGGGCGTGGACCCCGACGCGGTCAAGATCGTCGAGCGCTCGCTGACCAAGAAGGGTGGCCGGGTGCTCAAGCAGGCCAAGGCCGAGCGCTGGGAGCGGAGCGCCGACGGCAGCGTCGGCGTGGTCGTCTCCGTGGGCGGCGCCACGGAGCGCGTCGACGCCGACGTGGTCTTGGTGGCGGTGGGCATGCGCCCGCGGTCCCGCGGCATCGGTCTGGAAGAGGTGGGCGTGAAGGTGGACGCGCGAGGCTTCGTCCCGACCGACGCCGAGTGCCGCACCAACGTGCCGGGCATCTTCGCGGTAGGCGACGTCAGCGGTCCGCCCATGCTCGCGCACAAGGCCACCAAGGAAGGCGAGATCTGCGCCGAGGTGATCGCCGGCAAGGCGTCGGCCAAGGACTGGGTGACCATCCCGGGCATCATCTTCACCGATCCGGAGATCGCCACCGTCGGCCTGACCGAGGCGCAGGCGAAGGAGCAAGGCCTCGAGGTCAAGGTCGGGCGCTTCCCGTTCGCGGCCCTCGGCCGCGCGATGAGCATCCGCGAGACGGACGGCTTCGTGAAGGTGCTCACGGACAAGGCCTCCGGTCGGGTGCTGGGGATCCACATCGTCGGACCCTCGGCCAGCGATCTGATCAGCGAAGCCGCGCTGGCCCTGGAGATGGTGGCGACCGCAGAGGACATCGCGCTCACCGTCCACCCGCACCCGACGCTGGGCGAGGCGCTGATGGAGGCCGCCGCGCACTCCCTGGGTCACGCCATCCACATCACCAACCGCTGACGGGGCTTCGGCACTGGGCGGGTGCTCCTGTGCGGCCCATGCTCCTCTCTACCGCCCCGTCCCGGGTCACCATTGCCCTGCCGGTGGTGGCGACCCAGCTCGACTCGGGGAGAACCGATCGAGACTGAGGCTAGGCTCTGGCGACGCGCTTTGGGCCGTGGCATGGTCTCGGTCATGGGGATCTTCGATCGTATGGGCCGCGTGATTTCGAGCAACTTCAACGCGTTGCTGGACAAGGCGGATGACCCGAAGAAGTCCATCGAGCAGACCGTGCTCGAGATGCAGGAGCAGGTGCGCGCCGGCCGGCAGGAGGTCGTCCGGGCAGTCGCTGCCGAGAAGCAGCTCCGGCAGAAGGTCGCCGAGCTCGACACCGAGGTCGAGAAGTGGTCGAAGCGCGCCGAGCTGGCGGTCAAGCACGACGACGACGATCTGGCGCGCGAGGCGCTGGTGCAGAAGAAGCGCGTGACCGCCGAGCGGGATCGGGCCGAGGCGCTGCGGGCCGAGCAGCGCGGCGCCGCGCTGGAAATGAAGTCCGAGCTCGAGCGCATGGAGCACAAGCTCGAGGAGATCCAGGCCAAAAAGAACACCATCATCGCCAAGGCCAAGCAGGTCAAGGCGGGCGGAGGCGTCGAAGGGCTCGGCGCCAGCGGGTCGGGCACCAGCGCGTTTTCGGAGTTCCGGCGCATGGAGGACCAGATCGAAGGCGTCGAAACGGCGGTGCAGGCTCAGCGCGAGCTGGACGAAGCGCTGGGCGGTGGGCGCGGGCCCGGTGGCATGACCAAGCAGGAAGTCGAAGCCAAGTTCCGCGCGCTCGAGTACGGCGGTGGAGGGGCGGACGCGCCCAAGGGCGGCAGCGAGGTCGACGACGAGCTGGCCCAGCTCAAGAAGAAGATCCGCATCGGTACATGACCGGTCCCGATCGCATCGTCGCGTGTTTCCGCTGGCGCGGTGCGGTGGCGCTCGCGGATCGTTCGGAGGACTACGCGCGCGCCGCGCATGCGGTGTTCTCCCGAGCCGAGGCCGGCGGCGGCAAGCTCGTGGCCTGGCACGCGGCCAGCTTTGCGGTGGCTTTTCCCCCGGACGGCATGGAGAGCCTGGTCGAGCTACTGACGGGAGACGACAGCCCGGCGCTGGGCTTCAGCGTCGGCATCGCACAAGGTGAGCTGGGCGAGATCGGCGGGACGGGTCGGATGTCGTTCGCCTGGGGGCCGCCCTTGGTGATGGCCTGGGCGCTCGCGCGCGTGGCGCGCTCCGGCGAGGTGCTGGTCGATCCCAATATCGCTGCCGTGCGCGACGAACGGCTGTTGGTCCGCGGCTCGCGCATCGGCCTGCTCGGCGGGGCGCGCGTGCGCGGCGTGCGGCTCGACGTGCGCCACCCGTGGCAGCCCGAGCGCGGCTTTCCGACCGTGGCGCTGGTTCGGGCGCGTTACCTGGGCCAGGCCCCGGTCGCGCCGCCGCCGGGCACCTTGGGTCTGGTGACCGGACGGCGCGGCTCCGGCGGTACGCGCTGGCTCGAAGAGCTGGCAGCCCGGGAGCGCGCGCGCCGCACGCTCTGGCTTCGGCCGCGGCTGGGTGAAGCGCTCGGCTCGCTCAGGCGCGCGCTGGCCCGCGCCAAGGAGGCGCAGGCGGAGCTCGATCCGGCGCTGTCGTCCTCGCTCGAGAGCGTGCTCGCCGGCGAGGGCCTCGACCTGGACACCTCGAGCAACTTGCTGGCGGCGCTCTTGCGCCGCGAGGACAGCCCCGGGCTGGTGCTGATCGACGACGTCGAGCAGATCGACGCGGACAGCCTCGAGGCGGTCGTGCACGCGGCGAAGTCCGGGGCGTTCGCGGTGGTTGCGCGGGCGCTGGACGGCCTGGCGCTGCCGGAGGCGCTCTCGCACCTGACCCGCGCTTTCGAGGTCGAGCTCGGTCCCCTCGAATCCGAGCAGGCCGTCGAGCTGGTGAACCAGCTGTCGAGCGGGCGCCTGCGCGGCTCCGAGGCCAAACGCTGGTCGGCGCGCGGCGGCGGGCTGCCCCTCGGCATTCTCGCGGCGCTCTCCGACGCGCTCGAGAGTGGGGAGCTGGTGCTGAAGGAGGACGCCAGCCTGAAGCGCACCGCGAAGGCCGGGGCCTTCTCACCGCAACAGTTGCTGGCGCGACGCGTGCGCCGCTGGGATCCTCGGGTGAAGACCGTGCTCAGCGGCCTGGCGGTGCTGGGAGGGGACTCGGAGGAAGAAGAGCTGGCAGCGCTGCTCGGCATGATGAAGGAGCCGCCCCCGAGCGAAGAGATGCTCCACGCGCTCGAGGCGGCAGACCTGGTGCTGCGCGACGGCGCTCGCCTGATGTTGCCATCGGCGACGCTGGGTTTCGTGCTCACGGACGCCCTCGCCGAGGCCGAGCGCGCTCGCCTGCACCGAGCCGCCGCGGCGGTGCTCGCTGGCGCGGACCAGCCGCTGTGCGCGGTCGCGGCCACGGTGCACTCGATGCTGGGCGGCGACGTCGATCGCGCGTTGCCGCTGGCGCGGCGCGGCGCGGGGGCGCTCCGGGCCGGTGGGCTCGAGGACACGGCGATGGCGTTCGAGGTGTTCGGCGAGAGCGGTGAGCCTTCGCTGGTGCGGCACCGCGGGCTGTTTGCCGGGGCGCACGCGGACCGGGCTGGGCTCCAGCGCTCGGACGTGCCCCCGCCGCCGTCGATGATGCCCGCGCCGATCTCCGACCGCCCGTCGCGAGCGCCGCCGCCGTCCGGCGAGGTGGCCGCGCAGCGCTTCGTGCAGGCGCTCAAGCACGGGGACCACGCCGCGATGGAAGTTCTCGCCTCCGAGTTGCGTGACGACGGCACGCAGCACGTAGTCGCCGACCGCCTCGAGGGCATGGCCAGCCTGGCGCGCGGCCAGGTCACCGACGCGCTCCGGCGCCTACGCAGCGCGAAGCTCGGCGCCCAGCGCCTGCCTCCTGGCGACAAGAGCCGTGCGGCGCTGGCCTTGGGCGTGGCGCTCGCGAGCGCCGGGCGCGGCACCGAGGCGTTGCTCGAGGGGCTCGAGGCGCTGGCCCGGGCCCGCGAGGCGCACGACCAAAGAGGCGAGATCGCGTGCGCTCGCTTCCTGGCTCAGCTCTCTCACGCGGCGGGCAGCGAGGACGCCGCGCGGACCTGGACCCAGGTCGTGGAGCAGACAGCCGCCGCTCAGCGCTGACCGGACCGCTCCCGCTCGCTCTCGGCCCAGGCCTCGCGCACGATCTCGGCGACGGCCTCGTACAGCGCCTCCGGGATCTCGTCGCCCACCTCGAGCTCGAGCAGGGCGCGGGCGATGGGCACGTCGCGCACCACGGGCACTCCGAAGGCGTGTGCCGCCTCGACCATTCGCCGCGCGAGATCACCGCGACCCTGCGCGACCACGCGTGGGGCCTCGTCGCTCTCCTCGTCGTAGCTGAGCGCCGCCGCCAGGTGGGTCGGGTTGACGACCAGCACGGTCGCAGTGCGCACGGCGGCCACGGTGGCGCTGGCCAGCATCTCTTGGTGGGCCCGGTGCCGCGCGCTCTTGAGCTCGGGGTCGCCCTCGCTCTCCTTGTGCTCGCGCTTGACCTCGTCCTTGCTCATGCGGTTTCTGCGCAGCCACGCTTGCCGCACCACCAGGACGTCCACCGCGGCCAGGGCGAGGCCGACCAGCGCCGCGATCCAGGCGAGCTTCTCGAGCAGGTGGCCGGCGACGATGCCGCCCTTCTCCAGCGCGCCGGTGGTGGCCGCGACGTCCGGCGCGTGGGTCATCACGAGGCGCACGGCGAGGTAGGCGACGACCAGCGACGCGACCAAGGCGCGCGCGATGCCGATCAGGCGCTCGCGGGTCAGGAGCGCCTTCAGGCCCTGCGCCGGATTGAGCTTGCTGAAGTCGGGCCCGAGCTTCTTCCAGGCCACCACGCCGCCGGCCTGCACCGCGCCCGCGAAACCGCTGGCGAGCGCGGCGGCGGCGACGATGGGCAGCGACAAGACGAGCACGTCCAGAGCCAGCGCGAGGGGCGTGTGAGGAGCGCCGGGATTCTCAATCGCCCGGGGCAAGAGCTCGGCGCTCCGCGCCAGCGTCGCGGCGATGGCGGCCGGGGCGAGCGCCACCGCCACCACGAACGCGAGCGCCTGGGTGAGCGGCTGCGAGATCGGGCTGTCGCCTTGCTCGCGAGCCTTCCTGAGCCGTTGTGGAGTGGGCTCTTCGCTCTTGTCGCTCACCGCTTCAGACTAGAACGGCAGCCCGGGGATTTGCCAGCCTTGGCCGCCGCTCGAGCGCCAGCTGGACGCGGCCTGCTGGATGACGGGCGTGCGGATCTGCGGCGGCGGGTGCGAGCGCTCGAAGTTGAACACGTCGATGGGCGAGAGCGAGTCCAGCCCAGCGAAGAACTGCATGGTCAACAGGCCGCCGCCTTCGGTCCAGTGATACGCCGGCGCGCGGCGCTTGCCTGCGCCGAGCACGTTGTTCGTGCCGGCGACGTCAGCGCCGAGCTCGTTCGGCTGGTTGAACAGCGGCACGACGCTCGAGAGCACGTGGTTGACCTCCGCCGCCGTGACGCCGCCTCCGGTCGCGGTGCACGGCAGGTGTCCCAGGTAGTGGTGCGCGAGCTCGTGTCCGAGCACGAACGCGACTTGCTCGTCGAGGATCTCGTGTTGCCGCTTGACCTTGCGGCCGTCGGCGTCCTGGGCCGGGTCGAAGAAGCCGGCAGCCGGCCTCACGATCGGGCTGCCGGGCTTCTGGTGTTTGGCCACCAGCTGGATGTATTGCCCGGTCTTCTGCGTGCCGAAGATCTCGTCTGTGGCCTTGGCGCGGGCCAGGTGTGCCTCGATGTCGAGCAGTCCGTCGCTGATGGCCATCACACTCTTGCCGCCCTTGGTGCAGGCGGCGAAAGCGTTCACCTCGCCCACGCGATCATCGACGATGAGCGGGATGCCGGCGACCTTCTGCGACTTTCCTGCGTCGAGCGCAGCGATCAGCTCCTGGATCACCGCCTGCGCGCGCCCGCGCAGGAAGAGCACGTCCGTCGCGTTGATGGGATCGTAGGCCACCGGAGGCAGCGGCGGCTGCGCCGGCTGGGTCGGCGTCGGCGCCGGCTGCGGCTGGCCCGGTTGCGGTTGGTTCGGGTAGCCGGGGGGCGGCGGCTGGCCGTAGCCCGGGGGCGGCGCTTGCCCCGGAGGGTAGCCGCCGTAGTAGCCGGGCGGGCCTTGTTGGGGCGGGTATTGCGCGGGGCGCGAGCTCCCGCTGTCGACCTCGCAGGCGAGCGCGGCGACGCCGAGGCCGAGGAGCGGGAACACGAGAGCGCGACGGACGGCGGACATGGCTGAAGGATAGCAGGCGGGGCGGATCATCCCGAGGGAATGTACGGCCAAGGGTCGGGGAAGCTTCCCGAGCGGCCGCGCTCCACTATGCTTGGGCCAAAGCCTTGGAGCTTCGCACCCACGACTCGATCCGCGACGTCGGGGAACGGACCTGGAACGAGCTGGCGTCGTCCGCGCCGCCGTTTCTCTCGTTCACCTGGCTGGACGCGCTGGAGACCACCGGCTGCGTGCGCCCCGAGCGGGGCTGGCTGCCCATGCACCTGACGCTGGAAGAGGACGGGCGAGTGCTCGCGGCCGCGCCGGCCTACGTGAAGGGCAACAGCGAGGGAGAGTTCGTCTTCGACTACGCCTGGGCCAGCCACGCGGAGGGGCGGCTGGGGCTCGACTACTACCCGAAGCTGGTGGTCGCGGTGCCGTTCACCCCCGCCACTGGCCCGCGCCTGCTCAGCGCACCCGGCGCCGATCCGGCGCGCGTGGCCCGCGCCTTCGCCGAAGGTCTCGCTGCGCTCGCCGAGCGCATCGGCGCCTCGGGAGCTCACGTGCTGTTCCCGAGCGCGGACGAGGCCGATCGGCTCGAAGCCGCCGGCATGGCGCGCCGAGCTGGAATCCAGTTTCACTGGGAGAACGCCGGCTTCGCGAGCTTCGACGACTTCCTCCGGAGCTTCGACGCCAAGAAACGCCACCAGCTCCGGCGCGAACGGCGCGAGGTCGCCGAGAGCGGCCTGTGCATCGAGTCGATGCTCGGGAGCGCGCTCTCCTCCGCGCAGATAGACTCGGTGTACGAGCTGTACCTGACGACGGTGGACAAGTTCGTCTGGGGTCGCCGCTACCTGACCCGCGAGTTCTTCCACGAGGTCTGCGCCAAGATGGGCGAGCAGATCCACCTGGTGTTCGCCCGCGACGCGAGCGGGGGCGAGCCCATCGCCGGTGCGTTCAACCTGCTCGGGCGCGACGCGCTCTACGGCCGCTACTGGGGCGCGCGGGAGGAGCGCCGCTTCCTGCACTTCGAGGTCTGCTACTACCGAGGCATCCAAGACTGCATCGAGCGCGGGCTCGCACGCTTCGAGCCCGGAGCGGGCGGCGAGCACAAAGCGGCGCGCGGCTTCTTGCCAACGGTCACCCACAGCACCCACCTCCTCTTGGACCGGCGCCTCGACCTAGCGGTGCGCGACTTCGTGCAGCGCGAGCGGGCTGCCGTGATCGAGCACGTGAGCCGGGAGCGGGCGCTCACTCGGCCAGGCCGCTGAGCAGCACGCTGTGCCAGGACAGGACCACCAAGACGGCGTGGTCACGTTCGTCCGCACCGCCGGGGTCGAGCCAGCGGTACACGTAGCGCGCCTCGAGCCAGGGCCCAGAGGCGTTCTGGAAGAAGGGCAGACCCGCGCCGAGCGAGAGATCGAGCCCGCGCGCCGAGCCGAAGTCGCGGCCGCGCGGCTGTGCGAAGAACGCGCCCATCCCCAAGGACAGTGAGTCGATGGCCAGATCGAGGGTCGCTGGGCCTTGCTCCAGATCCTGTGACCAGCGCGGGAGGAAGAGCGGGCGGAGCTCCGCGCCGAAGGAGCCGAAACGCCGGGTCTCTCCCTCCTGGCCCAGCCCGTCGGCGTACACGGCGTACACCCCCAGCGTCGAGTAGTAGTGCAGGCCGAGCCGGGCTGCGCCGAGCGCGTCGTCCTGCGTCGTGCCGAGCCCGAGCCCGAAGCCCAGGTCGAAGTCGCCGGCGAAGCGCCCGTGCACGCCGTCGCCGCGACCGCCGCGTGGCTCGGAGATCTGCCCGCGCACGCGCGAGGCAGTGGGCTCGCCGGGGTCCCAGCCCTGGGCCAGGAGCGGCGCGGGTGTGAGCAGGAGCGCGGCGCACCACCAGAGGCGAGGCATCAGCTCTCCACGGCGCGGCTGATCTCGTCGCGCAGCTCCTCGGCGAAGATCAAGCGCACGCGCGCCATGCGCTGGCCGCGTAGACGGCCGAGCAGGTAGGAGACGTCACCCGGGCGGCGCGGCGCGCCCGTCGGGAAGATCACCGTGAGCGAGCCGTCGGAGTCGTCGAAGGGTAGGTCGGACGCGCAGTCGAGCCCGACGTACACTTCGGGATCGAGCCCCGCGGCCCGCGCCACTTCTCGAGCGCGTTCGAGCAGCTCCCGGCGCACCTCCGGCTCGGCCTGGGCGCCGTACAGCTCGTAGGTCTTGAAGAGCTTGCGCGTCGACAGGCGCGTGCACAGGTCCCGCAGCACCGGATCGCCGGCGTTCTTCCACTCGGCGAGCGCCGTCCAGAGGATCGCGTCGTCGAGCGCGAGGTAGTCGCCGAGCGCAGCGTCCCCGTCGCGGGAGAGGGACGCAACGGCCTGCGGAACGCCGCCGAGGCGCGTGCCGTCGACGAGCAGCTGGCGCACCCGGCCGAGGATGCGAGCCAAGAGCCACTCGCTGGCGCGGCAGGTCTTGTGGAAATAGACCTGCTGGAACATGAAGAGCCGCGCCAGGATGAACGACTCGATGGCCGGCAGGCCCTTGGCGCCGTCGATGGCGAGCGGCGGCGCTTGTCCGTCCACTTGGGGTGCGCCGAGGCGCAGGCTGCGCAAGAGCCAGTCCAGATCGAACGAGCCGTAGCCGACGCCCGTGAAGTAGGCGTCGCGCAGCAAGTAGTCGCAGCGATCGACGTCGAAGGTGCCGCTGACCGCGCGCGCCAGAAAGGTGAGCTCGTGGCGCCCGTGCACCAGCTCGGCCACCCGCTGGGGCAAGGTGGCGTCGTAGCGCGAGAGGATGCGGTTCACGTCGGTCCCGCTATCCAAGATGATGCGGCTGGTCCAGGTCTCGTGGCGTGGCCCGTCGGGTAGCGCCTCCTCGAACAGGTGCGAGAACGGACCGTGCCCGACGTCGTGGAGCAGCGCCGCGGCCAGCGCGTCCCGCGCGCGCTCCGTGGTCACGCGCTGCCAGAAGGGCAGCTCGTCGTGCACCTGGCGCATGCGGCGGATGAAGCGCGTCATCACGAACGCCGCGCCGATGGCGTGCGAGAAGCGAGTGTGGTCGGCGCCCGGGTAGGCGAGGGCGGCGAGGCCGAGCTGGCGGATGCGACGCAAGCGTTGCACCTCCGCGGCCTCGAGCAGCGCCGAGACGATGTCTTCCTCGTCCGTCTCGAATTCGACCAGTCCATGAACGGGATCGCGTAGGATCAAGCGGCCTCCGACCGAGCGTCTGCGCTCCGCTCCCACATTTAGCGCGAGCGCGCCGCGATGTGGGAGACAGTGTGCGTGAGTCACCCACCACCTGCGTCAGCACTACCCCGCCTGGACAAGCGCGCCGAATCGCGGTTTCCTGTGAGAAGCGCGGACTCGTCTGCGCCCCAGGAGCGGCAAGCATGGAGGGTCGAGAGCCAGGAAGGAGCGCACTATCGCACTACGCGCTCCGCCTAGCCGACCTGCTCAGGCAGCTGCCCGAGCGGGAGCTGTCGTCCTTGATCGACCGCATGGAGATCGCGGTCGATCAGGCCAAGCGCATCGACGTCGCGTCGCAGGTGGCGCGGGCGCTGGTCTCTCTGCCCGAGGTCCGGGACCCGGCCGGGTACCTGCCCGGTGCGACCGCGGAGCTCTTGTTTCGCATCGCCGAGGCGAAAGGCGTGCTCGTCCTGGACGCGCTGCCCCCGGCGGTGGCGCCGCTGGTCCATCGGGGCATCGTGTTCGCACGGGGCGGAAACCACGGCGGGGTCGAGCTGATCCTCCCCATCGCCTACATGGTCCAGGTGCGGAGCTGGCAGGGCGACGATCCGCGCGGCGCCCGTGCGCTCTTGGCTCAGGCGAGCCCCGAGGTCGCGAGTAGCATCGCCTCGCACTACCTGGGGCGTCCGGCTACACCGCCCCTGGCGCTCTCGCTCGAGCCGGCTTGGGAGGTCATGAACGACCCGCAGGCGCTCGCCAAGGAGGTGGAGGCGCTGGCCCCCCTCGAGCGCAAGCTGCTCAAGGCGGTCGAGAAGGTGGGCGGCGAGGTCGACACCGAGGAGCTGCTCGACCTGGAGCGCGAGCCGATGCGCCTGCGCGGCGCAACCGGCGCGACGCCCTCGCGTCGTGGGGTGGGCTTCGCGCTGGAGCGCCGCGGATTCTTGATCCCGGTGTACCCGAACCGGCACGTCGTTCCGACGGAGGTGGCGGCGGTGGTGGGCGCGCAGCGCCGCGCCGAGCGCGATGCGCAGCGCCGCGAGATCTTGAGCTACGTGCTCGCGGAGGACCACGCGCCGCGCCGCGCGCGCTTCGCGGAGGATCCGGTGCCGCTGGCGCTCGCCTTGGCGCTGGCGGTGCGCGACCCCTCGGTGGACGTGCGTCCCGGGGTCGGCACCCCGCGGTCGCTCGTCTCGAAGCTCGCCACGCGCTTCGGCAAGCATCCGGACTCGGTCGCGCTGATCGCGGCGCTGAGCCGGGCAATGGGGCTCTGGGACGCTTCGGTGATCAGCGTCACCTCACCGCCGGGCGCGAGCCGCGTCGGCGATCTCGGGCGCCTGCTGTTCGAGACCTGGCTGCGCGGTGGCGCCTGGGACGAAGCACGACCCGACGGAGAGGTGCTGCGCGTCACTGCCGAGGCCCGGGAGGCGAGCGCGGTGGGCGTGCTTCGCCGCATCGTGCTCGACGCGCTGCGCGAGCTCGGCGACGGGCGCTGGGCACCGTGGGAGGCCGTCGCGGCGTTCGTTCGCGCCGACTCGCGCACGCCCGGGCTGGCGCGGCTGCTCGAGCGCTGGGCCCAACGAGCGGGCGTCGAGGTCTCGACCCCGGCGGAGATCGCTCAGCGCATCGCCTGCGAGACGCTGCATTCCCTCGGGGTGGTCGACCTCGGGGATCCCTCCGACGACTCGGAGCGTCCGACCCTGCGCATCACGCCCCGCGGCCGCGCCTACATCACGGGCACCGCGCTGCCCAACCCGGACGCGCAGCGGGAGGGCAGCCGCTTCGTCGATGGTCAGGTCTTGCGCATCGGCCCGGCGGACCGCATCGGCAGCGTCGTAGCGCTCTCCCCGCTGATCGAGATCGGCTCAGTCACTGGAAGCCTCGATGTCAGCGTGACCCAACACACCCTCTCGCTGGCCCTCGCCGCGGGCTTCGACGCCGACAACCTCAAGGGCCGGCTCGAGGCGCTGGCCCAGCTGCCGGACCCCATCGAGCGCATGCTGACGCAGGCCTCGGCGGTGCTCGGCCGTGCGGAGTACGTGCCGACCCAGGGCTTTTTGTGGGTCGAGGACAACGAGATCCGCGAGATGCTTCGGACGCGCCGGCAGACCGCCGATCTGTTCGTCGATCCGTCGCCGCCCGCCGGGCTCCTGCTGAGTCCAGGCACCGACATCGAGCGGGTGGCGCGGCGCTGTCGATCGCTCGGGGTGGAGGTGGTGGTCGACGGCGAAGTCTACCGCACGCGCAGCCTGACCCCGCCGCCGCGCAACGGGAGCGCCGCGCGGCGCTACGACCGCACCGAACCTCCGACCAGCAACATCGCGCGAAAGCACACCGGGACGCGGCGGCGCTCGTCCACTCAGACCCCGGCGCTGAAGCGCAAGCCGTAGCGCGTGCGTCTCCCTCAGGCTTCCAGCCGCCGCTTCACCCAGCTCTGGACGCCGGGCGAGGCCGAGACGTGGGCGCCCTTGCCCCGGCTGACGAAGACCTCGGCGGGCAACGCGCGGCCGTTGTACTCGCTCGCCATCGTGAAGCCGTAGGCCCCGGCGTCTCGCACCACGATCCGCGCCGGGACGCTCGGCCCCAAGGCATGGAGCCCGAAGTCGTCGGCGCTCTCGCACACCGGTCCCACCACCTGCCACTCGGGCGCCGAGGGCGCGCGCTCCAGCGGTTCGATGCGGTGACGGGCGGCGTAGAGCGCGGGACGGATCAGATCGTTCATCCCCGCGTCGATCAGACACCAGCGGCGCGCCCCGCTCTGCTTCGACTGCACGACGCCCGCGACGAGCACGCCGAAGGGCGCGACCAGCGCGCGTCCGGGCTCCACCACCAGCGCGAGCTCGCCGAGGCCTTGCTCGCGCAACAGCGCGAGCGCAGCGCGCACGAACGCGGGCGGAGCGTCGACGGGCGCGCCGCCGTAATCGATGCCGAAGCCGCCGCCGAAGTCCACGAATTCGAGGGCGTTCCCGGCCCCCAGGCGCTCCTTGGCGACGCCACACACCACGCGCGCGCTCTCCAGGTAGGGGGCCGGCGTCGCCAGCATCGAGCCGACGTGGGTGGACAGCCCGGCGAGCCGGAGTGCGCTGCCGGCCCGCTCGAGCTCCGCGAACGCAGCGGCCAGATCCCGGGCCACGATGCCGAACTTCGCCTCGTCGTGTCCGGTGGCGATGTGAGCGTGGGAGTCGATCTCGACGTCCGGGTTGATGCGCAGGCTGACGCGGGCGGTCTTGCCGAGCGCGCGGGCTCGCGCCGCCACCCGCGCGACCTCCTCGACGCTCTCCAGCTGGATGGCGCGAATGTCGCGGGAGATGGCCAGGTCGAGCTCCCAGTCGAGCTTCGCGACGCCGCTCATCACGATGCGATCCGGCGGCATGCTCCCGCCGAGTGCGACCTCGAGCTCGCCGCCGCTCACCACGTCGGCGCCACCGCCGGCACCGGCGACTGCCCGGACCACGCTCCCCGCCGTGTTGGCCTTCACGGCGTACGCCACCAGGCCCGGCGAGTCATCGAAGGCCGTCACCAGCTCGCGAGTCGCCCGGCTGATGCCGTCGAGGTCGTAGAAGTAGGCGGGAGTCGGGATCCGGGCCTCCTCCAAGAGCTCGGCGAGAGACCTGCCGCCCAGGGTGGCGCCCCCGCGTTCGTCGCGTGCAAATCCGGACATGGCCCGGCTTATAGCGTCTTTTGCCGGCGTTTGCCTCGTGAGCGTTCTCCCCCAGGCGGCCGTGTGCTGTGGCACCATGACGCCTGATGACTCTCCGCCGCGCCAAGATCGTCTGCACTCTGGGGCCGGCGGTGCAGACCCCCGAGCGCATCGCCGAGCTGATCGCGGCGGGGATGGACGTAGCGCGCTTGAACTTCTCCCATGGCACCCACGCGGACCACGGGCGCATGGTCGAGCTGATCCGGGATGCGAGCGCCACGGCGGGCAAGCCGGTGGCCATCCTGCAAGACCTGTGCGGCCCCAAGATTCGCACCAGCAGCGTGGTGCCTTCGAGCCTGGAGGTGGGGCAGAGCGTCGATCTGGTGGCGCGCGCTCCGGGGGACGACAAGACCATCGGCGTCGACTACGACGGCCTGCACGAAGATCTGCGCGCCGGCGACCGCATCCTGCTCGGCGACGGCCAGGTCGAGCTTCGGGTCGAGCAGGTGGCCGACGAGCGGGTCATGGCGCGGGTGGACCACGGGGGCGCGCTGCGCGCGCGCATGGGCGTGAACCTGCCGTCGCACCGCGTGCGCTTCGGCGGACTGACCCAGAAGGATCGCGAGGACCTGGCGTTCGGTCTCGGTCTCGGTGTGGACTACGTGGCCCTCTCGTTCGTGCGCAGCGCCGCCGACGTGGAGGAGCTGCGCGAGCTGTGCGCGGGACACGGCCGGCCCACGCCCATCGTGGCCAAGATCGAGACCCCGAGCGCCGTGGAGTCCATCGAGTCCATCGTGCAGGCAGCGGACGCGGCCATGGTCGCCCGCGGCGATCTGGGCGTGGAGCTCCCGCCGGAGCGGGTGCCGGTGGTGCAGCGCCAGATCATCGGGACCTGTCGGGCGCTCAAGAAGCCCGTGATCGTCGCGACGGAGATGCTGCAATCGATGGTGGACGCGCCGCGCCCGACCCGAGCCGAGGCCAGCGACGTGGCCGGGGCGGTGTTCGGCGGGGCGGACGCGGTGATGCTGTCCGGGGAGACGGCGACCGGGAAGTTCCCGATCCGGGCCTGCCAGATGATGGACCGCATCATCCGAGAGGCCGAGGCGAGCCCGTTCTTCCAGCCCGTGCCTTCGGAGCGCGGGAGCGCCACCGCAGAGGCCATCGCCCATGCCGCGTGCAGCATTGCCCGGGAAGTCGGCGCCAAGGTCATCGTGGCTCTCACCGAGAGCGGGGGCACCGCTCGCCTGGTCTCCAAGGCCCGACCCATGGTTCCGCTCGTGGCCCTGTCGCCGGACGAGCGGACTCTGCGCCGTCTCGCGCTATTCTGGGGCGTGTCGCCCCGAGCCCTGGACGTCGTGACCGACCTCGAGGTCCTGGCGGCGCGTACCCGCGCGCTGCTCGTCGACAGCGGCATGGTCGCTGTCGGCGACCGCTTCGTGATCGTGTACGGCGCGCCGGTCGGGGGGCGGGGCTCGACCAACGCGCTGCGCGTCGAGGTGGTGAAGTGAGCCGAGTCGCGTCGCGCGGTTGGGAGGCGGGCTAGTGCCGCTCGTCGCCGAACTGATCCCGAAGCTCGAGAAGTACGAGGTGCTCGAGGAGATCGGACATGGCGGCATGGCGACGGTGTACCGCGCTCGCGATCGGCGCCTGGGCCGCGACGTCGCGATCAAGGTCATCCACAAACACCTGCGCGAGAACAAGGAAGTGGGCTTGCGCTTCGTCAGCGAGGCTCGCGCGGTCGCCAAGCTCAAGCACCCGAACATCGTCGAGGTCTACGACGTCTCGGACGAGGCCGATGACGAGCGCTACCTGGTGGTGGAGCTCGTGCCCGGCACGACGCTTCGCAAGCTCTTGGCCGAGCGCGGCCACATGCCCGCCGAGGTCGCCGCGGCCATGGCCATCGAGATCGGCGCGGCGCTCGAGCACGCCCACGAGCAAGGCGTGATCCACCGCGACGTGAAGCCCGAGAACGTGCTGGTCGATTTCTCGGATCGCTCGTCGAGCAAGCGCGGAGCGTCGCAGGAGCGACCGGCGGACGCCGAGTCGGGCAGGGTGAAGATCACCGACTTCGGCATCGCGAAGCTGCTCGACGCCCAGGGCGTGACCAGCACCGGTCAAGTGCTCGGCTCGCCGGCGCACATGGCCCCGGAGCAGATCGAGGGCGGCGACGTGACCGCCCGCGCGGACGTGTTCGGCCTCGGCGTGCTGCTCTACGAGTGCCTGGTGGGTCGGCTGCCGTTCGACGGGAAGAACCCCGCTCAGGTGCTGCGCAAGGTGCTCGACGGGACCTTCACGCCGCCGGAGCGCGCGCGCCCTACGGTGGGCGCGGGGCTGAGCAAGATCGTGGAGCGCGCCTTGGCGCGCGAGCCGGAGGGCCGCTACCCGAGCTGCGGGGAGCTGTGCGAAGCCCTGCGCAAGGAGCTGGCGTCCGTCGGCTTCGACAACCCGCGGCGCGAGCTGGTCGAGTACCTCACCTCGCCGGAGAGCTACGCCGCGGACTACGAAGGCCGCGTGGTCCGGCGTCTGGTCGAGCTGGGTAAGAAGGCGCGCGCGGCGCGGCAGGCCCCTGCCGCCGCCGCCTACTTCAACCGCGCGCTGGCGTTTCGCCCCGACGACGCCGAGCTCTTGAAACAGGTCGCGGGGCTCGCGCAGAGCGAGCGGCGCCGGCGCCTGGGCGCGCGTGCCGGTGCGGTCTTCGCCATGAGCGTGGTGCTGGGCAGCGTCGCCTACGGCGTGAGCCGGCAGGCGCGGCAGCCGGTCCTCTTGCCGGATCCCGATCCGAGCGCCGAGCGTGTGGTGCGCCCCGGACCGAGCGCGCCGCCGCTGGCCCCGCGAGCCTCGGCGAGCGCCCAACCGGCGCCGAGCGAGCGCCCCGTGACGGCGCCCAAGCTGCCGGTCGTTGGGCCCTTGCCGAGCGCGGGGCCGACGGAGACGCGCAAGGTGATGATCGTGGTGACCGGCGCGCGCTCGGGGGTGGTCAAGGTCGACGGACAGGCGGTCGACGGCTGGTTCGGCAAGACGCTCGAGCTCGCGGTCGGCAAGCACACCCTCGAAGTCGTGCCTCCCAACAGCGATTGCTGCGTCAACCAGGGGCCCAGGGCCTTCGACGTTACCGCCGGCACCAGCGTGCTCACGATCCACGGGGCCGCCCCGTTCAAGCCCGCCTCGCTCGCGCTCGCGGGCCCCGAGGGCTCCGAGGCCGAGTGCCCGCTGCTGTTCAGCGGCAAGCTCTTGGGTGGGAGCTCGATCACGGTCAAGATCCCCGGCCCCGAATCGACGGTGAAGGGCAGCTGCACGATCGTCGGCCCGCCCGCCGGTTCGGCGCCAAAAGCCGCCAAGGTCGAGCTCGGCCCGGGCCAGTCTCGACAGCTCGCCTGGCCCTAGGAGGTTGACGCGCCCGCTGCCGCGTTCGAACCTCGGTTTCGGCGCGCTCCGAACGGTCGTTCGAAGCCGCGGCCAAGATGCCCCCGGCTCGAATCCGCCCACCCCTGCTCGGTCTGCTCTTGGCGCTCGCGCTGACGCCATCCCGCGCGTCGGCCCAGGCGGGTGGCCTCAGCGACGAGGCCGAGCTCGCGCGAGCCATCACGCTCTACGACGCTGGCAGGTACGCCGACTGCGTCAAGGAGTTCGCGGACCTCGTCGGCAGTGAGCCGCGCAAGCTTCAAGACCCCGAAGTGCTCGAGCGCGCGCGCATCTACTACGCCGCGTGTCTGATCGGCAACGGTCAGGTCCCCGAGGCGGAGGCGCAGATGCGCGCCGCCATCCGTCAGAACCCGCAGATGCGCGCGCCGGACAGCTTGGTCTTCCCCGCGACCGTCATCGATCGCTTCTTCCAGGTGCGGGACTCGCTGGTCGACGAGATCAAGAAGGCGCAGGCCGAGGAGCTCGCCAAGAAGCGCGCCGCCGCGGAGGAGGCCGCGCGCCGAGCGCTCGCCGAGCGCCGCCGCGTCGAGCGACTCGAAGAGCTGGCGAGCCGCGAAGTCGTGGTCGAAAAGAACGACCGCTGGATCGCGGCTTTGCCCTTCGGCGTGGGGCAGTTCCAGAACCGCGACCCGCTCCTGGGCTACCTGTTCCTGGGGGCCGAGGTGGCGCTGGCTGGCACCGCGCTCACGGCGATGGTCATCGAGCTGGATCTCAACGCTCGCGCCGACGACGACCCGCCGCCAGATCCCTCGGACTTGAAAAACAAACTCCGCTCGGCCCACCAGGTGCTGACCATCTCGAGCTGGGGCTTTGTGGGCGTGGCCGCCGTGGGCGTGCTACAGGCTCAGTTGGCGTTCGTTCCGGAGTTCCGTGACACCGTGAAGAAACCGCTCAGCCCCGACTTGCGCCGCACGCCGGATGCGCCGGTGGTCTCGTTGCGTCCGTTGGCGCTGCCCACCGCCGGGGGAATGGAGCTCGGCGTAGTCGGTCGCTTCTGATGCGACCGCCGGACCTGCTCGTCCCCGGTCTGGCTCTCGCGCTGGCTGCGGGGCTGTTCAGCCACGCCTGCGGTCGCGCGCCGAGCCGTGAGCTCGAAGGTCTCGGCGTGGACTCCGGAGCGAGCCCGCTCCCGTCGGCGAGCCCGCAGGAGCCGGCGCCGAAGCAGCGGGGCAACGTCAGCTTCTCCGTCCGCGACCCGTCCGGGCAGTCCATCCCGTGCAAGCTCACGTTGCTCGGGCGGGACGGGACGCCGAACCCGGACTTGGGCATGGGTCTGCCCACCGCCGCCATCGACGGGGGGATGGTGGCTTACCATCGGGTCTTCTCCCTGAGCGGCAGCGGCGCCTTCGTGCTGCCCAAGGGCAGCTACGACGTCTACGTCAGCCGTGGCCTCGAGTGGAGCCTGCACGTCGAAGAGCTCCGTGTGGGCGAGGACCCCATCTCCATCACGCCCACGCTGACCAAGGTCGTGGTCCGGGAGGGCTGGCTCAGCGCGGACATGCACGTCCACGCCGCGCCATCCTGGGACTCGAGCGTGCCGATGCCCGCGCGTGTCTACGAGTTCGCCGCTGAAGGCGTGGACGTGTTGGTCTCCACCGATCACAACATCGTGACGGACTACCGCCCGGAGATCGAGCGAGCGGGTGCGCGGGACCTGCTCGGCACCGTCGCCGGATCGGAGATCAGCACCACGGACTGGGGGCACTTCGGGGCATTCCCCATGCGCGACGAGAACGACTGGTGGGTCCTGCACGGCGTGCGCATGAACGGCATGCGTCCAGACGAGCTGCTCGGAGCGCTCCGGCGCCATGGACCGAGCGCGCTCGTCACGGTGAACCATCCCCGCCTGGGCAAGATGGGCTACTTCAGCGTGGGCGGCTTCGATCCCAGGTCCGGTCGCTTCACCAAGAACCGCGTGTCGTTCGAGTTCGACGCCATCGAGGTGATGAACGGGGCCAAGCACGGCTCCGCGCAGGCCGTGGAGCGGGTGCTCGCGGACTGGTTCGGGCTGCTCAGGAGCGGCCGCAGGGTCACCGCCGTCGGCAACTCGGACACTCACGAAATCCAGACCAGCTACGCCGGCTATCCGCGCAACTACGTGCGCCTCGACGACCCCGTGCCCGCCGTGGACGGTGACCGCATGGCCGCCGCCTTCCGCGAGGGCCACTCGTTCTTCAGCTCCGGCCCCTTCGTCGAGGCCCGCGTCGCCGACAAGTCGTACGGGGAGCTGGTTCGCGCTCGGGATGGCCGCGTCAACCTTGAGCTCAAGCTCTGGGCACCGGACTGGGTCTCGGTCTCGCGCCTCAGGATCTACGTGAACGGTGAGGTGAAGCGCGATCTCGCGGTTCCGGCGGGGACGGGGCCGGTGCGCTTCTCCGACACGGTCGCGGTCGAGGCGCCCACCGACGCCTTCGTCGTCGTGCGCGTGGACGGTGACCGCGCGCTGCCGCCCATCGTGGGCGGCCCGGGGGACGAGCCGCTCACCCCCATCGCCATCACCAACCCCATCTACGTGGACGCGGACGGCGACGGGAAGTATCGGGCCGGTCGCTGATCAACCCCGCTTGCGGATCGCCGCGATCCAGAAGCCTCCCAGGTACTTGAACGGCGAGTCGCAGAGAGCGCGCTCGGCGGCGCGGAAGAAGCGGCGCCCCACCGGGTGCTTCATCATCTTGGCGGTCGGCGTGGCGATGCGGACGCCGCGGGAGTCCACGATGTGGCAGCCCGGCGGCAGCAGCCTCTCGACCGCCCGCGGCGAGTCGTAGCGGGTGTAGACGTGGCCTTCGTGGGTCGCGTCGGCGATGCGCCCGGGGGGCGCCAGGCGCTTGGCCAGGCCGCGGAAGCTGTACGGGTTGTAGAACTCGGCAATCAGCACGCCTCCCGGGCGTGTGACCCGCGCCATCTCCGACAGGGCCACACGGATGTCCGGGATGTGAGCCAGCACCTTGAACGAGCAGGTCACGTCGAAGCTCTCGTGGGCGAAGGGCAGCTCCGTGGCCGAGCCGAGCACCACGTCGAGCCCCCGCGCCTGCGCCTTCTCCAGCATGCCCGGCGAGAGATCGACGCCGCGGGCGCTCCTCGCGAAGCGCCCGATGCGCGACAGTACCAGCCCGGTGCCGCAGCCCACCTCGAGCACGTCGCGATCGCGGCCGTAGCGCTCGACGAACTCCGCTTCGAGCTCGTCGAGGAGGTCGTGGTAGCCGCCCGGGTCGTTGTCTCCGCGGTGGCTCTCGTATTCCTCGGCGAAGGCGTCGTAATAGGCCCGGTTCGACTCGTGGCTGCCGCTGGCGTCCATGACGCGGCGAAAGGTGTCGCCGAAACGGCCCCGGGGCAAGTCTTGGCCCGACTTGGGCCGCGCTCAGGGACGCGCGCCGCTCTGCCTGGCTTCTTCCGGGAAACGTCGGACGAGCTCGTCGAACAGCGCCCTGGCCTCGGTCGTCCGACCCTGGCGGGAGAGCACGCGCACCAGGTTCGCGTAGATCTTGGGATCGTCGGGCCAGCGCAGGCGCCCAGCCGCGAGCACCGCCTCGGCTCCCTCGAGGTCACCGGTCTCTACCCGCAGCTTGGCCAGGTTGTTGGTGGCGCGACGGCCGACCTCGTCGCGTCCGCGGCTGCGCACCAGGGCGAGCTCGTAGAGGCGGAGCGCGCCGGGAATGTCGCGCCCTTCCTCGAGCGCGCTCGCGAGCTGGTAAGGCGCGGTGGGCGAGAGCCGGGTCTTTGCCGTCGCGTCCGCGAACGCGCGCTCGCTCGAGGCAAAGACGTACGCGCGCTCCGCCGTCGCGAGCCCGAGGCCCAAGAGCACGAGCGGAGCCAGCGCGAAGCTCGGGCTCCGGACCGAGTCGAAGAGCGCGCCGAAGAGCAGCGCCGCGCCGAGCAGCGACAGGAACAGGTAGCGATCGGCCATCTGGTTCTGGAGCGGGAAGACGAGCTGACTCACCGGCAGGAGCGGAACGAAGAACGCGAGGAAGGACGCGAGGCCGAGCGGGCGAGCGCGGCGCAGCCACAGGTACGCGCCCGCGGCGCCCCAGCCCATGACGAGCCCCAGCGCGAGCAGGGTGGTGACGCCGAGGCGCGCGACCACCGGGACGTCGTGCACCAGGCTGAGCGCCGGCGGAAAGAACAGGCAGCCCACGTAGCGCCAGACCACCGGCGCCATGCTGAGCGCCTGGGTGAGCGTGCTGCCGCCGGCTGGCGGTTGGGTCATTCCGACCAGATCGCCGACCGCGGTATGGACCAGGAGCGCGCCGAACGCGACTGCACCTGCGCCGGCGTAGATGCGGAGATCCGGGCGACGGCGCGCGAGCAGGTCTTGCACGACGAGCAGGCCGGCGGCCACCACCGTCATCGACTTCGACAGGTGGGCCGAGAGGAGCAGGGCAGGCACTGCCCAGAGCCTCTGCCGGCTCGTCCCCGCGTGCACCGCCATCGCCGCCGCCACGAACAGGAGGGCAAGCACGTCCTTCCTCCCGGACAGCCAGGCCACACTCTCGACGTGCACGGGGTGGAGCGCGAAGACCCAGGCCGCGACCTCGGCGGGCACCGGCCGCCCGAGTGTCCGGCGGAGCGCGCTGCGCAAGAGCAGCATCGCTGCGACGTAGAGCGCGAGCGCCGAGGCGCGCAGGCCACCCGGGGACAGATCGAACAGGCGCGCCTCGAGCCAGAGCTCCGTGTCTCGCACGGGCAGATACTCCGCGCCCAGCTCGAGCCGGGTCTCGGGGGAAAAATCGCGCCAGATGCGCCCGAGCGCGGACGGGCTCGGGTCGGCGAGCACGCGGTTGTCGCGGATCAGCCAGGGATCGTCCCAGTTGAGGAATCCGCCGGAGAGCGAGGGCAAGTAGGCGAGCAGGACGGCGAGCGCGAGCAGGTAGGGCGCGAGGCTCTGCCAGCGCCGGCTGAGGTCTCCGCCCGTCACTCGGAGCTTCCGTAGACCAGCGGCGAGAACCAGCGCACCGCCACCGCCGAGGGCGTCTCGCCGGTCCGCGCAGCCTCGCGCAAGAGATCGCGCGTCCCGTCGCCCGCCGCGCGCGAGATGTCCGTCTGCACCTTGGCGAAGCTCGCGAGATCGCGCTTCTGGTAGACCTCCCAGCCCGTGAGGATCCCTCCCATCGTGTAGGTGAAATCCGGCTGGAACAGCACGCCGCGTGCGGCGAGCAGCTCGGCGAGCTCGAGCTCTTCTTCGGTCGAGCTCGCCGCGAGCTGGTTGTTCGCCGCGCCATAGATCATCGCGCAGCGCAGCTCGCCGATGTTGCGCGCGTCGAGCACGCCGCCGAGCGCGCACGGCGAGAGCACGTCGCAGTCCGTGTACAGGACGCGCTCCGGGTTGGTCACGACGAGCTTCGGGAGGCGGGCCCGCGCCATCTCGACGCGCTCCGGATCGGGATCGGCACCGATGATCTCCGCGCCCTCCGCGGCGAGCTCCACGGCGAGCTCGAGGCCCACCGAGCCGAGCCCCTGGAGCGCGACCCGCTTTCCCTTCAGGCTGCGCGCGCCGTAGCGGTGCTCGGCGGCGGCCGCGAGCGCCGCGCGGACGCCGGCCGCCGTGGGCCCTGCGGTGGAGCCGAGCGGGCTCGACCTGCCGCACAGGGCGTGGGGAGTCACCCGCGAGAGCGCGTCGAGCAAGTCCGGCTCGAGGCCGATGTCGGGTCCGGTCATCAGCTGGCCGCGGTCCACGCAGAAGGCGATGAAGCCGACGCGAGCCGCGTCGGACGCCGGAAACGGGGCGGCCGAGAGCGTGGTCTTGCTGCCTCCGAAAGGGACCCCGGCGGCGGCGCACTTGAACGACATGGCGCGCGACAGGTTCAGCCCGTCGGCGAGGGCCTCGCCCTCGGCGACGCCCGGCGGAAGGCGGCGGATGCCGCCGGCGCGGAGCGCGTGGAAGCCGTTCCGTCGGCCGAGCGCCGTCGAGTGCACGAAGTGGCAGACCTCCACGCCGAGGCCCGAGTGGCGCCGCATCACGAAGAGCTCGTGCCGCCCCCGGCGCATCCCCTCCGAGAGCGCGGCCAGCGCGCCCTCGGCGCCGCGCTCGGCGAGGAGCGCGCGAGCCGCCGCGTCGCCCAGGACCTCTGGCTCGCGACACGTCAACTGATCGCTGCTGAAGCGCCGACCGTATCCCGAGAAGTCCTGACCTGGGTCCCACTCGCGGCTGACCGAGCAGACGACCTCGTCGCCCTGCCGCAGGACCGAGAGCGTGGTGAGATCGCTCTGCTCGAGGACGCTCGACAGGCTCATGACCCGCGGGACAGGCTTGCGAAGCATGGGCGCCGCGTCAACCCTGCTGAAATCCGCCAGAAGATTGGTCTAGGATGCGCGGTCCATGATCTCCGACGCGCTCCGTCAGCTCCTTCGAGGCGGAGTGTCGACCATGCTGGGGACGCGCGACGCACAGCTCGTCCCCGAGTGCGCGCGTGCTGTGGGTTGCGTCGTGCACGCGGACGGGCGTCGTTTGACTCTGTTCTTGCCGCAGGCAACGGCGGCGCGCAGCGTGGCGAATCTGCGCGACAACGGGCAAGTGGCCGTGACCTTCTCCGAGGTTCCGACGCACCGCACCCGGCAGCTCAAGGGCCGCGCGGTCGTGGTCCGCGAAGCGACGAACGCGGAGCGCGCGATCATGGAGCGCTACGTCGAGGCATTCGCCAAGGAGCTCGACATCGTGGGCTTGCCCCCGAGCGTGTCGCGGAGGATCGCGTTCCTGCCGGCCCACGCCGTCGAGATCGAGGTGACGGAGGTCTTCGACCAAACGCCGGGGCCCGGCGCCGGAGCGCGGCTCGCCGCGAGCGAAGCGTGACGCTGGCGCTCGAAGACCTGAATCGCTGCTTCCAGGGCGTGATCCCCTGCAGCATCGCCACCTGCTCCAAGAGCGGCGTGCCCAACATCACGCTGGTCTCGCAGGTGAAGCTGATCGACGCGCGCCGCGTCGCGCTCTCTTGCCAGTTCTTCAACAAAACGCGGCAAAACGTCGAAGAGAACCCGCGCGCCTGCCTTCAGATCTACGACCCGCTGACCTTCGACGCCTACCGGCTCCTGTGTCGCTTCGACCACTCCGAGAAGGAGGGCCCGCTATTCGACGAGATGTCCCTGCGCATCGACGCCATCGCCTCGCACACGGGCATGAGCGGCATCTTCCGGCTCTTGTCCGCGGACGTCTACGAGGTGCTGGAGCTCGAGCGCATCGAAGGCTTCTTGCGCCCGCCCGAGCCATGCGACGAACCCGAGCTCGCCGAGAAGCCGCCGGGGCCCATCACCGAGCTCCGGGGCTTGCAGTCGGTCTCGTCGAGCATCAACCTGGCGCGGGACCTGGGCGAGCTGCTCGAGTCGGCGCTCGACGCGCTGGACCGGCTCTTTCACTTCTCTCATTCGATGGTGCTCTTGCCGGACGAGACCGGGAGGCGCCTGTTCACGATCGCTTCGCATGGCTTCGGCGAGAGCGGCATCGGCGCCGAGGTCAGCGTGGGAGAAGGCCTGATAGGCACGGTGGCCGAGCAGCGCCGGCTGATCAGCATGAGCGCGACGGACGAGCTCTTGCGCTACGGGCGGGCGGTGCGGGACCGGGTGAGCGCCACCGACGGCTCGGCGGCGCTCACGCCGGAGATCCCGCTGCCCGGGCTCTCCGACGCGCGCAGTCACATGGCGCTGCCGCTCCTGCTCCAGGACAAGTTGGTGGGCGTGCTCGCCGTCGAGAGCCGGGATCCGCTGTGCTTTCAGCGTTGGCACGAGGCGTTCCTGGCCGTGATCGGCAACCAGATCGCCATCGGCATCGACCACATGCAGAGCCGCGACGACGAGGAGCTCGAGCCGCCGAGCCAGCTGGCTCCCGCCCCCGGACCGGCGGCGCAGCGAACACGCGTGTTCCGCTTCTACAAGAACGACGACTGCGTGTTCGTGGACGGCGAGTACTTGATCCGCAACGTGCCCGGCAAGATCCTGTGGAAGATCTTGAAGGAGCACCAGGCGGGGCGAGAGACCGAGTTCTCCAACCGCGAGCTGCGCCTGGACACCACGCTCGGCCTGCCGCCCATCAAGGACAACCTCGAGAGCCGGCTGATCCTCCTGCGCAAGCGGCTCGAGCAGAAGTGTCCGGACGTCCGCATCGTGCCGACGCGCCGGGGCCGCTTCATGCTCGAGGCCACGAGCGCCGTCGTGCTGGAAGAGCGCGAGTGCGGCTGAATCAGGGCTCGAAGCGCAGCATCGGGTTGTGCACCGCGGGGACGCTCTTCAGGTAGTCGTAGATGGCGCCCAGGTCGGCATCGCTCATGCCCGCGTAGAACGTCCAGGGCATCAGCGTGTTCGGCTGCCCGGCTTCGACCCTGGGCGCCGCCTTGGGATCGCGATAGGCGGCGAAGCGCGCGACGAACTCGGCCCGAGTCCAGCGGCCGATGCCGGTCTCCGCATCGGGGGTGATGTTCGCGGAGCGCACCGCACCGCCGGTCGGGAGCGGGATGCGGGTGCCGCCGGCCAGGTACATGCCGGCCTTGGGCTCGTTGCCGTCGCGTTGGGTGTGGCAGTGGGTGCAGCCGCCGACCGTGACCAGGTACTTGCCCGCCGCGAGGGGGTCCTTCGTGCTGTCCGGGCAGGCCCAGGGCTCGGCGGCCTTCGGCAGCGTGCGGATCAGCAGGCTCACCGGGAAGTCCAGCTGCGCCTCCGGCACCGTGCCGGCCTTCGGAGAGAGCGTGCGCAGGTAGGCGACGATGGCGTCGGCGTCGCTCTGGCAGAGGTGTGAGAAGTCCTGCCATGGCATCAGCGGAAAGAGCGCGCGCCCGTCCTGGGCGACTCCGGTGGTCATCGCGCGCGCGACCTCTCCGTCGCTGTGAGCTCCGACGCCGGCCGGGGTGATGTTCGGCGCGTATACGGTGCCCGGCAAGCCGAGCTCCCGGCCGAAGCGCTGTCCGCCCTTGCCCTCCGTGCCCGGCACCAGGGGCCCCGAGTAGCGGGAGAAGTCCCGGCTGGAGTGGCAGTCGGTGCAGCCGGCGACGTGGTTGGCCAGGTAACGCCCACGCTCGACCGCCTCCGGGGTGGCCGACACCGGCGCGTCGCTCGCCGCCGGCGCGTTGGGCAGACCCGCGTAGACGAACCCGAGCCCAGCCCCGAGCAAGGACCCCGGGATCGAGACCGCGACCGAAACCCACTTGAACAGCTTCTTCATGCCCATCTCCGTCGTTCCTCCTGACTCGAGCGAGGATGGGGCTTTGCTGCGGACCGTGTTCCTAAGAGCTTCCTCCGAGCTTCCTATCAATTTCCTATCCAGCCACCCCGCCCCGGACCCAGGGACTTGCGCTGAGATATCCGGGGGTTGTCCGGCCCGACTGCAAGGTCGGCGGCGCGCGCGGCGTTTCTGGGCACGCGGCGGGCGGTAGGCTCGACCCCGGGCGGCAGCACGATTCGGCTGCTCGCGCGTATCAAGGCGGCAAGGCTGATGGAGCGGATTGGCGAGTACCTCGTTCGGCGGCTGGTGGGCGAGGGCGGCATGGGCAAGGTCTACGAGGCCGAGGAGCGCCTCTCCCGCCGGCGCGTCGCGCTGAAGGTGCTCCGGCCCGAGCTCGCCAAGAGCGAGGAGGGGCGCCGTCTGTTCTTGAACGAGATGACGATCCTCGCGCACCTGGACCACCCGAACGTGGTGCGTTGCCTGGCCTGCACCGAGGCGGACGAGCAGCTGGTGATGGCCCTCGAGTACCTCGAAGGCAAGACGCTGCGGGAGTACCTGAACCAACACGGCGCGTTGCCCTGGGAAGAGGCGGTGGACGTCGCGGTGCAGATCGCGTCGGCGCTCTCCGCCGCGCACCGCCAAGAGCCGCCCATCGTGCACCGGGATCTGAAGCCCGAGAACGTGATGATCCTCGACGACGGCGGCGTGAAGGTCATGGACTTCGGCATCGCCAAGGTGCTTCAAGCGCTGAGCAAGACCACGACGCACAGCGTGGGCACGCTGCAGTACATGAGCCCGGAGCAGATCGACGCGACCGGCGTGGACGCGCGCAGCGATCTCTACTGTCTGGGCCTGGTGCTGTACGAGATGCTGGCCGGCAAGCCGCCCTTCGAGTCGCCCTCTCCGCGCGAGCTCTTGAACATGCAGTGCACGCAGGCGCCGCCGCCGCTGGGCGACAAGGTGCGGGGTGCTCTGCCCAAGGGCATCGAGCGCCTGTTGTTCGAGCTGCTCGAGAAGCGCCCCGACGATCGACCGGGCTCTGCGGCGGACGTATTGCACGAGCTCGAGCCCTTCGCTCCCGCGAGCGGCGGAGCGCGGCGGCGCACCCGGCCGAGCGCGACGGTTCCCGCCGCGAGCGAGCGCGAGGCGGAGGCCACGGCCAAGAAGGGCCCCGAGGCGGATGTCGCAGAGCGGCCTGCGCCCCGACCGAAGCAGGACAAACCCCGCGCCGACACCATCGCGCTGGTGGAGAAGGCCGCGGCGCCGCGCGACGTTCCGGCGCGCACGGGGCTCCTGATAGTGGTCCTGCTCAGCCTGATCGCCGGCCTCGTCACCTACCTCGTGCGCGCTTCTGGCTCGGACGACGAGCCGAGGAACGAGCCCGCGCTCACCGCCAATCCCCGGAGCGAGGCGCGGTGAGCCGTCGGGAGCTCGGCCGCGTCGGTCGAGCGCGACGCTTCGAGGCGGGCTCGGCGGAGCTGTGGCGGCTGGGGTCCGAAGAGCGCGCCCTCGCCGAACGGCTCGCGGAGCTCGGGCGCCGCGGTATCGGCGGCTTCGTCGCCATGGGTGAGGACGCCGATGGGATCTGGGTCGAGCGCCGGGTACCTCGGGAGACGCTGGCGGAGTTCTTGCGCGCGGAGCACGAGCCCAGCTCGGTGGTCGAGCGCCTCCTGGCCCTCGCGCGTGTGCTCGAGGCGCTGGAGGAGGCGAGCCTGTTCCCGGGACCGCTCTCGCCCAAGGGAGTCGTCGTGGTCGGCGACCGTGTCGAGCTCCTGGCGGACCCACTGATCCACGCGCTGGTCGGTGAGCCCGCCCTGCCCGACCGCGCCGCGGACAGTGCGTCCCCGCGCTTCATGCCGCCGGAGCAAGCGGACGGTGCTGCCTGGGACAACGCGGCCAACCGCTACGTGCTCGGGCTGATGCTCTACCGGGGGCTCGCGCTCGAGCACGCCTTCGCGGTGCGTGGCCTGCGCCACGGTCTCGAGGAGGCGGCGCACCGCGCGCCGCCGCCCATCGCCGACGCGCGGGCCGCCCTGCTGCCCCCCGGGCTTCAGAGCTTCTGCTTGCGCCTGTTGGATCCGGACCCGCGCGAGCGCCCGAAGAGCGCGGCGGAGATCGCAAGGGGCCTCTCGCGCTTCCTCGCCGGGGAGGCCCCGAAGACCGCGCGCTCTCCGGACCCCCGAGCGCCCGAGCCACCGCGGGCCGCGGAGCCGACGACCGAGGGCGCGCGTCCGGCCAAGCCAGTCTCCAGCTGGCGGCTCGGCGCGCTTCTGCCAGTGCTGGCCGGCCTCGCGCTGGCCGCCGTCGCGTTCGCGGCCTTGGACGAGCGTCCTGGCACCGAGAAGCGAGCCTTGGCTCGGGAGCCGCTCCGGCCGAGCGAGACGCTGGCCAGCGACTGCGCGGCGTGCCACCCGCGCCAGACCGGGGAGTGGCATCGCTCGGTGATGGCGCACGCCGCCAAGAGCCCCCTCTACCAGGCGCTGGAGATCTTGATCGAGGAGCAGGTCGGGCGCGACCTCGACTGCCCGAACGGCGCCGGCATTCTGCGCAGCGCCGGAGCGGGGGCGTGCCGCGATCGCGTCTCCGGATTGCCGGTCACCGGTTCTGGCGGCGAGCTCTGGTGCGTGAACTGTCACGCGCCCGCCGAGAACCTGGAGAAGAGCCTGCCGGCCTGGGACGGACGCGGCAGCGACGCGCGCTCCCGCTTGCCGCTCGCGGATCTGCTCTCCGAGCGGGCCATGGAAGGGATCTCGTGCGGCTTCTGTCATCAGGTGCGCGGGCCGGTGCGCCCGGCGCGAGGCGGCTACCAGGGCAATCCGTTCTGGACGAGCACGCGCACCGGCGAACGCTTCAGCATGCGCCCCGAAGACGCCCGGGGCGCGTTCGGCATCTCCAATAGCGGCTACGAGCTCGATCCCGCCGAGCTGTTCGCGGCAGCGGCGGCGCCGGAGGACCGGGTGCCCGGCGGCGCGCACGCCCGACCCACGAAGGCGGCCGCCGCGTTCCTTCAGGACAGTCGCTTCTGCGGCACTTGCCACGACGTGCGCTTGTTCGGCAGCGACGTGATCGGCGCGCGCAAGGGCGAGCACTTCAAGCGGCTGCGCAACGCGTTCAGCGAGTGGCAGGACTACGTCGCGGCGGAGGCTCGCGCGGGCCGCAAGGCGGCGAGCTGTCAGGACTGCCACATGTCCACGTTCCCCGGCGTGTGCGAGACCGAACGCGGGGCGCCGGGCGGCAGCGGCTGCCCACCCGGCACGCGGCTCGTGAAGCGGGCGCCCGGGAGCTATCCCGACGGGCGCTGGGCGAGCAGCTCGGGCGAGCCCAGGAGGAGCACGCCGCACTACTTCAGCGGGGTCGATCTACCGCTCTCGGCGGAGTTCGCCGATGGCCTGGTCAGTGAGCCCACCGTGGACGTGTTCGGGATCCCGCTCGGAGCCGCCCAGCGGCGCCAGATTCTGCTGCAAGCGAGCGTTTCGCTGAAGCTCGAGGGTCCCGCCCTGCGCGGCGCGACGCTCGAGCTGCCGGTGGTGTTCGAAAACGTGGGCGGCGGGCACCGAGTCCCTGCGGGGTTCAGCCAAGAACGCGAGGTCTGGCTGCACCTCCGCGTCAGCGACGCCCGCGGGCGCCGGGTCTACGAGGTCGGGCGCGTGGAGCGCGACGACGAGGATCTGCGGGACAAGGTCTTCTTGCGCGTCAACACCGACGACGGGCTCCGCGACGGGCAGGGGCGTCCGCTCGGGATGTTCGGCGCCGACGTCGCCGATGGGCCGGACGTCCCGCGCTTCAGCCCGAACCCGGCGCGCGGCGGCCAGCGCTTCCGGGGGCGAGGCCTGGTGAACTTCCAGAACGGCTTCTTGCGCTGCGTGGTCTGCATCGGCAGCGTGGACGCGAGCGGCCGCTGCCAGCCCTTGCCGGGCCAGGAGCGCGCGCGCGCCGATCGCTACGCCGACGGCACCTACGATCCGGACACGGGCGAGTGCCAGAGCAACTTGCTCGGCGACGAGGCGCTGTTCGAGACCTACTTCCCCATCGGTGCCCTGGACGCGACGCGCGGCGCGACGCGCGGTCCCGACGCCATCATCGACACGCGCTCGCTGCCGCCGCGCGTCCCCATCACCTACGTCTACGAGATCCCGACCAGCGGGTTCACGCCACCCTTCGAGGTCGAGACACGGCTCCTGTTCCGGGCCTTCCCGCCCTTCCTGCTGCGCGCGTTCATCGACTACGAGCGCCGGCAGGCGCGCCTGGGCAAGCGCCCCAGCGGACCCGCAATCGACCAGAGCGCGCTCGCTCGGAACACCATCGTGGAGATGGCCCGCGTGAGCACGGTGGTGCGGTGAGCTCGAGCGCCTGGCCGCCCTCGGTGTTCGACGCGCCGGCGCTCGTCGGCCTCGACGCCCGCGCACGCGCCGAGGTCGAACGCGCCGGGCGTTGGCGCGAGCTCGCCGCCGGCGACGTGCTCTACCGCGCTGGTGAGCCGAGCGACGCGCTCTTCGTGGTGTCGAGCGGCGCGCTCCGCCTGACCGCGGTGCGCCGCGGCGACGAGCACGAGAGCGAGCTGCGGCGCGCGCGGCGGGGCGACACGCTGGGCGAAGAAGCGGCGCTGCCGGGCGCCGCGCGGGCGGCCACCGCCACGGCAGAGCAAGCCTGCGAGCTGGCCGAGATCCCCATGGGCGTCTTGACGCGGGCGCTGGCCAAGAGCGGCGGCGACGGCCTGCCGCGCGAGGAGCGCGCGCTGCGTCGCGCGGCTTCCCGCGACCTGCTCGGCACGCTGGCGTTCGCCCGGGACCTGCCCGGAGAAGATCTGGAGCTCTTGCTCGACGGGGTGCGCTGGACCGCGCTGCCTCGACGCGCACGCCTGTTCGGAGTGGGCGATCCGTCGGACGCGGCGTACCTGGTGGTGAGCGGACTGCTCCAGCTCCAGACCGAGCACGAAGGTCGAGTCCAGGTGCGGGCCTACGTGAGCCGAGGCGACCTGTTCGGAGACGAAGACGCGCTCTCGGGGGAGCGGCGCGGCGTGCACGCCGTGGCCAAGGGAGATTGCCAGCTCTTGGCGGTGCCACGCGCGCTGCTCCGCTCGCTCGTCGATCGCAACCCGGGAGTGCTCGAGCGCATCGCGCGTCTTCGGGCGGAGCGCGTGGCGCGCCAGCGGCGAGTCGCCGACGCTTCCGTAAAGACCACCCAGCACGTGTTCCAGGATCTGTATCGACTGCAGATGGCGCGCTCGCTCCTGGCCATCGACCAAGACCGATGCGTCCGCTGCGGTCATTGCGCCTGGGCTTGTGCGGACACCCACGACGGCGTCGCGCGCCTGGTGCGCCGAGGAGACAAAATCGTGACGGAGCTCGCGGTGGCCGAGAGCGCCGCGAAGAGCCTGATGTTGCCGAGCTCGTGCCAGCACTGCCACAACCCGGTGTGCATGATCGACTGCCCTACGGGCGCCATCGGTCGCGATCCGGAAGGGGACGTGTTCATTCGCGAGGCGCTCTGCACCGGCTGCGGCGCCTGCGCCAAGGCCTGCCCCTGGGAGAACATCCGGATGGCGCCCCGCGCCGCCGGCGGCGGCTCGGAGGAGGTCGCGGTGAAGTGCGACCTGTGCAAGGGCTTCGACGCCCCAGCCTGTGTCAGCGCTTGCCCGACCGAGGCCATCACCCGGCTGGATCCGCAGCGCGACTTCCGCGAGCTCGGCGCGCTGTTCGGCGGCGAGTCGGCGGTCGCCAGCGCGGCGCCGGAGCGCTCGGGCTGGCTCGCGCTCGCGCCCTCGGTCGGTGTCGCGCTCGCCATCGGGCTGGTCCCGGCCGGCGTGCTCTTCCACGCGCGCGCGCTCGGGTCGCCGGGAAGCGGTCTGCCCTACGCGGCGGGGCTCGGCGCGCTCCTCGGCTGCTTCGGGCTCGCCGCCTACGCGCTGCCCAAGCGCCTGGGCAAGCGCTGGACGAAGCCCCGCGCGCGCAAGACGGACGCTCGAGAGATGCCTGCACCGCGCTCGCGCGTCGTTCCGCACTATCGGCTGCACGTCGCGCTCGGCCTCGGGACGGTGGCTGCGGTCGCGCTGCACTCCGGCGGACGCATCGGTCACGGCTTGGCCGGCGCGCTCTCGGTGGCGTTCTGGCTGACGGCGCTCCTCGGTGGGGTCGCCGCGCTGGCCTACCGCGGGATCCCCGCGCGGCTCTCGCGTCTCGAGCGAAAGGGCGCGCTGCCCGAGGATCTGGCACTGGAGAACGACACCTTGTTCGATCGGCTGCACCGCGCGACCAGCGGCACCAGCGAGCTGACAAAGACCATCACCGAGAAGCTGCTGGTCCCATACGCGCGCTCACCGTTCGGCGCCCTCGCGCTGATCGCGTCCGGTCGCACGCTCAGCCAGGAGCGCAGCGTGCTCCGCGCGCGCGTGGACGCCGTGCTCGAGGGCCGCGGCGGAGAACGGCTGGACGGGCTCGATGAGCTGATCCGCATCGTGGTCGAGCTCCGCGCGCTGCCCGCGCGACGCTTGCTGACCTTCTGCCTGAGAGGCCTGGTTCCCGCGCACCTGCTCGGGACCGGGATCTTGCTCGTGCTGCTGGCGCTGCACGTGCTCCAGATGACGAGGTGGTGATGGCCGACGACCGTCCCCTCGTCGAGCTCGCGCCCGAGGCTGCCCACGGCCGCCGCCGAGGCGCGCCGCGCGCGCTCGAGACCAGCGACGTGACGCGATTTCGCGGTCTGCTCCCGGCCGCCGCCGTCGGCGCCGTGGTGGCCGCCGCGCTCGCGATCTGGAGCAGCGGGCTGCCCGGGCTGCGCTCTCCCGGCGGGCAGTCGCGCCCGCATCGCCTCGCCAAGCTCGAATGCGGGAGCTGCCACACCGACGAGGGCAAGCCCCAGGAGGCCTGCCGGCGCTGTCACGGCGGGCTCCCCTCGGAGCGCCCGGCGCACCAGGAGTTGCGGAGGCGGCGCGAGCTCGGCTGTACCAGCTGCCACGCAATCCATCGCGCCGACGAAGGCGTGGCGTTCACGCCCGACGGCGCGGTGATCCGCTACGGCACGGGCTGGGAGCGCGAGCTCTCGGGGGAGCACACTCTGTTCCGCCCGACCAAGACCGTGAGCGTGCCGCTGGTCCCGGCGCGCGCGTGCGCCAAGTGCCACGACCTCGGACGGCAGGACGATCCGATCCGGGAGTGCCTGATCGAGGGCCAGCGCTCGCCCGAGCGCCCCACGGTCTGCTTCGACGAGCACCGCGCCGTCAGCGGGCTGGCCGGCGTCGGGGCGAAGGTCGCCCCCGGCGCCACCACCGAGCGCGACGCCGCCTGGGAAGCGGCGCGCGAGGTCGCCAGCCGCGGCGCCGCGCCGGCGCTCGCCGGCGTCGCGGGCAGCCCCGTCGGGATCGTCGGCAGCGGCTTCGGCGCTGCGCTGCTCGTGTTCGGGGGGCTCAGACTACGGGCACGCCGTCGCTCCGCGCGACTGGAGCAGGCTCGGCGTCAGCTCAGCGTGGTGCAGCCGGCAGCAGTGCGACGCGTGCCACACGTGGACGTGGCCACCTGCCTCGGCTGCTATGCCTGCGTCGACGCTTGCCCCTACGACGTGCTCGAGGTGCGGCGCTACGTCGCGGTCGTTGCTCGACCCGACGACTGCTGTGGTTTGACGCTGTGCGAGCAGCGCTGTCCGAACGGGTCCCTGGTGGTCAGCGATGGCGACCCCATCGACGACCGCCCCAAGGTGAAGGACACGCTGGAGTCGGTGGACGTGCCGGGGCTCTACCTGGCCGGCGATCTCACCGGGCTGCCTCTGATCCGCAACGCCATCAACCAAGGCTCGCACGCCGTGCGCGAGATCGCCGAGCGGCAGGGGCGCGCGCGCGACCGCGACGGCGACCTCGACCTGATCGTCGTCGGCGCCGGTCCCGCGGGCATCAGCGCGGCGCTCGAGGCCAAGGCCCGAGGGCTCACGGCGAAGCTCTTGGAGCAGGCGACGGTCGCCGCCAGCATCCAGAGCTTCCCTCGCGGCAAGCTGGTGTTCGACCAACCCCTGGGCATGCCCATGGTGGGCGACCTGTGGCTGGAGGAGTCCACCAAGGAGGAGCTCTTGGCCAAGTGGCTCCGCATCGTGCGTCGGGCGGAGCTCGACATCGACGAGGGGCGCCGTGTCACTCGGGTCGAGCGGCACGGCGAAGCGTTCGTCGTGACGGCGCTCGGCGAGGAAGGCGGCGAGCGGGTCTATCGCGCGCGGAACGTCCTGCTCGCCATCGGCCGCCGGGGCTCGCCGCGCCGGCTGGACGTACCCATCGCCCAGGCGGCCGAGTCCCGCGTGTTCTACGCGCTGGTGGACGCCCGGGCGTTCGCCGGACAGCGCGTGGTCGTGGTGGGACTCGGGGACACGGCGATGGAGACGGCCATCGCGCTCGCCCGCCAGCCCGCCACCCGGGTCACCCTGGTCTACCGCGGCAGCGGGTTCCGTCGCGGGAAGGCTCGCAACATCGACGAGGTGAAGCGCCTCGTCGGGCAGGGGCGGGTCCAGCTCGCCTTCGACTCCACGGTGGCGCGCGTGGAGCCGGATCACGTCGTGCTGCGGACGACAGCGGGCGAAGAGCGCGTGGACGCCGACGCCGTGTTCGTGCTGATCGGCTCGATCTTGCCCTGGGAGTTCCTGGGCGCCGTGGGTGTCCGGCGCGGCGCGGCATCCGCAGGATGACCCCGAATATTGCGGTCTTTTTCGCCAGGGGCGAGGGCCGAGAGATCCTTTGTCGGCCCCAGGCGTACTGACGAAGCACCGCCTGTAAGCTCCCGCTTCCAGGCCCGTTTGGGAGGAACAGCCGAGATGAAGGTCAAGAGCGTCGCGGGCCTGGCGGCCATCGGAATGTTGCTGTCGAGCGTGTCGGTCTGGTCCCTGACCAAGCCTCGGCTCGAGCCAGAGCCCCTCGGCGGGGTGGGGGGCGCGGAGCCGGAGCAGCCCGAGGTCCCGGCCCACCCGGGCGCCAGCTTCACTGCCGGCAGGACGCTGATGATGGAGGGCCGACTCGGCCACGGCAAGCTCCTCGCCAGCAAGGACAACCAGACCATGCTGCTGGTCAACGTGGCGGCGGACGGGTCCGGGGCGCCGCCCGTGGCCGCGCCGCTCAACCTGGCCATCGTGATCGATCGCTCGGGGTCGATGAAGGGCAAGCGCTTGCAGAACGCCATCGACGGCGCCCGCGGCATGGTGCGCCGCCTACGCGACGGGGACGTGGTGTCCGTCGTGACCTACAGCCAGACCGCCGAGGTCTTGGTCGCCCCGACGACGGTGGACTCCTTCTCGCGCGACCGCGTCAGCGCCTCGCTGGGCACCATCTCCGCGCTGGGCGACACCTGCATCTCGTGCGGCATCGACGAGGGCATGGCTCAGCTGCGCCAGCGCAGCGGGATGATCGACCGCATCTTGCTGCTCTCCGACGGCGAGGCCACCGCGGGCGTGCGCGACCCGGAGGGTTTCCGGGCCATCGGCGCGCGCATCCGCAACATGGGCGCCAGCATCAGCAGCGTCGGCGTCGACGTCGACTACAACGAGCGCGTGATGAACACGCTGGCCATCGAGTCGAACGGCCGGCACCACTTCGTGGAGAACGCGGCGGATCTTCCCCGCGTGTTCGATCAGGAGCTGGACACGCTGGCCAAGTCGCTGGCGAAGAACGCCGAGGTCGCCATCGACCTGGCGCCGGGCGTGGAGGTCGAGCGCGTGTTCGATCGCACGTTCCGCCGCGAGGGCCGCAAGCTGTTCGTGCCCCTCGGCAGCTTCAGCTCCGGCGAAGAGAAGACGCTCCTGGTCTCGCTGCGCGTTCCGCGTGGCGCGAGCGGCGAGCGGCCCGTCGCCGACATCAAGATGGGCTACGACGACCTGTCTTCGGGCACGCTGCTCGGGACCCGGGGCGAGTGCCAAGGCAAGCTGAGCGCGCTCTTGACCGACAACCCCGCGAACGTGAGCGAGATCGACCCGTTGGTCACCGCGCGCATGCTGCGCAGCCAGACCGCCGCCGCGCTCACCGAGGCGAACGAGCTGTGGGCCGCGGGCCGCGGCGAGGAAGCGCGGCGCAAGCTCGACGCGCGCCTCGACGACCTGAAGAAGCAGCGCGAGGCGACCGTGGCGCGGGCGCCGTCGCCCGCCAAAGCGAAGCTCGAAGCGGATTTCCAGGGTCAATCGAGCGCGCTCGGACAGGCCAATGAAGGGTTCTCGTCGCCGCCTGCCGGGGCCGCTCCAGCGGAAGCCGAGCGCAAGGGCAAGGCGCAGGTTCGCAGCAACGCGACCAAGGCGCTGGACTTGGCTTTCTAGAGTTGATTCTTCACTCCGTGGGACTTGTGGATTTGCCTGGACCGCAGGAACATTCGCACCAAGGGACGCCTCGTAGGCGGAGTCCGAATCGGCGGAGGAAGACATGAGTGAGAACCTCAAGGCGTCGCGCGCGCGAACACTCACGCGGCTCGTACTGGCAGTGCTCGGCCTCGGGCTCTTCGTCGCGGTGCTGCTCGCGGTCGCGCTCCGCAAGCCGCCGCCGGCGAAGGCGTCGCCGATCCAAGCGCGGCTCGAGCTGGCCGCCGGAGAGGTCAGCGTGGACCTGGGCCAGGGACCGGCGCGCGCGGTGAGCGGTACGCCGTTGCTCGCAGACGCGAAGATCACCACCGAGAAGGGCGCCCGGGCGCTGGTACGGCTGCCCGACGGGTCGCGCCTGTTCATGCGGGCCGAGAGCAGCATCAAGCTGGGCGGCGAGTCGGTCGTGCTCGAGAAGGGCGAGTACTTCCTCGACGCCCCGCCGACCGATCGCAAGCCGATGGTGCACGAGATCGCCGCGACGAGCGTGACGGCGGCGGAGGCCGGCGTGGCCATCCGTCGCGACGGCGCCGACGCCTCCGTGTACGTCGCTCGGGGCATGGCCACCGTCACGGGCAAAGGCGGCCGCGCCGAGGTGAAGGCCGGCGAGCAAGGCAGCGTGAAGGGAGAAGCCGCGCCCGTCGTCGCCGCGCTCGCGTTTTGGGAGGACTGGACCGGCGGCATGGCCGATTTCTCCTCGGGCAGCGGCGTGCCCGGCGCTGGCGCCGGCACCATTTACGGAGTGGACGTCGGAGCGCTGCCCGGCAGCGCGGCCAAGCGCCTGGAGATCGGCCGCCAGAGCGTGCGCGCCGTGGTGCGCGAGGGGCTCAGCGAGACCGAGGTCGACCAGACCTTCTTCAACCCGGGCGAGCGCGACGTGGAAGGCTGGTACTGGTTCACGGTGCCGGACAACGCCAGCGTCACGAGCTTCGCGCTCGAGACCAACGGCAACCTGATCGAAGGCGAGTTCATCGAGTCGAAGGAGGCGGCCGCGCAGTACACCGCCGCCAAACAAACCGGCCATTCTCCCGCGATCTTGGAGTGGGTGGACGCCCGCAGCTACCGCGCGCGCATCTACCCGATCCGCGCCGGGGGCACCCGTCGAGTGGTGCTGCGCTACGTGCAGATCAACCCTTCGAACGACGGCAAGCTCACCTACGTCTACCCGATGGGGCAGGGCGATCCGGTGCGCATCGGCGAGTTCTCGCTCAGCGTGGATCTGGGCGAAGCCGGGCCGAAGATGAAGCTCTCGACCTTGGTGGACGCGCGCGTCGAGGGCAACGGACGCAGCGTGACCATGCGTCGCTCCGGCTACACGCCCCGCGCGGACTTCCAGCTGGAGGCGACGCTGCCGGATCGGCGCCCGGCGCTGGCCGTGTCGCGCCACAAGGCCGACGGCGAGAGCGCCGACTACGTGATGGTGCGCTACACGCCGGACCTCGACTGGAAAGGCGTGAAGCAACAGCGCGGCGACGTGGTCGTGGTGGTGGACACCTCCGCGGCCGGGGACGAGTCGTCGCGGCAGCTCAAGACGGCGACCGCGGAGGCCATCATGCGCGCGCTCTCGGACGACGATCGCTTCGCCCTGGTGGCGCTCGACGTGCGCCCGACCGTGCTGCACCCGAAAGAAGGCATGGCAGCGGCCAGCGAGGGCGAGATCGCCAAGGCGCTCGAGGCGCTGGCGGGGCACCAACCGGGGGGCGCCACCGACATCGCCAGCATGTTCGACGTCTCGCTCCAGCGCCTGCACGGGGCCGAGCAGCCTGCCGTGGTCTACGTCGGCGACGGCGTGGCCACCAGCGGCGAGCTCAGCGGCGAGCAGATCGTGGAGCGCCTGCGGCGCGCGCTCGGCACCTCTCGCTCGCGCCTGTTCGCGGTGGGCGTCGGCTCGGAGGCGAACTACCCGCTGCTCGCCGAGCTCTCCCGGGCCGGCGGCGGCAGCGCGTTCCGTGTGGACGAGGCCGAGCAGACCACCGCGCGCGCGCTGGAGCTGACCGCGGCGCTCAAGGTCCCGACCATCACCGATCTGGAGCTCGATCTCGGCGCCGGCCTGGACGAGCCGTTCTACAGCGCCAGCGGCAAGGTCAGCCGCGGCCAGGAGGTCGTGGTGCTGGCCCGCACCCACCACGACCTGCCCAAACGCGTGAAGGTGAAGGGGCGCATCGGCGGCGAGCAGTTCACGAAGGAGTACGAGGCCGAGCGCGAGACGAGCGTGATCGCCGAGTTCGTGCCGCGGCTCTGGGCGGCGGAGTACGTCCGGCGCTTGCTCGGTGGCTCGCAGGGACCGGACGCGGAGCGCGGGCGCATCGTGGCCCTCGGCCTGGAGTACGGCCTGATGACGCCGTTCACCAGCATCCTCGCGCTCGAGAGCGAGGGCGCGTATTACCAGATGGGGATCCAGCGCAAGAAGAAGAGCAAGCTCCGCGGCAAGCAGCTCACCCTGCTCGACCTCGACGCGGACAGCGAGCGGCGCCTGGCGCTTCGTCACGCCGCCATCACGCCGCCCGGGTTCATGCCGCTCGGTTGCAGCAAGCTCGACCTGGGCGCCTCGAACGAGAAGGAGTCGGCTCCGGCGTCACGACCAGCGCCCGCCACCCAGGCGCAGCCGGGCTACGCGCCGGGTCCGCGCGCGGACATGGAAGAGCAGAAGGCCGAGGCGCCGATGGCGGCGGAGCCGATGCCGGCGCCGACCATCGCCCCCGCCGCGCCGCAGGAAGAAGCTCTCGACCAGGGCGCCATGGGTCGAAAAGGCGGAGGCTTCGCCGCGGGGGCAGGCGGCCCACCGAGGGCCGCGGCTCGCCCGAAGGCTCGGCCCATCGACGGCGACGACCTGAACCAACCCGCCAAGCCGACCATGCTGCCCCAGGCTCCGCCGCCGGTGCTGGAGAAGAAGAAGGTCGCAGCACCGGTCAAGCTCGACCCGGAGGTTGCGTCACCCTACGGCGGTAAGCTGGGCAAGGACCAGGAGGCGGACAAGCGCGGCGTCGCGCTGGCGGCCCCCGCGCTCCGCACCTGCAGCGACGCCGCGGCGCGGCCCTTGGCCCAGCGCGTGCTGCTCTGGCAGAAGCGGCTCAAGACCATCAAGAGCCCGGCGGAGCTCGTGCAACGCTACGACGCCGCCCTCGGCGCTTGCGAGCTGTCCGACTGGCGCGCGGAGCGCACCTTCCTCGATCTCTTGCAGAAGCGCGTCGACGGCGAGGGCTCTGCGAGCGTCGTGCTCGCGCACTTCGTGGGCCGCCCGGAGGTCCAGAAGTTCGTCGCCAAGCTGATCCTGCGCCGGGCCGTGGACGGGCGCCTGGTGGCGGCGGTGGAGCGCGCGCTCTTCGGCAGCGCGGTGGACTGGCCGAAGCTCGATCTCGAGCTGTCCGAGATCGGGGACGTGGACAAGCGCATCGAGAAGGTGCGCGAGGCCAGCGCGAAGGCGCCGGAGGATCCCAACGGCGGCATGCGACTGGTCAAGCTCTTGGTCGAAGCCGACAAGAAGGACGAGGCCGTGGCGCTGGGACACCGCCTGCGCGATCAGGGGTTCCTCACGCCCAACATCGCCCGCGAAATCGGCGACGTCCTGGCCCGCGCGGGCCTGGCCGACGAGGCGGTGCGTACCTACTCCGAGATCGTCGAGTTCGATCCGGAGGGCATCGACTCGCGCCGCCTGCTCGGGGACATCTACCTGGGGCACGGCTGGTACGAGCCGGCCTATCGCCAGTACCGCACCATCACCGAGCTGGCGAAGGACGACGCGCTCGGCTGGCTCCGGCTGGCGGCGGCGGCCGCCGGCGCCGGTCGCGTGGACGAGGCGCTCAGGCTCGAGCGCAAGATCGCCAACGCCCAGGGTACGCCCGGGCCGACCGATCCGCGGCGCTGGGCGCGCATGCTGTCGGCCGCTCGGCTCGCGCGCCTGGTCGAGAAACCGCCGGCGGGGACCAAGCCGGAGAGCGTGAAGCGAGAGCTGAAGGAGCTGCAGCTCTTCAGCGGCGCGGGTACGTTGGTGCTCCTGACCTGGGAGGATCTCTCGGCGGACGTCCAGCTCGTGACTCGGCTCGACGACAAGGACCTCGGGCTCGGCGAGGCGACCGATGCCGCCAAGGCGGGGCTATCGTCGGTGCTCTTGACCACACCCGACGCGGAGCGCGCGGCGTTCTTGGCGCGGCTCCGTAGCGCGAAGAAGGACGCGCCAGTGAAGCTCCAGCGCCACGACGTGGTCTGGGACGGCAAAGACTTCAAGGTCAGCTCGAAGGCGGTCGAACTCGGCGCCAAGGCGAGCGAAGCGACGCTTTGAACCTGCTGCTCTTCGAGCCGAGCGAGCTCGATCCGAGCGGGCGCGCGGTGCTCACGGACGAGCGGGCGCGGCACGTGCGCGAGGTGCTCCGGGCCGTGCCGGGGCAAGAGCTCCGCGCGGGTCTGGTGGACGGCCCGCTCGGGGTCGCCCGGGTCGTCGAGGTGCACGCGGACCGCGTGGTGTTCGACGCGTCGACCCTCGCCAGCGCGCCGACGCCCGAGCGCCCGAGGCTGGACCTGCTCTTGGCCATGCCGCGCCCGAAGGTGTTCGCGCGGCTCCTGCCCGCGCTCGGGTCCCTCGGAGTCGGGCACATTTACGTCAGCAACGCCGCCCGCGTCGAGCGCTACTACTTCGACTCGCACCGCCTGGAGGCTGCCGAGATCCGGCGCCAGCTCCTCGATGGCCTGGTGCAGGCGCGGGACACGCGCCTGCCCGAGCTCACGCTGCACCGCTCGTTTCGCAAGCTGGTGGAGGACGAGCTTCCGGCGGAGAGCCGGCGCGTGGCGCTCGACCCGGACAGCGCGGGGCGACTCCATGAGGCTTGCGCGGGCCTGGGCGCGGGTCAGCGACTCCTGCTCGCGGTGGGGCCCGAGGGCGGCTGGGTGGACTTCGAGCGCGCGCTGCTCGCTGCCGCGGGCTTCGCGTTCGCGGGCCTGGGCGAGCGGGTGCTGCGCGCCGACGTCGCGTGCCTGGTTGCGCTCGGTCTCGTGCACGAGACGCTCAGAGACTCACCTTCGTGACGAAGCCGAGCGCGCGAGTGCGTTCGGCGAACGCCTCCAGCCACTCCGGCTCGAGCGGCGCGAGCTCGGTCGCCTCCGGCTGAAGCGAGGGGCGCGCGAGCGTGTACAGATGGATGCCGGCGACCGGCACGCCCTCCCGGGCGAGGCCCCCGAGCGCCGCGAGGTAGGCCGCCTGCTCGAGTTCGCTCGGCGCCGTCCCGTGCCAGCGAAACCAACAGGTCTGGAGCCACGTGGGGCAGGCACGCGCCGCGGAGCGGAGCTTCTGCAAGTGCTCCGCCGGCGTAGCGTGACACGAGTTGATGCGTCGCGCGCCTTCGGCGGTTGCGCTGTCGAGCTTGAACCAGAGCTCGCCGCCCAGCTCGGCCAAGCGAGCGACGGCGGCGCGCACCTCGGGCTTCTCGAGCATCGACCCGTTGGTGATCAGGAGGACCTTCAGCTTGCCGCGGAGCCCGAAGCGCTCGAGCGCTCGCCCCACCACCTCGAGCGCCGGGCCGAAGTCCGGCGAGGTCGTCGGCTCTCCGTTTCCCGAGAAGGCGATGTCGGTCAGGCGGCGCGCCCCTTCGGGCGCGCGCTGGAGGAAGTCGCCGTTCAGGACCGCATCGAGCATCTCCTCGAGCTCGCTGGCGAAGAGCTCGAGATCGATGGCCGGGCCCTTGCCGGCCACGAGCTCCGGCACCTGGCAGTACACGCAGCGCCAGTTGCAGGCGTTGTTCGGGTTCAGGTTCACGCCGATGCTCACGCCGCCGGCGCGGCGCGACACGACAGGGTAGACGTAGCGCATCCCCGCGAGATCGCGGCGGTGGTCGCTCACGCTGAGGGAGCGCACCCGATCGAGCCGGTCGGACACTTCCGGGAGTCTAGCCTCCGCCGGGCAGTGGCCCATCCCTCGGGAAAAGCACGGCCAGCTTGATCCCGGGTGCGAGCGTGCTTTCCTCAGGCTTCTCGCATGCGCCAGCAGGTGGACCAGGAGGGGGCAGCGTGAGCGACGAAGGACACGCTCACGACGCCGGCCACTCGGCCGACACTGGCTTGCGTCCCGCCGACCCGCTGGTGGGCACCACGTTGAAGGGGACCTATCAGGTCGTCCGGAAGATCGCCGAAGGCGGCATGGGCGTCGTCTACGAGGGCGAGCACGTGCGGCTGAAGCGACGCGTCGCCATCAAGGTCCTGCTCTCCCAGTACGCGCGTCACGCAGAGGTCATCGAGCGCTTCCGCCGGGAGGCGGAGGTCGTGGGCAGCCTGGGGCACCCGCACATCGTGCAGGTCTTCGACGTGGACGAGACGGAGCAGCACGACCCGTTCCTGGTCATGGAGTACCTGGACGGCGACACCTTGGCCGAGCGCCTCGAGCGCGAGCGGCGCTTGCCGCTGGCCACCGCCGTCCGCATCGCGTCGCAGGTCGCGTCCGCCCTCGCCAGCACGCACGAGAAGGGCATCGTGCACCGGGATTTGAAGCCGGAAAACGTGTTCCTGGTCCGGGTCACCGGCGAGAAGGAGTTCGCCAAGGTCCTCGATTTCGGCATCAGCAAGGTGCGCGGCGCGGGGCGCCGCCTCACCGCGCAGAACATGGTGATCGGCACGCCGGCGTACATGGCGCCGGAGCAGGCCCGGGGCGAGCGCGAGGTCGATCACCGCGTGGACGAGTTCGCGCTGGCGGCCATCACCTACGAGATGCTCTCCGGGCAGTCGCCGTTCCCTGGCGAGGAGCCGGTCGAGATCATGACGCGGGTCATCGCGGCGAATCCCGAGCCGCTGACCAGGGTCGCCCCCTGGGTGCCCAGCGCGATCGGAGCCGTGGTGATGCGCGCCATGGCGAAGCTGCCCGCCGATCGCTACCCGACCGTGACCGAATACGCCCAGGCGCTCGAGCAGGCGATGAGCGGCGCCGAGATCGCGACCACGCTGCCGCCGGAGGAGCGACGCACGGCTCCGGCGTCGCTCGGCACCTATAGCGAAACGAGCCCCCCGGCGGCGGAGGAGCGCATTCCCACCTCGGCCGCCCGCCACGAGCAGCCGACGCCGCTCGCGGCCCGGAAGGTGACCGCCGAGCGCGCGACGAGCCCCTCGGCTCACCCTTCGGGTCCGCCCAAGGCTCCGCTCATTCAGTCGGGCCGGACCCCGCCGCCCACGCCGGCGGAACATCGCATCGAGCACTTCACGCCGGTGTCCCGCCGGCCGTCGCGCACGCCGAGCTCGCAGCCTGCGGCGCCGGCGCCAGAACCACCGCCGGCCGCCCGCGCGAGCCCGGTGCCGCCCGAGAGCGTGCCGCCCTTCGAGCGCATCTCGCGCAGCCCGTCCAGCCCGCCGCCGCCCGTGAGCCCCTCGCCCGACGGGCTCTCGGAGAAGAACGTGCTGCGCGCCCAGCAAGTGCTCGAAGAGGCGCGGGCCGCCCTCAAGCTCGGCCGAATGGATGAAGCCGTGCGCCACGCCGAGGCGCTGCTCGAGCTGGCGCTGTTCGGGAAGAACTCCGCGATGTACGAGGTCCTGCGCAGCGGCATGCCGGTGGTCGACCACATCTTCGAGGCGCGGGTCGGGCCTCTGGACCGCCGCTTGGAGATCACCGACGTCGCTCGCGACCCGAAGAAGCTGAACCTGTCGAGCAAGGCGGCGTTCGTGCTCTCCTGCGCCGAGGGCGGCGTCACGATCCAGGAGGTGATCGACGCCTCCGGCATCCCGCGACGGGACGTGATCCGGATGCTGGCCGGGCTGATGCGGCGCGGGGCGCTGGTGCCGCATTGAAATTCTGATCGCCCGTGCTAAGTGAGGCGGGCGCCAGGCGCGCGGGGTGCGTACATGCGAAGGACTGTGTTTTCGGTGGGAGCTCTCGTGTTCGGGATGGCCTCCCTCTCTTGCGGCTCCGAGTCGGGGAGCGGCGCTGGCAGCGGGGGCAGCGGCGGCAGCGCCGGCGGTACGGGCGGCGGCGCCGGGAGCCCGCCGGCCTGCGACGCGCACGCGGTCTCGGGCGAGCCGACCTTCACCAAGCGCACGGCCGAGTGGGGGCTCAGCGGTGTCAACGGCAACCGGCTGGTGGCCGCGGATCTCGACGGCGACGGCTATCCCGACCTCGTGGTCCACTCGCTCTCCACCAACACGCGGGACCCGCTCGACGGCGGCCAGCCCGCGCTGATTCGCGTGCTGATGAACCGCCCCGCTCCCGGCGGCGGACGCAGCTTCGTGGACGAGACGCTGGCGAGCGGCTACGGCACGCCCCGCGACGGCGCCCAGAACGAGCTGCGCGCGGCCCACCTGGTGGTCAGCGCCGACGTGGACAACGACGGCGATCTGGATCTGTTCAGCGGGACCTTCACCGACAACAAGAAGGTGCAGTCGCCGCCGACACCCGGCGACGGCGATCGCAGCGAGCTCCTGCTGAACGACGGCAAGGGGCACTTCAGCTTGGCGCCGCCGCTGGAGCCGCACGCCAGCACGGGCCTGCCCACCAGCGGCGCCACCTTCGCGGACGTGAACCGCGACGGCAACGTCGACCTGTTCGTGGTCGGCTGGTACGAGAGCTACGGCACCTCGTACGTCGGCACGCAGGCGCGGCTGCACCTGGGCAACGGCGACGGCACCTTCACGGAGGTCACGGACAGCTCTGGCTTGACCACCGACGACTGGGGCCTCGAAGAAGGCACCAACCACCGGCCGGCCTACGGCGCAACCTCGTGCGACGTCGATGGCGACGGCGACATGGATCTCCTGGTCAGCGCCTACGGGCGCCAGTGGAATCTGCTCTACGTCAACGACGGCAGCGGCAAGTTCGTCGAGCAGGGCAAGGTCAGCGGCTTCGCCGGCGACGAGAACCAGGACTTCACCGACAACCAGATGTTCCTCTGCTACTGCACCAAGAGCAGCGACGCGGCGTGCCCCGCGAACCCGCAGCCGGTGATCAGCTGCACGAACACCGCCTGGAGCCAGTACGACTCGATGCCGTGGCGGAACAACGGCAACACCTTCAGCACGGTGTGCGCGGACGTCACCGGGGACGGCACGCTCGACCTGTACAACGCCGAGATCCGTCACTTCTGGGCCGGGCAGTCCAGCGATCCGAGCGGGCTCCTGGTGGGCGACGCCGCCGCCGGCGCCGTCAAATACGCGCGACCGTCCCTCGCGGAGCTGGGTCTCGCCTGGCCGCACCCCACGCCCTCCTGGAACGAAGGCGGGCTGATGGCCGCGACGGCCGACCTGGAGAACGACGGTCGCAACGAGATCCTGGTCGCGTCGAGCGACTACGCCGATCAGTACCTGTGGGTGTTCCACCAGAAGGTGGACGGCAGCTTCGAGGAGAAGGGTGAAACCTACGGCCTGAAGCACCCCTGCGCCAGCGGTCTGGCGGTCGCGGACTTCGACCGCGACGGCGACTTGGACGTCGTGGTCGGCTCCGGCACCGCGCGCGACTGCGGCAAGATCTGGGCGACGAACGAGGTCCACCTGTACGAGAGCGACGCCTCCACCAAGGGCAACTGGATCGAGCTCGACCTGCGCGGCGGCCCCGGCAGCAACGCCGCGGCCGTCGGTGCGCGCGTCACCCTGAACGCCGGCGGCACCAAAATGGTGCGTGAGGTGGGCGGCGGGTACGGCCACTTCGGCATGCAGAACGATCTGGTCGTCCACTTCGGTGTCGGCGCTTGCGACGCGGCTCAGCTGGAGGTGCGCTGGCCGGATGCGACGGGCAGCGTCGAATCACGCGGGCTCGTCGCCGCTGGCGCGCTGACCCAGGTCGTGCAAGGCAAGTGAAGCCCGGCGATCACCCCGAGTTCTTCCGCTGGCCCGCGCCCGAGGGGCGCTCGCGCGAGAGCAGCATCCGACTGGATCGCGAGGGGCGCTTCTGGCACGACGGCGCGCGGGTGGAGCACCCGGGCATGCAGCGCGCGTTCGCCTCGTGGATCGACCGCCACCCGGACGACGGCCGCTTCATCCTCACCAACGGCTGGGACTGGACCTACTTCAGCGTCGACGACGTGCCGTTCTTCGTCCACTCGCTCCGCGTCGAGCCGGGCCGCGTGACCTTGCTGCTTTCGGATGGCAGCGAGGAGAGCCTCGACCCGACGACCGTGTGCGTCGGCGACAACGACGCGGTCTACGTTCGGGTGAAAGACGGACGCTTCGAGGCGCGCTTCTCGCCGGAGGCCCAGACCCGCCTCGCGCCGCTGCTCTCGGAGACGCCGGGCGGGGAGCTCGTGCTCTGCCTCGCAGAGACCCAGCACCGCATCGGGCCCAGGCGCTGAACGGGCTTTCGCGGGGTCCGGGCGTCCCGGTAACAAAACTCTCCCGCCCGTGATAAAAGCGTCGCCCTCATGAAGGTCCTGGTCGCGGACAAGCTCAATCCGGCGGCGCTCGACGAGATGCGCACGTTGGGCGTCGAGGTCTCGTATCAGCCCGAGATCCGCGCAGACGCGCTGCCCGCCGCGGTGAAGGACGTCAACGTGCTGGTGGTTCGTGGCACGGAGGTCCGCGCCGACGCGATGAAGGCGGGGGTGATGCTGAACCTGATCATCCGCGCTGGGGCCGGCGTGAAGAACATCGACGTCAAGACCGCCAGCGAGCGCGGAATCTACGTCGCGAACACCCCGGGCAAGAACGCCTCCGGTGTCGCCGAGCTCACCATGACGCTGATCGGCAGCCTGGACAGGCGCGTGCCAGACGCCGTCAGCAGCCTGCGCGCGGGCAAGTGGGACAAGCAGGAGTTCGCGAAAGCGAAGGGCCTGCGCGGTCGGAGCATGGGCATCGTGGGCTTCGGCCACGTCGGCCGCGCCGTGGCCAAGCTGGGCTTGGCCTACGGCATGGACGTCCACGCCTGGAGCCGGTCGCTGGTGCCGGCGCGCGCCGCGGACCTGGGCGTCGGCTGGGCGCAGAACGTGCTCGAGCTGGCCAAGCGCTCCGAGATCCTGTGCGTGCACCTGGAGCTGACCGAGCGTACCCGCGGCATCATCTCGCGCGAGGTGATCTCCGCGCTGCCGAACGGCGGCATGCTGATCAACACCGCCGACGCGGGGCTCGTGGACTTCGCGGCGCTCACCGAGCTCGGGCCGATGAAGGAGCTGCGCGTCGGGCTCGACGTCCTGCCGAACGAGCCGGACACGCGGGTGGCCGACTACGACAACGCCATCTTGCACGCCGGGCTGGTCTACGCGACGCCTCACATCGGTGCTTCCACCGACGAGGCGCAGGTGGCGATTGCCGCGGAAACTGTGCGGATCTTGCGCAGCTTCTTGGTGAAGGGCGAGGTCCCGAACGTGGTGAACATCGCCGCCAACACCCGCGGGCGCTACGTGCTCGTGGTCCGCTTCCTGGACAAGGTCGGCGCGCTCGCCAACGTGCTGGGCGTGCTCAAGCGCCACGCCATCAACATTCAGGAGTTGGAGAACACCGTCTTCGAAGGTGGGCGCGCGGGTTGCGCCAAGATCCGCACCGACACCCGCCCGAGCGAAGGCTGTCTGGCGGAGATGATGGCGTTCAGCGACGAGGTTCTGCACGTCGATCTGGTCACGTTGCCGAACCTGGCGTGAGCCATGGCGCGGCGGAAGACCCAGCCGGCCTCGCCAGCCCCTGCGCCCACCCCGGCGCCCGACCCCCCGCCGGTGATCCGCGTGCGGCGCATGCACCGGCGCGACATCAAGCGCGTCTGGGAGTTCCTGAAGCTGGTGTTCCGCGACGTCAACCGCGAGACGGTCGAGTACCAGCGTCCCCGCACGCGCAATCAGTTCGAAGAGGTCTACGAAGAGGAAGGTATCGAGCAGCTCGTGTTCGAGACAGGCGCCGGGTCGAAGAGCCAGATCGTCGCCTACTCGGAGTGCGCCTTCGAGGTCGCCAAGGACAGCTGGGTCAACAGCCGCTACTTCGAGAAGCGCGACATGCGCCCCTTGTTCGTGGAGGAGCTGGCAGTTCACCCGGCCTACCAGGGGCACGGCGTGGGCAGCTTCGCGCTCGAGCAGCTGGAGCACCTGGCGCGAGTGCGGGGTTGTACGCACCTGGTGCTCGAGGTCGCGGAGAACAACGAGGCCGCGCTCAAGTTCTACCGGGTTCGGCACTTCATCAAACTGGACGCGATGATCTTCATGGCCAAGAAGATCCCGGGTCAGGAGGAGCTCCTGCCGCCCCGCAAAATGCGCTCGCGCCCCAAGCCCGGCTGAGGCGCTGCCCCGGTTCTCGGGCCCATCCCCCGGTAATCCCGGTAGTTTTTCCCTGGCTTGCGCTCCCCCGCGGCGTCGGCTAAATACCCCGCCGACAACTCGGGTGGATCCAGACGGACCCCCTACTAGGGTCCGTTTTTTTTTGGCCGGGTCCCGCGATCTCGGCCGGAAAACTCGGGTCTTCTCGAGCGCGGGGTACGGCCGTGGCCTGCCTCGCGAGTCGCCAAAGAACCATCCATGACCCTCGTCGCCCATGAACGTCTCCCCGGTCTCGACCGCGAGCGCGTGCTCGCTGCGGTGGAGCCCGTGCTCCGTGCGCACGGTGTCGAGGGCGTCGAGCTCGTGTGGCGCACGGATCGCGGCGGCTGGTTGCTGGAGCTCACCATCGAGCGACCGGACGGCCGCATCCCCGGCGAGGGCATCACCATCGAGCTGTGCACCGACGTCTCCCGCGACCTCTCCGCCGCGCTCGACGTGGCGGACGTGTTGAGCCACGCCTACCGGCTCGAGGTCGGCTCCCCCGGGCTCGACCGGGCGCTGTACTCGGCGCGGGACTACGCGCGCTTCGCGGGGCAATCCGCGAAGCTGAAGCTGCGCGAGGCCGTCGCGGGGCAGCGGGTGATTCATGGAACGCTTCACGGGCTCGACGAGTCGGGCCGTGTGGTGCTCGAGACGGAGCAGGGGCTCTCGAGCCTCGAGCTCGAGCAGATCGAGAGCGGGCGCCTCACCTTCAGTTGGGGCGGCGCCCCGCGCAAAGGCAAGCCGAAGGGAAAGGGGCCCGTACGACGGGCATCCGGCCACGGGCGCTGACCCGGGGCTCAGATCACGGAGACAATGAAAATGGCAGCGCACTCAGCTGGATTCGGCGACGACCTCGGAGGCATCGTCGAACAGGTGGCTCAGGAGAAGGGGATCGACAAGCAGATCCTCATCGAGACGATGGAGGCCGCCATCCTGAAAGCCGCCCAGGCCGCCTTCGGCCCCACGCGGGAGCTCGAGGCTCGCTTCAACGAGGACAGCGGGCACATCGACCTGTTCCAGTACATGACGGTGGTCGAGGAGGTGGCCGACCCGGAGCGGGAGATCGCCATCGACGTGGCCAAGAAGCACGGGCTCGAAGCCGAGATCGGCGAAGAGCTCGGCTTTCAGGTGTTCTGGCACCCGCGTGACGCCGAGAAGGCCCGGCAGCAGGACAAGGAGTTCGGCGCGGTGCTCGACATGAAACAGGCGCGCAGCACCTTCGGTCGCATCGCGGCGCAGACCGCCAAGCAGGTGCTGCTCCAGCGCGTGCGCGACGCCGAGCGCGACATCATCTACAACGAGTACAAGGACCGCCAGGGTCAGCTGATCCGCGGCATCGTCCGGCGCTTCGAGAAGGGCCACAACATCGTGGTGGATCTCGGGCGCACCGAGGGCATCCTGCCGGCTCGCGAGCAGACGCCGCGGGAGACCTACCGCCCCGGAGACCGCATCGTGGCGTTCGTGAAGGACATCGACCGCGAGGCGCGCGGTCCGATGATCATCCTGAGCCGCTCGGCCCCGCCCTTGGTCGACAAGCTGTTCGAGGCCGAGGTCCCGGAGATCTACGAGGGCATCGTCAAGATCGTGGGCGTGGCTCGCGAGCCTGGCAGCCGCAGCAAGATCGCGGTCACGACCCGTGACTCGGACGTCGACCCGGTGGGCGCTTGCGTGGGCATCAAGGGCTCGCGCGTGCAGGCCGTGGTTCAGGAGCTGCGCGGCGAGAAGATCGACATCGTGCCGTTCGACAAGGATCCGGCTCGCTACATCATCAACGCGATTCAGCCGGCCGAGGTCAACAAGGTCATCGTCGACGAGGCTGACCACCGCATGGAGCTCGTGGTGCCGGACGAGAAGCTCAGCTTGGCCATCGGCCGCAAGGGCCAGAACGTGCGCCTCGCCTCCCAGCTCACGGGCTGGAAGCTCGACATCATCAGCGAGAGCAAGTTCAAGCAGATGGAAGAGGAGGCGCTCCAGGCGCTCCGGCAGATCGACGGAGTCGACGAGGACCTGGCTCGCGCGATGTATCGCCTGGGCTTCCGTGCGCTGGAGGAGATCGCCGAGGCCGACGTGGCGGAGCTCGTGAGCATCCAGGGCGTCGGCACGCCCGAGGCCGCTCAGTCCCTGAAGGAGCGGGCGGAGTCGAGCATGGAGCGCATGCGGCGCGAGCGCATCGAGCAGACCGCCAGCCGTCCGGAGCCGCTGACCGAAAAGGAGAAGCTGCGCTTCGTCCGCGGCGTCGGCCTGCGCACCGCGCAGCTGGTCGAGGAGGCCGGCTACAAGACGGTGGCCGAGCTGGCACGCGAGGACGCGGACCGCCTGGCCATCCGCACCGGCCTCGGCATCAAGAAGGCCCGACTGATCCAGCAAGGCGCGCAGTTCTTCCTCGATCACGAGGCAAAGGAAATCGACCTGGCGCGGGCGAAGTTCGCCGCCGAGGCGCAGGCGGCCCCGGCCCCCGCCCCGGCCGCCCTGGAGGAGTGAGGCGAGCGCGGCCCATGCTCACCATGTCCGAAGCCCGAGCGCCGAGCGGTTCCAGCCGCACTTGCGTGGGCTGCCAGAAAGAGGCAGCCCCGGAGGAGCTGGTGCGCTTCGTGCTCGGACCAGACGGTGAGCTCGGGCCGGTGCTGTCCGGCAAGCAGAGCGGGCGTGGCGCCTGGGTACACCCGAGGACCGACTGCCTCGGCGCGGCGGCCAAGCGCGGCTTCGCGAAGAGCTTCCGCGCCCCGGTGCAAGCGGATGCCGCCGAGCTGGCGGCTCGAATCCGCGCCGCCGCCGATCGCCGGGTCCAGAGCCTGCTCGGAGCGGCGCTCGGTGCGCGGCAGCTCGCGGTCGGGGTGAACGAGGTCAAGGAGGCGCTCGGCAGCTCGAAGGCTCGCTTGCTGATCGTGGCGACCGACGCCCGCGCGGCGGCAGAGGCCCAAGAGGTTCGAGCCGCCGTCGCCCGCGGGCTCGCTCGAGCATGGGGGACCAAGAGTGAGCTCGGTCGCGTCACGCGCCGAAACGAGACGGGGATAGTGGCCGTGCTCGACTCGGGGCTCGGCCGCGCCCTCGCACAGACCATCGACTGGGCTCACACGGCGGAGCCAACAGCACGAGACGAAGCCGGTGGGGATTTGCCCACGGAGGAATGACGAAGATGCGTGTCTACGAGATCGCCCGCGATCTGGGCATGGAAAACAAAGCTCTGGTGGCTTTGCTCCAGTCGATTGGGGTGTCCGACGTGCGTAACCACATGAGCGTGGTCGGACCGGATGCCGTCGAGCGTGTCCGTCGACATCTCGAGAAGCAGGCCGCGCCGAAGGCGGCCGAAGAGCGCATTCGCCCCACCGTCGTGAAGCGCCGTGCGCCGGCGCGTCCCGCCGGCGAGGTGAAGGTGACCGACGTCGGGGTGGACACCCTGCGCTCGTCGCCGGTCGCCGCGTCGTCGCCGCGCGCGGCCGACGTGGTGCTGAAGTCGGCTCCGCAGGCCGCGCCGCCGCCCCTGCCGAGCGCGCCGCGCCACGAGCCGCCGCCGCCAGCGATGGAGCCCCCGCCCAGCGTCGAGGAGGTCGCGCCGCCGTCGGTGGAGGCGCAGCCGCCTGCTTCGGCGCCTCTGCCGTCGGCTCCGGTCGTCGAGGCTCCGCCGCCGCCGGTAGAAGCAGTGGCGCCGCCGGTGGAAGCCGCGCCGCCGCCCGTGGAGGCCGCGCCCGCTCCGTCCCCGACGCCGCCTCCGGCGCCGCGTCCGTCCAGCCCACCCAAGACCGGCATCGAGGTCTGGGAGGGTCGGCCGGGCGTGACCATGCCGGCGCGCACTCAGCCGACTCCGCGCCGCGTGCAGTACGACGCCAAGGCCGGAACCGGGCTCGGCGCCCGCGGGCAGCGTGGCGGTCCAGGCATGGGCGGCCCGATGGGACGGCCCATGGGCGGTCGTCCCGGGCAGATGCGCGGCCGCGGAATCGGCCAGTTCGTCAAGCCGAAGGGCACCGGCCAGGTCGTGACGCAGGAGCGCTCGGCCCACAAGAAGGTCGTCAAGATCGAGGGCTCGACCAACCTGCAGACGTTGGCCGGTCGCATGGGCATCAAGGCGACCGAGGTGCTGATGAAGCTGATGCGCCTGGGCATGACGGGCGTGAACATCAACAGCACCCTCGACGCGGACACCGCGAAGATCGTCGCCAGCGAGTTCGGCTGGGAGGTCTCGGACGTGGCGGTGAGCGAGGAGGACGCGCTCGTCGCGGCCCAGGGCCTCGAGACCGAGGAGGACCAGAACAGCGTGGGACGGCCGCCGGTCGTCACCGTCATGGGTCACGTGGACCACGGCAAGACCAGCCTGCTCGACAAGATCCGCAAGGCGAACGTCGTCGCCGGAGAGGCCGGGGGCATCACCCAGCACATCGGCGCCTACTCGGTGGACACACCTCACGGCAAGCTGACGTTCCTCGACACGCCCGGTCACGAGGCGTTCACGGCGATGCGCGCCCGCGGCGCGCAGACCACCGACGTCGTCATCCTGGTGGTCGCGGCGGACGACGGCGTGATGCCGCAGACGGTCGAGGCGCTGAACCACGCCAAGGCCGCTCAGGTGCCGATCATCGTCGCCATCAACAAGTGCGACAAGCCCGACGCTCAGCCCGAGCGCGCGCGGCGCGAGCTGTCCGAGCACGGCCTGGTGCCCGAGGAGTGGGGCGGCGACGCCATGTTCGCCGAGGTCAGCGCGCACACCGGCGCCGGCATCGACGACCTGCTCGAGAAGGTGGTGCTGCAGTCCGAGGTGCTCGAGCTCCGGGCCAACCCGGAGAAGCCCGCCACCGGCGTGGTGGTCGAGGCCGAGCTCGACCGCGGGCGCGGTCCGGTGGCGACCATCCTGGTTCAGGACGGCACCCTCAACCGCGGCGACACCATCCTGGCCGGTGCGGCCTGGGGCAAGGTGCGCGCGATGCTCGACGATCGTGGCCGCATGGTCGCGACGGCGGGCCCGGCGACGCCTGTGAGCGTGATCGGTCTGGACGACGTCCCCTCGGCGGGTGACCCCGTCCACGTCATCAAGGACGTCAAGAAGGCGCAGGAGATCGCCGAGAGCCGCAAGGTCAAGGAGCGGCGCAGCCTGATGCCGGGGACGGCCCGTGTCTCGCTCGAGGATCTGGCCAAGGCAATGTCCGAGACCGATCAGCTGGAGCTCAAGCTGATCATCAAGGCGGACGTGCAGGGCTCCGTGGAAGCGCTGCGCGACGCGCTGGTGAAGATGAGCACCAACAAGGTGAAGGTCAGCGTGGTGCACGCCGCGGTCGGTGCCATCACCGAAGGCGACGTGAACCTGGCCGTCGCCGCCAAGGGCATCATCATCGGATTCAACGTGCGCCCCGCGGGCAAGGCCACCGGCCTGGCTCAGCAGGAAGGCGTGCAGATCCGCCAGTACAGCATCATCTACAACGTGGTCGACGACGTGAAGGCCGCCATGGAAGGCCTGCTCGCCCCGACGCTGGTCGAGAAGGAGCTCGGCAAGGCCGAGGTCCGCCAGGTCTTCAAGCTCAGCAAGGCGGGCACCATCGCCGGCAGCATGGTGGTCCAGGGACTCGCCCGCCGCAGCGCCACCGCGCGTCTGGTCCGCGACGGCACGGTGGTCTGGAGCGGCAAGGTCTCGAGTCTGAAGCGCTTCAAGGACGACGCCCGCGAGGTCAAGGAAGGCTTCGACTGCGGTATCGGCCTCGAGGGCTACAACGACCTGAAAGAGGGCGACTTCATCGAGTTCTTCGAGATGGAAGAAGTGAAGCAGACTTTGTGATTTCGCACGAACATGTTCGTAGGAGTTGCACGCTTGGTTCTTCAGATCCCCGGCGCCCGCTCGCTCAAGGACCGGCGCCAGGTCGTCAAGAGCTTCAAGGAGCGCGCGCGGGCGCGCCTGCCCGTTAGCATCTCCGAGGTCGGGGACGTGGAGCGCCACCAGGTGGCGACCCTGGGCGCGGTGACGGTCGCGCGGGACTCCGCCTACTGCGTCAGCGTGATTTCCCAGCTGACGGAGCTGGCGAGCTCTCTGCCCGACGGCGTGCTCGCAGACGTACGCACCGAGGTGCTCTCGTTCGGCGAGGGCGGCGAAGGGATCCGCGGCGGCATCGAGTCTCGGGCCGAGGGCTCGCGCTCGAACCCGCCGGGCGACTTCGCCGATTTAGCCGAGAAGTGGGGTCAGAAGTGAGCCGGGGCGGACGCCGAGCGGACCGCGTGGCGGGCCTCGTGCGCATGCACCTGACGGAGCTGCTCCGCGAGCTGGGCGACGAGCGCCTGTCCACGGTGGTGATCACCGAGGTGGACGTGAGCGATGACCTCTCGGTGGCGACCCTGTCGGTGCGTTCACTCGCCGAGGAGTCCGATCCGAAGGCGCAGAAGGCGCTGCTCCGAGCGCTCGGTCACGCGTCGAGCCGGCTCAAGCGTGGGCTCGGCCCGCGGCTCGACCTGCGCAAGCTGCCCGAGCTGCGCTTCACCTACGATCTGGGTCACGACAACGTGCGGCGCGTGGACGAGCTGCTCCACGAGATCGAGGCCGAGGCCCGGGCAGAGAAGAAGTGAGCCCCGTCACTGCTTGCAGGGGCGCAAGGTCATGCTCCAGCGCATGTTCTTCTCGGTCATCTGCCCGTTGGCCTCGGTGTACTTCTGCTTGAACGTGAGGCTCACGGGGTTCGGCGACGATTTGCCGTCGCCGATGGTGCCGGAGTAGCGCATCGGATCCTTCTCGGAGCGGTTCAGGTCCAGGTTGACGTTGAGCGAGCCCGCGAACTTCGAGCGCGCGGAGCCGATGGCACTGCAGTTGACCAGGCAGCTCGCCTTCAGCTTGGCGCCGTCGTCCTTCTCCTCGAGGTCGTTGCACTTGCCGTCGCAGCTGATGTTCACGCCGCCCTTCTGCACGCCACCGCCGAGCGTGTAGTAGAGGCCGAGGCGTGCGCAGCTCGTCGCCGCTGGTGCCTCCACGACCGCTGGCGGGGGCGAGGCCGGCGGGGGGAGCTCCACCGCCGGCTGTGGCTGCTGCTGCTGCTCGTTCCCCTTGTTCTTGCACGCCAGGAGCGCGCCCAACACCAAGACGACGTGGAACACCCGCATCAGCCGACCTCCGCGTTGGCGTTCACGATACACTACTTCGACTCGAACGATGCCACGCCTGGTCCGAGCGGGGCGCTCGGGTCGAGGACGTTCGAGACGTCCACCCCGAGCAGGGTGCGCTGGAACCACGCCGTCGAATAGCGGTCGATGATGGCATGGGCTTCGGCGAACGGGATGTTGCTCGGCCCGCAGCCGTCGTCGAACTCTTGCACCGTCAAGCCGAGCTCTTCGATGAGCAGGCACATGTCCGAGAAGGTGAAGTGCCCGGCCTTCTCGATGCCGAGCAGGCTCTTGGGGGCGGGCAAGGAGTCGAAGGGGGCCTCTTGCTCCGTGGCCCAGGGGGTGATCGCGTCCGTCGTGCCGCCCTGGATCATCACCGGCATGGACACGTCGGCGAAGCCGTTGCGGTTGCCCCCATACATGGCCTGCGCGCCGCCGGGGGCGTGGGCCAAAGCCGAGACGAAGCGCGGATCCGCGTGGGACGCCGGCATCTCGACGTTCTCCCAGCCGTCGCAGATCAGGCCGCCTCCGGCCAGGCACTCCGCGAGCACGGCGGCGGTGTCGATGGTCGCACCGGCGACGCGCAGCGTGGTGTAGCCGCCGAAGCTGTGGCCGGCCACGCCCAGGCGCGAGGCGTCCGTCGAGCCCGAGAGCGTCCCGTCCGGCGCATCGGACCGCTCGAGCAAGGCGTCCAGCGCGCGGGAGACGTCGCCCGGGCGCAGCGCCGCCGCTTCTGCCGGCGGGATGGCCAGGGCCTTGTTGACCTGCTCCGCGAAGGTGTTTCCGACGTGATCCGGCGCCGCCACGACGAAGCCATGGGTCACCAGGTACTCCGTCAGGTAGACGCTCTGGATGCGGGTGCCGCCGTTGCCGTGGGAGAAGACCACGGCCGGGTAGGGGGCTCCGCGTCGGTCGAGCTGGGCGTCGCGCCGCGCTCCGCGCGGCGAGGGCAGGCGCGCCAGCTCGAGCACGCCGACCTTCAGCACGTACTCTGCGGGCTCGCCCCCGCCCCGCGCGGGGTACCAGACCTCGACGGGCAGCGTGCGGTCGCCACTCTGCACCTCCACCGTGGTCACGCCGATGGCGTAGGGGCCGGCCGCCTCCGGCGGCGCCGGCTGGGGAGCGCCTTCGTCCTCGGGTCCCGCGTCGTCGGCGCAGCCGGCCACGCAGCTGAGCACGCACAAAAACGAGAGCGCCCGCATCTCGCGAGGATAGCGCGGGATGCGGGCGCCTGCTTCGGGGATCACTTCTTCTGGGTGATCATCAGCTGCACGCGGCGGTTCCGCGCGCGGTTGGCCGGCGAGACGTTGGGCACCAGCGGCTTGTCCTGGCCGTAGCCCTTGGCGTCGAGGCGGCTGCCATCGACTCCGAGCTTGACCAGCGCGTCGCGGACCGCGTCGGCGCGCTGCTGGCTCAGGCGCTGGTTGTAGACCGGCGAGCCGGTGTTGTCGGTGTGGCCCTGGATCTCGATCTTGGCGATCTCGGCCCGGTTCTTGAGCACGTCGGCGATCTCCTCGAGCAGCGCGTGCGAGTCGGGCTCGATGGTCGCCGCGTCGTGGGCGAAGTGGACCTGCTTCTTCAGCTTCACCTCGTTGGCCACCACCGTGACGTTCGGCGCCTTCGGGCGCTTGTTGAGGGAGATGGTCGCCTTCAGATCTTCCTGCGGCTTGACCTCCAGCTCGGTCACGCTGGTGAAGTAGCCGTTGGCCGTGACCGTGATCTTGGCCGGGCCCGGCGGCACGTTCTCGAAGCGGAAGGCGCCCGAGGCGTCGGCCGCGAGCTCGAGCTCGCGATTCAGCTTGTCGGTGATCTTCACGCTCGCGGTGGCCACGGGTTGGTTGTTCTCGCCATCGACCAGACCGCCGATGATGTTGCCGACCTTCGGCAGCGCCTCGAGCTCGCAGGTCATGTTGACGATGGTCGGCTGGTTGGCGGGGGCCGGCGCCATGCCCGGTCCCGCTGGGGCAGCGCCCGGATAGGCCGGAGCGGTGTAGCCCGGCGGCGCGCCGAAGGCCGGGGCGGCGCCCATTCCGGCGGCGGGGATGGTCGCCTGGCACTGGCCGTCGCGGTAGCCGTCGGCCTTCACCGTGAAGGTGTAGGTGCCGGGCTCGAGGTCGATGGTGCGGAAGGTGCCGTCGTCGTTCGCGACCATGCCGGTCAGGTTGCGGCCGTCGAAGCGGATGATGGCGCCGCCCACCGGCGTGTTCGCGCCCTTCTCGACCACCGTGCCGGCGACGTAGCGGTCGGCGGCGACCGGCGCGACCGCGGGCTTCTCGACCTGCACCTCCTTGATGATGGGGGGCTCCTTCTTGGTGTCCGCCGCCCAGCCCAGGCCCAGGTACAGGGTCCACGGCGACTCGGGCGCGACCTCCTGGATGAAGTTCGAGGTGGCGCCGGTGCCGATGTCGAAGGCGGCGAGCAAGCTCAGGCCGTCGATGCCCGGATAGGCGCGCGCGCCCAGCGTGATGCGAGAAGGCGAGCTGCCGAAGCCGGCGTCGGTACCCAAGCAGCCGTCGCCCACCTCCTTGCGGCTCTCGTTACACACGTAGTCCTGGCGGTTCATCGGTACGTCGATGGTCCACTCCGCGAACGGCCGCACGTAGTCGAACATGCCCTCGAGGCCGAGGCCGATCTGAAAGGTGTCAACGCGGTTGATGTCGAGGCCGTAGCGCTCGATGCGCGTGATCTTCTGCCCGTTGCGCGCCTTCTCGGTGTCGCCCACCAGCTCGCCCGAGTTGTCGAACTTGTAGCCGAGGTTGGCGTTGATCTTCAGCGGGATGCGGTCGTCGGGGTTGGTGTGGTTGTTCAGATCGGCGGTGGCCAGGCCGCGGATGGCGTAGCTGGTGCCCGAGCCGTCGAGGCCGACGCCGCCCGTGCCGTTCAGGAGCCAGAGCTGAAGCTCGCCGCCCACCGAGAAGACCGAGTCCGGCTGCCAGGGCATGAAGCCCTTCAGGCCGATGTTGGTGTCGCCGAGCACCTGGAGCAGGCGCGGGCGGCTTTGATCGTTCTCCGTCGCCGTGGCGTGGAAGCCGAGATAGGCCTCCAGGAACGGCAAGAGCGTCGCGTTCATGCTGAGGTGGGCGCCGATGCGCGTGACCTCGTCGTCGGCCGTGGCGCCCGCCGGGTTGTTGGAGGTGTTGTAGTTGCAGCGGCCGCCTTCGCACAGGAAGCCGGTGCCGGTGAAGTAGCTGGTGATGAAGCCGACGCGCAGCGACCCCGGAGCGCCGGAGCCGGCGTACGAGGTGTGCAGGAGCCCGGTCGAAGCGGCGAGGTTGTTCTGGATCATCAGCGACGTGCGGCGCCACTGGCGCTCCGTCTCCGGATCCATCTCGCCACCGCCGGCTCCGCTCGCTTCGCCGCTCGTCTGCATACCGCTGCCGAGCGACCAGCTCGCGCTGCCGCTCGCGCCAGCCGCGTTCGGATCTCCCGCCGGTGCGCCGCCAGCCGGAGGGGCGCCCCAGCCGGGCTGCGCACCCGGTGCCGGAGTCGGCGCGGCGGGCGCGGGCGCGGGCTCCGCGCCGGGGGCGGGCTGACCACCTTCGGGTGGCGGCGGCAGCGGTTGCTGCGCCAGGACACTGGAAGCGAAGGTGAGAGAGCCGAGCAGGGAGAGAGAGGCGAGACCGGAGCTTTTCATTTTCCCTCGTTAAAAAAACCACGCGGCCGAGCGAGCCCGTTTGCTCGCACCCGAGCCACGGCCGGGCCGGGTTTTAACACCCTTTGTCGCGCCGCCGAAATGCGCGATTTCGCTCGGCTCGTCGTGGACGGGAGGGGCGATTTCTCGACGCGGCACCGGCGTCCACCCACCACGCCGAGATTTTCCAAGGGAATCTAGCTAGTTGGACGCTGAGTGGGGCGGAGGTAAGCTGCCCACCGCGTGAGCGAGGTGCTGATCGCAGTCAAGGGCCTGAGGAAGGTCTTTCGTCACGGCCTGGCACGGCGCCGCGTCGAGGCGGTGAAGGGCGTCAGCTTCGACGTTCGGCGCGGCGACATCTTCGGCTTCCTGGGTCCGAACGGCGCCGGCAAGACCACGACCATCAAGATGCTCACGGGCCTGATCGCGCCGAGCGGCGGCACGGCGACCATCTTCGGTCACTCCATTCCGAGCGCCAAGGCGATGGAGCGCGTGGGCTTCATGCCCGAGAACCCCTACGTCTACCCCTACCTCACGCCCGTCGAGTTCGTGGAGATGTGCGCGCGCCTCTCCGGCCTCACCGGCAAGAAGGTCCGCGACCGTTCGCGCGCCGTATTGGAACAGGTCGGCATCTGGTACGCAGCCGAGCGTCCCGTGCGCCGACTGTCCAAGGGCATGTTGCAGCGCACCGGGCTCGCCGCGGCCTTGGTCGCCGATCCCGAGCTGCTCATCCTCGACGAGCCGATGAGCGGGCTCGATCCGGTCGGGCGCAAGGAGGTACGCGATCTGATCTTCGAAGAGCGCAAGGCGGGCCGCACGATCTTCTTCTCGACGCACATCTTGAGCGACGTCGAGACGCTGTGCGACCACGTCACCATCCTGCGCCAAGGCAACGTGGTGGTGAGCGGCCGCCTCGCCGAGCTGCTCAAGAGCGACGTGAAGCGCACCGACGTGGTGCTCGTGGGCGCCGACACCGCCTTCGAAGCACTCGTGTCCGAGCTCGGGCACGGGAGCCGGCGCGCGGCGGATCGCCTGATCGTCGAGGTGGAGGGGCAGTCGCGCGTGAGCGAGCTGCTCCGGGCTGCCCTGGACGCCAGGGTCGCGATCGCGGAGGTCACCCCTCGCCACGAGACCCTGGAGGATCTGTTCGTGCGGGAAGCCATCGACGAGAGCAGCGGAGAAGGTCGCGCGCCGAGCGCGGCGACGTGAGCTATCATGGGGGAAATGCGCCTCGCCTTCGCCTTGCTCTGGGGATCGGCCCTCGCGCTCGCCAACGCCTGCCTCGTCCTGGGTGAGTCCGACACCGGCGGCCCCTCCGGTGGTGGCGGCGCCGGTGGTGGCGGCGGTGCGATCGGCGACGGCAGTTGGCCGGATGGAAACAGCGGCGGCAGCGGCGCGACGACGTCCGGTGGTGGTGGGAGCGCCGGCAGCCCGAGCGGTGGCGGCGGCAGCCCGAGCGGTGGCGGCGGCAGCCCGAGCGGTGGCGGTGCCCCGAGCGGTGGTGGTGGTTCGGGCGGGAGCGGCGGCGGCAGCGTGAGCTGGACGCTCTTCTCCTACGACTGGGGCAGCGGTGTCTGGTCTGCGCCGACGGCGCTCGAGCTGGTCTGGAGCGGCACGAACGCGCCGCCTTCGACCGGGATCGCGTCGGTGGTCCAGCTCGAGCACTACGATCGGTTGCTGGTGTTCACGGACTCGGGGCAGTTCCACGTGCGCTCCGGCTCGGCCTGGAAGACGCCGGTGGCCACGAGCGCGAAGTTCCCCGAGCTCGGCGGGCTCACGCCGCGCTCGACCTACCACGTCGCTTCACCGACGATCGTGGCGGAGTCCATCACCATCTTCTCGAATCCGACGGCGGTGATCTACGACTACAAGTCGGACGACAGCGTCGTCTTCGAGCAGAAGGTGACCGTGCCGGACGAGGCGCCTCCGGGGCCGCCGCAGGGGACGGGTACGGTGCTCTGGGACTTCGAGGTGCGCGACCCGTCGCTCTACCTGAAATCAGGCGACTGGTATCGCGCCTACGCCGGCTACGCGAACGGCAACGTGTACCAGCTGGACGGCGCGTTCGTCTGGAAGTCCTGGCCCATGGGCTCCGCGCCGTTCTTCGCCGGGAAGGCCAACGCGCCGGATCCGCTGAAGATGCGCGCGGCGTGGTTCGACGCCAAGCTCAACCGCGCCTACTTCGTCGGGCCCGTTTGAAGGCCCGCCCACCCACTCCCGCCGCAGTTCACCCCGGGGGCACGGCCCCCGGACCCCCGACGCGACTCGCTCCGCTCATCGCGGGCCCGGTTTGCTCGCCGAAGCCTTCTTGCCGAGCACCGCTTTCACGGTGGCCAGGTCGGCCCTGCCGAGCTCGCGGCTGACGAGCAGCAACGTCACGTAGATGCCGCCGAGCGCGGCAGCGTACCCGAGCGTCATCAGCTTGCCGGGGTGGGGCAGGACGCGACCGATCGTGATCGTCACCGCCATCGCGCCCAGAACTCGCAGGAGAGTGACGAGCGGAGCCACCGCGCCCGCCGTGCGGTACACGACGACGGCAGCGGCCAGCGTCGCGAGGGCGAGGCCGCTGGTGGTCGCGCTGGCGGTGCGCCAGAGCAGCTCGGCGCCGAACTCGGTGCCGCGCACGCGCAGGAAGCACAGCGCCACGACCAGCCCGAACGCGACCGCAGTGATGGCCATGCTCGCCACCTCGCGCTTCAGGCTGTTGAGCACCGTGGTCAGGATGCCGAACACCGCGAACGCGCCGAAGCCCAGGGTCAAGAGCTGCATCGAGCGCGCCCCGAGCTCGGCGGCCTGGGCCGGGAAGACCAAGCGCATCAGCGGATCGGCCAGACCGGAGGTGACGCTGACCATCAGCCCCATCAGCACCAGCGCCAGCCGCACGCCCGTGCGCACGTAGCGCGCGACGGCGTCCCGGTCGCCGTCGCGGTGAGCGGTGGCGAGCATGGGAAACAGGATGAAGGTGACCGCGAGCAGCAGCTGATAGGGCAGGAAGCAGAAGAGCTGCGTCGCGCGGTAGGCCCCCACGAGCGGATCCGCGGCCTCGGGCCCGAGCCCGGCGGCGCGCGCCGAGTCGGCGGCGAACGCCCGGAGCAAGGTCAGATCCGCCTGGAGCAGCAGGTTCAAGAGCGTCTGGCCCAAGAGGAGCGGCGCGATGAAGCCGAGGTGCTGCCCGAGCGTCGGGCCACCCGGCCCCCGCTTGCCGATCCCCACGACCCCGAGCGCCACGACGAAGATCGCCGCGGAGGCGGCGACGAAGCCGCCGCTCGAGCCGGCTACCTTGCCGCCCAAGGAGCCGGCGAGCAGAAGCGCGCCGGCGACCAGCGCCACCGTGCGGATGGTGGCGTAGAGCATGTCCAGGCCCGCCTGCCACAAGAAGCGCTTCTGCCCGTTGAGCACGCCGACGAACGGCGTGTACAGGCTGTAGAACAGCACCACTCCGCTCACGATGCGCAGCGCGCCGACCAGGTGGGGAGCCCCCGCTGCCTCGCCGATGGGCCGCGCCAACAGAAAGAACCCGAGCGCGAGCGGGAAGGCGAGCAGGGCGTGGATGGTCAGCGTGCGTCGGATGGCCTGAGGCTGCTGAGCGTCCGGCGACTGCGCCACCGCGCGGCTCACGCCCTGGATGCTGGTCGAGACGATGGGGTTGTACGCGATGCTCGAGATGCTGAGCACGCTCGAGAGCGCGCCGTAGCCGTCGAGCCCGAGCACCCGCGGCAAGATCACCTGCTGCACCAGCCCGACCAGGATGAAGTAGATCTTGGCGAAGGCCACGGCGAGACCGCCGCGGCCGGCGGTGCGCGTGACGTCCGCCGAGTTCTTGGGCACGGGGCTCTCGCTGGTCACCTGAGCCTTGTCGCCCGCACGGCGCCTCGGGTCAAAGATCTGGTTTTTGCGGGCGATTGCCCTTTGCCCGCTCTGGAGCGATCATGGGCCCATGCTGGGACGAGCCCGCTTCGGTGGCTTTTCGGCGGTCCTGCTCGTCGGGGCGTGCAGCCAGGTGCTCGGCTACGACGAGGTGGACTTCAAGGGCAGCGGTGGCGCGGCGAGCGGCGGAGCCGGCGCGACGGACGCCTCCGCTGGCAGCGGTGGCAGCGGCGGCTCGCTCGGCGGGGCGCCGTCGGGCGGCGCTGCCGGCACGTCGCTCGGCGGCGCACCGAGCGGCGGCGCGGCCGGAGCGGGCGGCGCGGCGAGCGGCGGCGCAGCCGGAGCGGGCGGCGCGGCGAGCGGCGGCACGGCAGGAGCAGGTGGCACGCTCCCGACTGGTGGCAGCGGTGGCACGACCGCGACGGGTGGCAGCGGCGGCACGACCTCGACCGGTGGCACGACCGCGACGGGCGGCAGCGGTGGCACGACCTCGACGGGCGGCAGCGGTGGCACCACATCGACTGGTGGCAGCGGTGGCACGACCGCGACGGGTGGCAGCGGTGGCACGACCTCGACCGGTGGCACGGGCGGCGCGACCGGTGGAAGTGGCGGCACCGGTGGCAGCTGCACCGGCGGGGTGGTCGAAAAGACCATCACCGCGAGCGGCAGCCCAGGAGGCTCGCCGATCTACGGCGCAGTGATGCCGAGCGGCGATACGGCCATCGCCTGGATGAGCGGCGGGAACATCTACGTGACGCGGGTGAACGCCGCGGGCACTCGCCTCGGCACGGACTACAGCGTACCGGGCCTGCACGTCCACGGCTTCACCGCCACGACCGACGGCTACGCCATGCTCGTCGCGCGGAGCCCCGATCACCTCTACTTCGTGAAGCTCAACACGAGCGGCGCCGTCGTGGTGGACAAGGATCTGATCGGCGGCTGCAACCAGGCGACGATCGGCTGCGAGTGGTACAGCTACTCCAGCACCTTCGCCGCCGAGGGCGGACGCCTCCACTTCAAGGGCAGCGGCTACACCGCGTACTTCCCCATCTACCGGCGCTGGCCCGACAACATCGCCCACACCGGCGACACGCTCCGGCACCTGGACCTCTCCGGCAACGCCGGTACGGGCAGCGTCGCCGGCTGGGGCTGGGGCTGTAGCCACTCGCTGGACCTGCGCCTGGCGCAGAACGGCACCACCGTCGGTCCGGTGTGTCTCTCGGACTGCTACGCCTCGAAGTCCATCCTCTGGGCCGACAGCAAGGTCATCTCCAGCGAGCCGAGCGGCAACTGCGCCGGCACCAGCGGCGCCGCCCTCGGCGGTTTCGTCTCGGTCAGCGGTGGGTATTGGCTGTCCTACGTCTCGCCCGAGGGACGGCCCAACAAGGACATCGCGGTGGCGAAGCTCAACACCGCCGGCAACGTCTCGACCAAAGTCTGGCTCACCAGCAACTCGGTGGACGACGACTCGGCGCACCTGGTCGCGTTCAAGGGCGGCCTGCTCGCCGCCTGGCGCACCGGCACGACGCGCACGCTCCAGGAGCTGGACATCACGACCGGCAACCCGGTCGGCGCGCCGGTCACCACCACCAGCGCCTTCCGCGCCAAGGACGACTTCTTCGCGTACCCGAACGGCGACGCCGGCTGGGTCTACGCGAGCGGCGCGAACCTGATTCTGGCCCGGTATTCCAAGTGCCCGTGATTGCGCTTGACGAAGGGGCCCCCCTGAATACCCTTACGGCCCCATTCCAGCTTAGCTCAGTCGGTAGAGCAGGCGGCTGTTAACCGCCGGGTCCCTGGTTCGAGTCCAGGAGCTGGAGCCACTTTCGAGTCGGCGCTAGAGCCGCTGTTCGAGCGCGTGCTTGAAGGCCTCGGGTGAGGCGTAGGTGCGAGGTGACTTCATGCGCCGAGGCCTCCGAAGGGCGCGAGCCCGCGCTCGACCTCGGCGATGTCTTCACGCCCGACGAGGCCGCGACGGATCGCCTGCAGCGTCGCCTGCCGGAGCAGCTCCGGCGAGAGCCCCTCGTGCGCGCAGTGGATCAGCGTGCGACGTGGGGTGGTGATCGGCACTGCACCGAACCATGCGTCCCTGGTGCAGGGCGCCTTCAAACTTGCCGAAAGTGAAGGCTTCTCGCCCCGGGGCCCACGCCGGCATGACCTCACTCTCCTTTCGGATCATCGCCGTCCTGCTCTTGAACCGAGCCGACGCCACGGCTCGTCGAGGGCGGCGACCGCGCACCAGGCGCTGTCGGTTCGTCCTGCCATGGAGCAGCGTGATGAGCTCGAAGGCTACCGCTCGCGGGAGCTTCGCGCAGAGCGGAGGCTCGGCGTGAACGCACGCAGGGGCAGGGACCAGCGCGTGAGCGCGATCCTCGACGAGCTTCGCGGCAAGGGCAGCGCGCGCGACCGGGCGGGCATGGCGCGCTACGGCATCAACGTGGAGAACGCCTTCGGCGTGTCGGTCTGCGAGCTGCGCAAGGTCGCCAAGCGCCTCGGTCGGGACCACGAGCTGGCGCTCGCGCTGTGGGCGACCGGGAACCACGAAGCGCGGCTGCTGGCGTGCTTCGTCGACGAGCCGGCGGCGGTCACCGCGGCGCAGATGGAGGCCTGGGCCAGCGACTTCGACTCGTGGGACGTCTGCGACCAGGCGACGACGAGCCTCTTCGACCGGACCCAGCACGCCTGGCCCAAGGCGACCGAGTGGGCCAGGCGAGACGAGGAGTGGGTCAAGCGCGCCGGCTTCGCGCTGATGGCAGGGCTCGCCGTCCACGACGAGACCGCCGCGAATCGAGCCTTCGTTACGCTCCTGCCGTTGATCGAGCGGGGCGCGTTCGACGAGCGCAACTTCGTCAAGAAGGCCGTCAACTGGGCGCTGCGCAACATCGGCAAGCGCAGCCGGCCGCTGAACACGGCCGCCGTGGCGCGCGCGCGGCGGATCCTCGCGATCGCGAACGAGCGCGCCGCCGGCGGGCGGGGCGGCGATCCGGCGGCGCGCGCAGCCCGCTGGGTCGCGACCGACGCCATCCGGGAGCTCACCTCCCCGAAGGTCCGAGCGCGCCTCGCGGTTTGACGGGGTGCCCCGAGTGAGCTATCGTCAATCTACGATGAACGCTGAAGCCTGCTGTCCGCCGGCGGACGAAGAGGCGGATCTCCGCCCCATCGAGGGCGGGGAGGCCGACGAGGAGCTGGCGAGCCTCGCCAAGGCGCTCGGACATCCGGCGCGGGTCAAGATCCTCCGCATCCTCGTGCGCAAGAACGCGTGCATCTGCGGCGACATCGTCGAGGAGCTGCCGCTCGCGCAATCCACCGTCTCGCAGCACCTGAAGGTGCTCAAGGAGGCCGGGCTGATCCGCGGCGACGTGGACGGTCCTCGGGTCTGCTACTGCATCGAGCCCCGCGCGCTGCGCCGCCTGAAGGCGCTGATCGGGGGCCTGTGACCTCGAAAGGAAACCCCATGTCCGTGACCATCCGCGTGTTCGATCCCGCCCTCTGCTGCTCCACCGGCGTCTGCGGACCGAGCGTCGATCCCGAGCTCGCCCGCTTCGCCGCGGACGTCGATTGGCTTCAAAAGCAGGGCGTGAGCGTCGAGCGCTTCAACCTCGCGCAGCAGCCAGGCGCGTTCGCCGAGACGCCTGCGGTGAAGGCGGCGCACGAGCGGGGGACCGAGGTGCTCCCGCTCGTGCTGGTCGGGGATCGCATCGCCGTCGAGGGCGCCTACCCGTCCCGCGAGACGCTCGCGGCCTTGGCGGGCGTCGTGGTGCGGAAGCTCGAGGCGGCGCCGGCAGCGCAGACTGGCTGCTGCGGACCGAGCACGGGGACCCAGGCGAAGCCGAAATCGGGCTGCTGCTGAGGGCAAGCTGCGTCCTTTCGTTCCGGTCCCCGTCATCGGGGTGTGGAGGCCATGAAGATGAACGAACAGAGCAAGGATCAGGTCCGCGCGGCCGTGCGCGAGCAGTATGGAAACATCGCGCGCGGGGCGAGCAGCGGGTGCTGCGCGCCGGGGACCTGCGGGCCGGGCGCGGAGGCGAGCCTCGGGCTCGGCTACTCCGCGGAGGATCTGGCCGCGGTGCCGGAGGGCGCGAACATGGGGCTCGGCTGCGGCAACCCTCAGGCCATCGCCGCGCTCCGGGCGGGGGAGACGGTGCTCGACCTCGGAGCGGGCGGGGGCTTCGACTGCTTCCTCGCCGCCAGGCAGGTGGGCCCGAGCGGGCGCGTCATCGGCGTCGACATGACCGCCGACATGGTGGCGAAGGCGCGCGTCAACGCCCAGAAGCTCGAGGCGAAGAACGTCGAGTTCCGACTGGGTGAGATCGAGCACCTGCCGGTCGCCGACGGGACGGTGGACGTCATCCTGTCCAACTGCGTGATCAACCTGAGCCCGGACAAGCGCGCGGTCTTCCAGGACGCCTTTCGCGTGCTGAAGCCGGGCGGGCGCTTGGCGATCTCGGACGTGGTGATGATCAAGGAGCTGCCCGAGGCTCTCCAGAACGACGTGCTCGCGCTCACGGGCTGCGTGGCCGGCGCGGCGAGCGTCGAGACCATCGGGGCGCTCTTGCGCGTGGCCGGCTTCGAGGGCATCCGCGTCGAGGTGAAGGCGGGGAGCCGGGAGTTCATCCGCGAGTGGATGCCCGGGTCGGGCGTCGAGGACTACATCGCGTCGGCGACCATCGAAGCGGTGAAGCCCGGAGGCCAGGCGTGCTGCGGACCGTCGTGCTGCTCGCCGGAGCCCTCGGCGTGATCGAGCCCGCACAGCGTGGCGCGTGGCGCGACCTCGAGGCCAAGCTGAGGCCGTTCGTCGCGCGCCGCGTGCGGGCCCCGGCCGACGTGGACGACGTGGTGCAGGAGGTCTTCCTGAGGATGCAACGCGGCCTCGCGGGCCTGCGCGACGAAGAGCGCTTCGGCCCGTGGGTGTACCAGATCGCGCGCAGCGCCATCGCCGACCACCAGCGCGCCGCCGCGAAGCACCGCGTCGCAGATGACCCCGCCGCCGAGGAGCGTCCCGACGAGCTCGATCCAGACGACGACGGTGCCGTGATGCAGGAGCTTGCCAGCACCATCGCGCCGTTCGTGGCGATGCTGCCCCAGCACTACCGCGAAGCGCTGACCCTGACCGAGCTCGAGGGGCTCACGCAGAAGCAAGCCGCCGACATGCTGGGGATCTCGCTCTCGGGGATGAAGTCTCGCGTCCAGCGCGGCCGGCGCGAGCTGCGCCGCGCGCTCGAGGACTGCTGCCACATCGCGCTCGACGCGCGGGGGCGCGTCGTGTCCTGCGAGCCGCGGCCCGACGGAAAGCTGCCTGCCGGCTGCTGCCAGGATGCGCCGCCTCCCCAAGCGCTGGCGCGGCCGTAGGGGGCGTCCCTAGTTCGGTGGGCGACGAGGCTGCTCGATACGAGCCGCTCGGCGGTCAGCCGAGCCCCGGGATCACTCGAGCAGTCTTGCCATGATCAGATCACGTTCCGCCACTGACAGGCGAGTGCGAATGCCGGCCGGGACCGGCGCCGGCCGTTTCGACGGAACGGAAGAGTCGCGTGGCGTTGGCGGCCGCCAGCGGAGCGCGAATAGGGACACCCCGTAGCGACGGGCGAGCCGGGCAGGGGGAGCGCGCGGCGCCGAAGCGCGCGCCGAAGCGCACGCCGAAGCGCACGCTGAAGCGCACGCCGAAGCGCACGCTGAAGCGCACGCTGAACCGCACGCTGAAGCGCACGCTGAACCGCACGCCGAAGCGCACGCTGAAGCGCACGCCGAAGCGCACGCTGAACCGCACACTTCGCTGGCGTGAGGGAGCGCGCCTTCGTCAAGCTGTGGCGCGTCCGGCGTGTCGTAGCGACGGGCGAGCCGGGCAGGGGGCGCGCGCCGAAGCGCACGCTGAAGCGCGCGCCGAAGCGCACGCTGAAGCGCACGCTGAACCGCACACTTCGCTGGCGTGAGGGAGCGCGCCTTCGTCAGCTCTCGACGCTTCGTCGCCAGGATCTCGCTAGAGCGTCCGCCGCCCGCGCGACGTCGTCGGCGCTCGTGCCTCGCCCGAGCGTCAAGCGCACCGAGCCCAGGGCGTCCGGGGGAGCGACGCCCATCGCGAGGATCACTGCCGAAGCGCTCTCGTGGCCTTCGTGGCACGCCGAGCCGGTGGACGCGGCGATCTCCGGCGCGCCGGCGAGCACGGCGTTCCCCGACACGCGCGGGAAGCGGACGTTGAGGGTGTTCGGCAGGCGGAGCTCGCGGTGGCCGGAGAGCGCGAGGCCGGGGACGGCGCGCTCGAGGCGGCTCCACAGCTCGTCGCGCAGCGCCGTCATGCGCAGCGCCGACTCGTGAAGGTCGCGCCCGACCGCTTCGCACGCGGCGCCGAGCCCGACGATGGATGCCACGTTCTCGGTTCCCGGTCGCAGCCCGCGCTCGTGGCCCGCGCCGAGCACGAGCGGCACCAGCGGCGTGCCGCGCTTCACGTACAGAGCGCCGACGCCCTTGGGCGCGTAGAGCTTGTGGCCGGCGACGGAGAGCAGATCGACGTCGAGCTCGCGGACACGCACTGGGACCTTGCCCAGGGACTGCGCGGCGTCGCTGTGAACGAGGGCGCCCGCGGCGTGCGCGAGGCGGGCCACCTCCGCGACCGGCTGGAGCACTCCGGTCTCGTTGTTCGAGTGCATGATGGTGACCAGCGCCGTGTCGGCGTCGATGGCTCGCTCGGCGTCGGCGACCCGGGCTCGGCCTTCGCCGTCTACGCCGAGGCGGGTGGCGCGCCAGCCGTGCTGCTCCAGCCAAGCGCAGGGGCGCGCGGTCGCGGGATGCTCGATGACCGTGGTGACGACGCCGCGCCTCCGCTCGAGCGCCTCGCAAACGCCCCGGATGGCGAGGTTGTTGGCCTCGGTGCCGCCGGAGGTGAACACCACCTCGTCCGCGTCGCAGCCGAGGAGCACGGCCACCTGCTCTCGCGCGCGCGCCACCACGCTGCTCGTCCGAGCGCCGTACACGTGGCTGCTCGACGGGTTTCCGAAGTGCTCCCGCAGGTAGGGCAGCATCGCCTCGACGACCTCGGGCAGGAGCGGCGTCGTGGCGTTGTGGTCGAGGTAGATGGGAGCCACGTCGAGCACGGTAAAATGAGAGCGAGCCGGCGCGCGAGCACCGGCTCACCCTGCCGTCAGCGGCTTCTCACCAGCGTCCGCCGCGATCGCCGCGATCGCCGCGTCCGCCGCGATCGCCCCCGCGACCCCCACCGCCGCCACCACCCCCACCGCCGCCGCGTCCACCGCGGAAGCCACCGCCGCCGCCGCCACCGCCGCCACCGCGGCGCTCCTCAGCGACGTTGACGCGCAGCGGACGGCCGTCGAGGTCTGCTCCGTTCAGCGCCTCGATCGCCTTCTGGGCGGCCTCGGCCGTCGCCATGGAGACGAAGGCGAAGCCGCGGGAGCGGCCGGTTTCGCGGTCGAGCACGAGCTTCACCTCGGCGACCTCGCCGTGCTCGGCGAAGGCGCGCTGGATCACGTCTTCGGTGGTGTGGAACGCAAGGTTGCCCACGTACAGTCGATTGCTCATTTTTCTGTTCTCTCGTTGCGGCTCGGGAGACGCCGGGGCGTCCATTCGACCCACCCCGAGGCGCCGCGGCCCGGGGAGGGTGGCGGCGCCAGCCGCCGCCCATTTTCGTGACCGTGCCCCGAAGAAACCGACCTTCCGCGTTCCCAGAAAAACGAGAGAGCAGTGAGCCGAGTGCCAGAGACGTTCGCGACGGCGCAGGATTTATCACGCGCTCCGGCCGACCGCAATCGGCCCTGGGGCCGATTGTCGGGCCTGCCAGGAACCGTGCTAACACGGCCCGAAAGGGAGAATTTCGATGGCTTTTCGGCCGACTTGGGGGTGGGCCTTGGCGGGGGTGCTGCTCTCGGGGTGCGGTGGGGGGGCGGTCACGCCGGCCATGCTGACCGCGGCCCAGAAGCGCTGGCCAGACGCCTCGGAGCAGTCCCTCGGGCACGGGCGCGACCTATTCGCCCAGAAGTGCAAGACCTGCCACGCCCTACCCGCGCCGAAGGACCACTCGGCGGAGGAATGGCAGAAGCTGATGGTGAAGATGGGCAAGCTCGCGGAGCTCGACGCTTCGGGTCGCGAGGCGGTGCTGCGCTTCGTGATCGCGGCGCGGGAAGCCGAGTGACCCAGCTCATCCGCAGTCGGCGCTTGCAGCGCTGCGAGCGCTGCGGGCTCTCGACCGAGCTGTGCTTTTGCGCAAGCCTACCGCGGCTCCGCACGCGCACCGAGCTCGTGCTCTTGATGCACAAGAACGAGCTGGCCAAGACCAGCAACACCGGGCGACTGGCCTTGGCGGCACTCGAGCGCTCGCGGCTCTCGATCCGCGGGCAGCTCGGTCTGGTGCAGGCCCGTCCAGGGCCGGAGCGCCGCCTCGTGTTGTTTCCCGCGCCCGACGCGCGGGAGCTCGGGGCGGCGGACGGCGCCGGAGACCGTCCGCTCACCCTCGTCGTCCCGGACGGGAGCTGGAAGCAAGCGCGCCGCATGCTGACGCGAGAGGCGTGGACGTCCGGAGCGGAGGTGGTCCGTCTGCCCGCGCCGGTTCCGTCGCGCTACGACCTCCGGAGACAACCACACGCCGGGGCCGTGTGTACCTTCGAAGCCGTCGCTTCGGCGCTCGGAGTGCTGGAAGGCGCGGACGTGGAGCGCGCCTTGCTCCAGGTGCTCGACGCATTCCTGGTGCGCGCGCGGCACATGCGGAGCTCTGGCGGCGCGCTCGGCGGTCACGCCGGCTGAAGCAGCTCCGCCAGGCAGGCGAGCAGCGCGTCGGCGAGGAACGGCTTCGCAAGGAAACGCGTGGGCCCGCGGCTCAGGTCGCCGGCGATGTCCGTCTCACTGTACCCGCTGAGCAGGACCGCGGGCAGATCGGCGCGCAGGGCGCGCATCTTGCGCAGCGATTCGGCGCCGCCCAAGCGCGGCATGGTCAAGTCGAGGATCACCACGTCGAACCCGCCGGGGTCGGCCTCCACGGCCTCGAGCGCCTCCAGGCCATCGCGCGCAGTAGTCAGCGTGAGCCCCGCGGCACGGAGGCTGCGCGCGACGAGCTCGAGCAGCCTTGGCTCGTCGTCCGCGAAGAGCACGCGCGCGTCGAGCTTCGCGGGGAGGGGCTCGGGCGGGGCCAGCGCGGGAGCTCGGCTCGCCGCCGATCCCGTCGCGACAGGCAGGTACACCGTGAAGGTGGAGCCATGTCCGGGCACGCTCCGGACGCGGATCGCGCCTCCGTGCGCGCGCACGATGCCGGCGACCGACGCGAGCCCCAAACCGCGCCCCGGGAACTTGGTGCTGTAGAAGGGATCGAAGATCCTCCGAACCACGTCCTCGCGAATGCCGACGCCGTCGTCGTCGACCTCGATGAACACCGCGTCGGGAGGCAGCTCGGCGGGCAGCACCGCCAGGTCGGGCGCGTCGCTCGGGCTCAGCGCGGCCCTTCCGACTCGGAGGCGGACCTTGCCGCTCTGACCGCCAAGCGCCTCCGAGGCGTTGGTGATCAGGTTCATGATCACCTGGCGGAGCTGGCTCGGATCGGCGAAGGTGGTGGGCAGCCCGTCGGGGAGCTCCAGGGTGATCTCGGTGTTCTTCGAGATGCTGACCAGCAAGAGCTCGGCGATCTCGCGGACCACGTCCGAGACGGCGATCGCCGACATCGAGCGTGGGCCCTGGCCGCTGTATGCCAGCATCTGGTGGACGATCTCGCTGGCGCGCAGGGCTGCCTCGCGGGCTTGGTCCAGCGAGCGGCGGACGCCCGCCTGGGCCGGGTGGGAGCCGAGCTCCAGCGTCGCGAGCTCCACGTTGCCGAGCATGACCTGGAGCAGGTTGTTGAAGTCGTGAGCGATGCCGCCGGCGAGCACGCCGAGCGTCTCGAGCTTCTGCGCGTCCAGCATCTTCTGCTCCAGGCGCTGGCGCTCGTCCCGCGCGCGGTGCTGCTCGCTCAAATCGCGGAAGAACGAGAGCCGCGCGGGCCTGCCGCGGTAGCTCACGTTGCGCGCGTGGACCTCGCCGGGGAAGATGCTCCCGTCCCGGCGCTTGCCGGGCACCTCGTAGGCCGACTCGTCCCCGCGCTTGATGTGCTCCATCACGATAGCCGCGCCTTCGGGGGTGGTCAGGGCGGCCGGGGTGAGCCCGATCATCTCGCCGGGCCCGTAGCCGAACAGCTTCTCCCAGGCCGCGTTCACCTCGATGATTCGCCCCTGCTCCGAGACCGCCAGCGCGTCGAAGTAGCCGTCCACCAGGGTGCGGAACCACCCCTCGCTCTCGCGCAGGCGGGTCTCCGCGGCCTTCAGCTCGGTGACGTCGTGGGTGATGAGGATGGCCCGCGTCACCTGACCGTTTTCGAGCACGGGGCCGACGCGGTTGATGTAAGCGCGTCCGGACACCGCGCCCACCGACTCGTAGCTCGCCGGCTCGCCGCGCTCGAAGACGTGAGCGAGGGTCCGCGCGAACGCCGGGCGGGCCCCCGGCTCCATCCACTCTTCGACGTTCGAGCCGAGCATGTCGGCCAGGGTTCGGCCGGGCGCGGGCCGGTTCATGTAGGTGATGACGCCCGCCCGGTCCATCTCGATGATGTAGTCGGGCGCGTTCCTGGCCACGCTCTCCAGCCGCTCACGCAAGGCGGCATCGAGCTTGCTCTGCTCCGCTGCTCGCGCCTCGAGCTCGACGATTCTCCCGCGAAGGTTCTCGAGCTCGTCCACTGACGTACCCGCGTGTGCCGGTCCGGAGCGGACGTAAAGTAGCAGCGGGCGAGCGGGTGTCGCGCGGCAATTATTGCCGGCGCCGCGCGCCGGCTCGACGCGCTCCGAGGTCGGGGCTAATGCTGCGCCCGTGCCATGACCGAGTTCAGTTTCCAGGAGCTTCTTCCCCTCGGCGCCGACGACACGCCCTACCGTCGCGTCACGACCGACCACGTCTCGACCTTTGAAGCAGCCGGGCAGCGCTTCGTGCGCGTGGAGCCAGCGGCGCTGACGCTGCTCACCCGCGAGGCCATGCGCGATATCGCCCATTTCCTCCGCCCCGGTCACCTGGCTCAAGTGCGGCGCATCCTCGATGACCCGGAGGCCTCCGCGAACGATCGCTTCGTGGCCCGCGAGCTGCTCGAGAACGCGAACATCTCCGCAGGTGGGGTCTTGCCGATGTGTCAGGACACCGGCACCGCCGTCGTGATGGGCAAGAAGGGCCAGTGGGTCGTCACCGGCGGCGGCGACGAGGCGGCCATCGCGCGCGGGGTGTTCGACACCTATCAGACGTCGAACCTGCGCTACAGCCAGCTGGCGCCGCTGGACATGTACCGCGAGAAGAACACCGGCCAGAACCTGCCGGCGCAGATCGAGATCTTCGCGACGGACGGCGACGCCTACAAGCTCCTGTTCATGGCCAAGGGCGGCGGGTCTGCCAACAAGAGCTACCTCTACCAGGAGACCAAGGCGCTGTTGAACCCGGAGAGCATGCTGCGCTTCCTGGAGGAGAAGATGCGCTCGCTCGGCACCGCGGCGTGCCCGCCCTATCACCTGGCGGTGGTCGTCGGCGGGACCAGCGCCGAGTACGCGCTCAAGACCGCCAAGCTCGCCTCGGCGCGCTACCTGGACAGCTTGCCCGGCGAGGGCAACGACCTCGGCCGCGGCTTCCGCGACCGGAGCCTGGAAGAGCAGGTGCTCGCGCTCGCGCAGAAGACCGGGATCGGCGCGCAGTTCGGCGGCAAGTACTTCTGCCACGACGTGCGGGTGATCCGCCTGCCGCGTCACGGCGCCTCGTGCCCGGTCGCGATCGCGGTCTCTTGCGCCGCGGATCGGCAGGCGTTGGGCAAGATCACCGCGGAGGGCGTGTTCCTCGAGCAGCTCGAGACGGACCCGGCCAAGTACCTCCCGGACACCACCCAGGCCGAGCTCGGCGGCGAGGTCGTGCGCGTCGACCTGACGCGTCCCATGAGCGAGATCCGCGCGACGCTCTCCAGGTATCCGATCAAGACCCGGCTCAGCCTGACCGGACCCATGGTGGTCGCGCGCGACATCGCCCACGCCAAGATCAAGGAGCGGCTCGATCGCGGCGAGGGCATGCCGGACTACCTGAAGAACCACTGCGTCTACTACGCCGGGCCGGCCAAGACGCCGGCGGGCATGGCGTCCGGCTCGTTCGGTCCGACGACCGCGGGGCGCATGGACTCCTACGTGGATCTCTTCCAGTCCGAAGGCGGTAGCCTGATCATGCTGGCGAAGGGCAACCGCTCGAAGGCGGTCACCGACGCCTGCAAGGCTCACGGCGGGTTCTACCTCGGCTCCATCGGCGGACCTGCGGCGCGCCTCGCCAAGGACTGCATCAAGAAGGTCGAGGTGCTCGAGTACCCCGAGCTCGGCATGGAGGCCGTCTGGAAGATCGAGGTCGTGGACTTCCCGGCCTTCATCGTGGTGGACGACAAGGGGCACGACTTCTTCGCGGACATCGCCGGTGGCGGGGACAAGCGCTTGCCCGTGGTGGCCCCGTGAGCGACCCGCTGGTCGCGCTGGCTCCGCTGTTCCGGGACGCGCTCGAGAAGGCCTTCGGCCCCGAGCACGCCGACGCCGATCCGGTGCTGCGCCCGAGCCAGCATGCGGACTTCCAGGCGAACCTCGCGCTGCCCCTGGGCAAGCGAATGGGCAAGCCGCCGCGGCAGATCGCCGAGGCGCTGGTCGCCGCCCTCGACCCCGGCGATTTGGTCGAGAAGACCGAGATCGCCGGGCCCGGCTTCATCAACATCTGGATCGGCAAGGGCTGGCTCTCGCGCGCGCTCGCGGACGCGGCACGGACGAACCTGGGGCTCGAGCCGGCGACCCGGACCGAGACCGTCGCCATCGACTACTCGTCGCCCAACGTGGCCAAGGAGATGCACGTCGGGCACTTGCGCTCGACCATCATCGGCGACGCGCTCGGCCGGGTGCTCGAGGCGCGCGGTCACCGCGTCGTGCGCCAGAACCACCTGGGTGATTGGGGCACGCCCTTCGGCATGTTGATCGAGCACCTGCTGGACGGCGGCGCCGAGAGCGCAGAGCACTCGGTGCGGGATCTGAACGCCTTCTACCGCGCCGCGCGCCAGAAGTTCGACGAGGATCCGAGCTTCGCGGAGCGCGCGCGCAAGCGCGTGGTCCTCCTTCAGGGAGGGGACGAGGCCACGCTCGCGCTCTGGCGGCGGCTGGTGGACGCCTCGAAGAGCTACTTCCGGGAGGTCTACGCGCTGCTCGGGATCGCGCTCTCGGACGCGGACATCGCCGCCGAGAGCCTCTACAACCCGCTGCTCCCGGGCGTGGTGCAGGAGCTCCGCGACAAGGCCCTGGCCGTGGACAGCGAGGGCGCGGTGTGCGTGTTTCCGCCCGGGTTCAGCGGTCGCGAGGGCGAGCCGCTGCCGCTCATCATCCAGAAGCAGGACGGCGGATACGGCTACGCCACCACGGATCTGGCTGCGGTTCGCTACCGCGTCGAGAGACTCGGGGCGTCGCGCATCATCTACGTGGTGGGCTCGCCCCAAGCCCAGCACCTGGCCATGGTGTTCGAGGCCGCCAAGCTCGCGGGCTGGCTCGTGCCGCCGGCGCGGGCCGAGCACGTGGCCTTCGGCTCCGTGCTGGGCGCGGACAAGAAGATGCTCAAGAGCCGGGAGGGCGAGAGCACGCGCCTGATCGACCTGCTCGAGGAGGCCGTGACCCGCGCACGAGCCATCGTGGCGGAGAAGAACCCCGCACTCGCCGACGACGAGAAGGACGCCATCGCCCGGGCCGTGGGCATCGGCGCGGTCAAGTACGCCGATCTGTCCAGCGATCGCATCAAGGACTACGTCTTCGATTGGGAACGCATGCTGGCCTTCGAAGGCAACACCGCGCCGTACCTGCAATACGCGCACGCACGCATCCGCTCCATCTTTCGCAAGGGCGAAGCCGCGGTGCCGCCCCCGGACGCCATCGTGGTGGCGGAGCCGGCGGAGAAGGCGCTGGCGCTCCGGCTGCTCGCCTTCCCGACGGTCGTCGACGACGTCGCGACCACGCTCCACCCCCACAAGCTGTGCGGCTATCTGTTCGAGCTGGCGACGGCGTTCAGCACCTTCTACGAAAGTTGCCCGGTGCTCAAAGCGGCGACCCCCGAGGAGCGCGCGTCGCGGCTCGCGCTTTCGGACCTCACCGCCCGCATCGTCGAGCGCGGGCTGGGCCTGCTCGGGATCCAGGCGCCGGACCGCATGTGATCAGCCGGCGGTGGCCAGCTGGTAGATCTGCCCGACGTTGTTGATGACCTGATCCAACGTCGCGACGTCGAAGTTGCGCCGATCGTACGGGATCATCAGCATCCCGCTCGGACGCGTCTCCAGGATGCCACGCCAGCTCGTCTGGAGCAGGAACTGGCGGAGCGGCATCGGCAGCGCGCGGTTGCCTTCGTCGCGGCTCGGCGTGGCCACGTCGAAGCGCTGCTCCAGCGTCGGGTCACCGAGCATGGAGCCGGCGCTCGAGCCGCCGAGCAGCGAGCCGAGGCCGCGCGACACCTCGTTCACCAGACCGCCGCCGGACTTCGCCCGCAGCGAGACGCGAGAGGTGAGCTTGGGCGAGGTGACGAAGGCGTAGATGTGGCGGTCCTCGCCGGCCACCCGCTTGACGTCGTCGGCTTCGAAGGCCTCGACGACGAACAACGCCGCCTCGCCGAATTGAGCGCGCAGCTCGCGGCCGACGCGCGCCAGCCGGAAGGCGTACTGGAACGGGAACCAGCCCTGGTACCAGGCGAAGTCCGGGTTCGTGTTCAGGGTGTAGCCGCGAGTGGAGGCCCACTCCTCGAGCGCGCGCTGCGCGGCGTAGGGATCGGCGCCGGTCGCGGGCGCTTGCCCGGTCGGGGCGCCACCCGGGGGCGGCGGGTAGCCGCCGGCAGGGGGCGGCGGCGGGTAGCCAGGCGGCTGAGCCATGAGGGAACGGTAGCGCAACCTGCGCGGCGCGGCCTAGGGGGGGTGCCCCTGGTTCGGTCTGCGACCGAGCGGCTCGGCTCGCGCCGCTCGGCGATCAGCCGAGCCCTCTGGTCATGATCAGATCTCGATCCGCCACTGATGAGTGAGTGCGAAGACCGGCCGGGACCGGCGCCGGCCGTTTCGACCGAACGGAAGCGTCGCGTGGCATTTGCTGCCGCCAGCGGAGCGCGAATTCGGGGCGCTCCTAGGCCGCGATCGGCGGTCGCTCGAGCTCGGCCACGCGTTTGGGGGGCGGCTCTCGGAGCACGTACAGGGCCACGTACAAGGGCAGCGCCAGCGGCCCGGCGAACAAGAACCCCGCGACCCAGACCGCCACGGCCCAGCCCGGCAGCCGCGGGTCGCGCGCAGCGTGCAGCGCGAGCACCACCGTCATCCCGAGCTCGAGCAGCACAATCGCGCCGATGACCACCCCGAACGCGATGAAGTGGCCCGCCTCGAACGGGCCGTCGAGCAGTGTGCCCACGGGGTCCGGCGTGGCGCCGAGGCCTCGGGTGCCGAGGTCGTAGCTGATCAGCTCGTAGGCGATGTAGCAGCCGAGGACGACCGCCGACAGCAGCGGCGTGAAGGCAGCGCAGCCGAGCCCGAGCTTCGGGGCGGTCTTCACGTCAGCTCCTCCAGCATGGGCGGATGGTAGGCTCAATTCGCTCCGGTTGTCCGGCGCCGCGACCCGGGTTAAACGCGTCCTGTCATGGACGCCGTCTGGCAGCGCGCGCTCGAAGGACAGCCCAGCGCCGTGATCGGCGCGATGCCAATCGAGCCCGCGCACGCCCCGCCGTTCCTGGTCGTCCGTATCGACTGCAAGGCGCACCCAGCGCCCCTGGGGGCGCTGTCGGAGCTCCGAGAGCGCGCGGAGCAGCTGGCCGAGTCGAGCTCGTCGCCGATGCTCGACCAGGCCGCGCATCGGGTCTGGACCGGCCTGCGCCGGCGCCTGCTCGGCGACGTCCCGGAGCGCGATCCGAGCGCGCTGATCGTCGATGCGCTGAATCGCCTGCGGGCCGAGGACACCCGGGCACTATCGGTGGTCTTCGAGCGGGCAGAGTCGATGGACTCGGCGTCGCTCCGCGCGCTGGGGCACGTGCTGGAGCGCCCGGGTGTGCTGCAGACGGGCGTCGTGTTCCATTTCCGGCGGCGCCCGGCGGAGGCGGCCGCCCAAGAGCTGCTGTCGATGTTGGAGCGGACCTACGGGGCCGAAGCCGTGGTGGTCGGGGCCGAGATCCCCGAGTCCGCGCGGCGCGCGCCGGCGCAGGTGGAGCTGCCGGCCGACGTGCGTCGAGTGCTGCGCGCGGCGGCGTTGATCGGGCCGAGCTTCGAGACCTCGCTGGTCGCCGCGCTGATTGGGCAGTCCGAGCTCGACGTGCTGTACGCGCTGCAGAGCGCCAAGGATCTCGGCGTCCCGCTCACGGACGAAGGCGGCGGACGCATGCAGATGCCGGAAGCGGTGGCCGAGGCCGAGCGCCACGAGCTCTTGCCGTCGCTCTCCAGCGCCTGGCACAAGCGTTTGGCGCGTCTCTTGGCGGAGCGGGTCCGGCCGAAGCGCGTGGAGGGGCCGCCGTCGCGTAGCGAGGAGCCGCGCTCGATCCCGCCTGCTGCGACGCTGCCGCCTCCTTCCATGCCGCGGCCGTCCGCGCCACCCCCGACCATCGGCGGCGGCGCCCCCAAGCGCGCGCAGCCGGGCCGCGCGGCGCGCCACGCCGAAGCCGCCGGGGACGTCGACCTCGCGGTGGAGCAGTACGTGGCTGCCGCGCACCGCAGCGCCGAGGGCGGCGCACACCAAGAGGCCGCCGCGCTCGCGAAGCGGGCGCTCGAGCTGCTGGGAAAGACCAGCGTCAGCTCGAAGCGGCGGCTGCTCCGGATCATGGCGCTGCTCGCGCTCGCCCGCGTCAAGTGGCGCGCGCGGGTCGAGGGCGAGCCGAGCGGCCTGTCGGATGCACTGGAGCTGCTCGGGGAGTGTTCCGCCCGCCTCCTACCGACCGATCCGGTCGAGCTCCGAGCGGAGGTCGCAGCGCTCTCGGCCGCCGTTCACTACGACATGGGCGACGCGCGTTCGCTGGAGAAGGCTCTGTCGGAGCTGGGTGAGGCCAGCCACGCCTTGCTCGAGGCGGGCAAGCCGCTCGACGCCGCGCGCCTCCTGAACGACGAGGCCGCGGTATGGGTCCGGGCTGGCGATCCCGTGCGCGCTCACCACCTGCTGAAGAAGTCTCGGGAGATCTTCGCCGAACGCGCGCGTGACGATCTGACCGCGCGCTTCGAGATGGCGGAGACGGATCACCTGCTCGGCCGGTTGGTCCTGCACGCGCCGCCGCGACCCGGGCACGAGCGCGACGCGCTCGAGGTCGGTATCGAGCACGCCGCCCGCGCGGAGTCCGTGTTCCGCGAGCTGGACAGGCAGCTCGAGCTGGGCCGGCTATGGGAGACGTTGGGCCGGTTGGAGATGGCCGCCGGACGCCCGCGCGAGGCCATCGATCACCTGCTCGCCGCGGCGGAAATCCAGCAGCGCATTCGCGACGTGATCGGCCTGGCCCGCACCAGCGCGGCGCTGGCGGACATCGCTCGGGAGAGCGGCGATCACGAGCGAGCGATCGGGCTTCTCGGCGGGTCCATCGACTTGAACCTGGACAAGGGCTCGCCCCTCGGTTTGGCCTTCAATCGCCGCGCGCTCGAGACGCTGTTTCGACAGCTCTCGAGCTCGGAGCGGCGCGACCTCCACGACGGCCTCTCCGTCGCGGCACGACGCCTGGAAGCTGCCGAGGCCGCGCTGGGGCGCGTCGAGCTGCCGGAGGAAGCGCTCGGCATGCGTCACAGCCAGCGGCCCCGCGGTCAATCGTGATCCCGATCTTGTATCGCGACGCCTCGCTCTTGGTCGTCGACAAGCCAGCGGGCCTGCTCACCCACAGGAGCGAGCTCGCGCCGGACTCGGACGTGGCGATGACGCGGGCGCGCGACACCATCGGCGCCAAGGTCTGGCCGCTGCACCGCCTAGACCGCGGCACCAGCGGCGCGCTGGCCTTCGGCCTGTCGGAGCAAGCGGCGCGCGCGTGGCAGCTCGATCTGGAGAGCGGCGCGGTGCGAAAGGTGTACCTCGCGCTGGTACGTGGCGTCGCTCCCGAAGAGCTGGTGCTGGACTACCCGGTGCCACGCGCCGAAGGCGGCGAGCGCGTTCCCGCGCTGACGCGCTTCCGGCGGCTCTGGGCGGGGGACCACTGCTCGCTCGTCGAGGCGCGGCCGGTGACCGGACGCTTCCACCAGATCCGGCGCCATCTCTCCCACATCAGGCACCCCATCGCAGGGGACGCGAACTACGGCACCGGCTGGTTCAATCGGAAGATCCGCGGCGAGACCCCGCTCGGCCGCCTGGGGCTCCACGCGCTGTCGCTCGAGGTCAGGCGCCCGGCGGGCGCGCTCACGGTGAGCGCTCCGCTGCCCGACGATCTGCGCGGCGCGCTGGCGTGCCTTGGAGCCCCCGCCGAGCTCTTCGATGCTCTAACATGCCCTGCATGACGAGCGGGCGGTGGCTGGGCCTCGGAGTGGTGCTCGCGTTCGCGAGCGTGGGAGTCGCGTGCGGTGACGACGATGGCGGCGGCGGATCCGCCGGCACCGGCGGGAGCTCCGGCGGCGGAGCCGGCGGCGGCGGGGGGAGCGGCGCGAGCGGGGCGCGGCGGGCGGTGGCGGCGGCGCGACCGGCGGCGGCGCGGGCGTCGGGCGGCGGCGGTAGCTCCGGCGGTGGCGGTAGCTCCGGCGGCGGCGGGAGCGGCGGCGCGGGCACCGGCGGAGCCGGCAGCTGCTTGGCCGGAGACTTCCTCGCCTCGCTCGGCAAGTCGAAGACGCTCGTCGGCGCGTCGATGGCCGACGACATCGCGAAGGCCGCACCCTTCGACGTGCGTTACCTATACCTCTCCGGTGGCATCGCCGACGGTGCGGGTCCCTGCGCCAAGTGCGACACGGGATGCACCGCCGCGGGCACGAGCTGCGCCAACTCGGGACCTGGCTGCGCGTGGTGGGGCTGCTGGCAATACGACAAGGACCCTCCCGGAGCCTATGCGCGGAACTTCGTGCAGAAGGCCAAGGCGGACGGCCAGATCCCGATGCTGACCTACTACATGCTCCTGCAAGCGAGCGGGGTAGCCGAGGGCGCCGCCGAGGTCACCAAAGCGAACGACGCGACGTTCATGGCGCGCTACTACGCGGACTGGCGCTTCGTGGTGCAACAGGTCGGAAGCGACGTGGCCTTCCTGCACCTGGAGCCCGACTTCTGGGGCTACGCCCAGCAGGTCAACGACGATCCCGCCAAGATCCCCGCCGCCGTCGCCAGCGCGAACGCCACCGACTGCGGCTCGCTCCCGAACACCATTGCCGGCATGGGCCAGTGCCTGATCGCGATGAGCAAGAAGTACGCGCCGAACGCCAAGGTGAGCCTGCACGGCTCGGGCTGGGCGACGAAGTTCGACGTGCTGTTGAACAAGGATCCGACCTTCGACGTCGCCGGCCACGCCGACAAGCTGGGGAAGTTCCTGGCGGCGGCCGGCCCGAACGCCGACTTCGTCGTGATCGACGCGGCCGATCGCGACGCGGCCTGGTACGAGTCGCAGGGGCAGAACCGCTGGTGGGACGCCACCAACGCCACGCTGCCGAACTTCACCCAGGCGTTCGCCTGGGCCAAGGCGCTGGGGGAGAGCGCCAAGAAGCCGGTGTTCTGGTGGCAGCTCCCGGTGGGGAACATGAGCCTGCCGAACCAGAACGAGAAGTGGAAGGACAACCGGGTCGACTACTTCCTGACGCACATGAACGAGGTCGCAGCGGCCCACGGTGTCGGCGCCGCGTTTGGCTCCGGCATGGGTGGGCAGACCAACCCCAGCACCGACGGGGGCAACCTCGTGAACAAGGTGAAGGCCTACGCCAGCGGCGGCGGACAGGCGGCTTGTCCGTAGCTCAGGGGCAGTCCCAGCGCATCGCGCTCGCCGAGCTGTTCCAGCGACAACGGCAGAACCCGTTGCCGTAGGCGCAGACTGCGCTCTGACTGTTGCAGCTCGTCTCGTCGCCTGGCTTGGTCGTCGGGCAGGTCAGGCAGCTCCAGCTCGGGCTCATGTAGTCGCAGCCGCACGCGGTGCTGCCGTAGTTGCAAGCCCAGCCGGTCGTGCAGCTTCCGCTCGAAGGGGCGCTGGTCGGGCACGCGTTGCAGTGCCATGTGCCGCCCCAGCAAGCGCACTGGTTGCCCCCGTACAGGCAGCCCACCGCGACCGCGCTGCACCCGGAGCCGCTCGTAGGCTGCGCGGTCGGGCACGGCGACGCAGAAGTTCCGCCGCTGCCACCGGTCGCGCCGCCGCCGCCACCGGTGGCGCCGCCGCTGCCACCGGTCGCGCCGCCGCTGCCGCCCGAGCCTCCCGTCGCGGCCGAGCCGCCACTGCCGCCTGAGCCTCCGGTCGCGGCCGAGCCGCCGCTGCCCGATGCGCCGCCGGTCGCGGCCGAGCCGCCGCTGCCCGATGCGCCGCCCGTCGCTGCGCTGCCGCCCGAGCCCGCCGCGCCGCCGGCGCCGCCGGTCGCACCGCCCGCGCCGCCGGTTGGGCTGCCGCCGCCGCCCGTGCTTCCCCCGCTGGTCCAGCCGGCGGCGCCGCCCGCAGCGGTTCCGCCGCCGCTGCTCCCCGCGGAGCCGCCGGTCGAGAGCCCGCCCTCCTCCTCGACGCCGCAGGCGCCGAGCGCTGCGACGGAGACGACTCCGAGCGCCAGCCAGGCGAGAGCACCGCGCATGCGTCGGAGCATATCAGGAGTCGGCGCCGCGCGCTCGCGTCAGGGGCTCGGCGCGTCGGCGCAGCAACGGAAGCCGGTCTCGGGTCCGTGATACCAGGCGTCGTGCTTGGTCTGCGCCGCGCGACAGTGATTCCTGCTCGGCTGCCAGTAGGCGCCCTTCATCGCGGGCACCGTCGGCCCCGGGCCGTCGCGGGCCACCATCTCTTCCAGGTTGCCGCTCATGTCGCGCACGCCGAAGGGGCTCAGGCAGCGCGGGTGTGAGCCTGGCGGCGCGCGATGGTCGCGCAGCTTGCCCTCGGCATCCACTAGATCCCTGCGGTCGGCGTTGCAGGCGCTCTCATCCCGAGACAGACCGTACGGGTAGGGCAGCATCTCTTCCCCTTCGCAGGCGAAGTTCCACTCGCTCTCACGGCAGACGCGCTTGCCCTCGCTCGCACAGGTCTTCTCGGCGATGCGCAGGCTGGCGTGGTTCTGCGGCAAGCTCTCGCCGTTGGCAACGTGCTCGTCGCGATCGATGCAGAAGCGCATGCTCCGCCGCTCCGCCGAGAGGCAGCGGCTCGGCGCGTACTCCGCGCAACGGAAGCCGCCGAAGCGCCCCTCCTTGGCGTCGAGGTAGCGAAGGCACTTCTGTTCTACCTTGGGACAGTAGCTGCCTTCGACCAGGAGCATCCCGCTCGGACATGACTCGGGCCCCAAGGGCGCGGGCGCCTCGAGCGCGCGGCTCAGCACGCCGGTCGAGCCCGGGCTAGGTGCGGGCTCGGGGGGCGCCTGTGGCGCGGGAGCCTTCGGCGGCGCCGCGCCGAGCTCGGCGCTGGCCAGGGCGAGGCCGAGGAGAGAGACCGGCGCGGACCAGGGCAGCAAGGTCCGGACGAGCGCCAGCATCGAGCCATTATCTCTTCAAAGATCGTTCCAGGCGAGAGCGTCGCTGCAAGTGTGCGAAACCACGGCCGCCGCTCCTCGAGCCGAGACAGTTCGTCAGCAGTGCGTGCGGCCAATTGTCATCATGCCGCGGGCGCCCGGACTCAGCCCGGGCGCACCGGCGGCGGGATGGGCGTGGACTCCGGCGGGGAGTAGCCGGGCAGAAACTGGATCGGTGCCGGTTCGTCGCGCACCAGGTACTCGAAGCGCGCCCGGAAGTCGTCGAGGGACATGTGGGCGGTGGCCGCGAGCTTCGCGAGCTCGTGGGCGTCCCGGAAGTCGTCGCGCCTCAGGCGCAGCATGTAGCGATGGGCGATGCGGTAGTGCTCGGTGGTGGTGTCCACCATGCGCACCCGCATGCGCTGGGTCTCCGGGTCGATCATCTTGTCGAGCCGGAGCGGCTTGAAGACGCCGTGGTGGATGGTGATCAAGGCGTCCGTGCCGCCTTCGAGCAGGTACTCCGCCGCGCAGTGCCCCAGATCACGCGTGTACTCCATGTCGAAGGGGATGGGGTCGGTGCAGCGCAGCTCGTAGCCGATGTTCTTGGCGACGATGGTGGTCTTGATGCCGTGCTCCTTGAGCCGGGCTTGCACCCTGGCCTTGAGGATCTCCCCGAAGCTGATCTCCGCGATGCGCAGGTGATCGTGGGCGTCGCGCTCGACGTCGGTGATGCCCTTCAGATCCTCCGCCGAGAGCTTTTCGACGAGGCCCTCGGCGATCACCGCCGTGCCGTCGCTGCGGCCGTACGACAGGCGCTTGATGATGGCGCCGGCCAGCGTGTCCACGATGTGGTCGATGCGCAGCTCGGGTGCCTTGAACTCCTCCGGGATCAAGGTGAGCGTCGCCCCCGCGGCCTTGCCGATGCCGAGCGCCAGGTGCCCGGCCTTCCGCCCCATGGTCACGATGAAGTACCAGCGGCTGGTGGTGTAGGCGTCGACCTGAAGGTCCTTGACGATGCCCACGCCGACGTGACGCGCGGTCTGGAAGCCGAAGGTCGGGATGTTCTCCGGCAAGTCCAGGTCGTTGTCGATGGTCTTGGGGACGTGGGCCACGCGGATACGGCCCTGGGCCTGCTGGCTCAGGCGCAGCGCCGCGTAGGCGGTGTCGTCGCCGCCGATGGTGATCAGGCGGTCGACGTTCATGCGAAGCAGCGAGATGACCGTGTTCTCGAGGTCCTTTTCGTCCTTGGTGGGGTTGGTGCGCGAGATGCCGATGATGCTGCCGCCCCGAAAGTGGATGCGGCTGACGTTCTCCACGGTCAGCGGCATCACATGGTCGATGTCGCCCTTCATGACCCACTGGAAGCCGTCGCGGATCCCCAGCACCGGGACCCCCGCCAGGCGCGCCCGGATGGTGGCCGCACCGATCACGCTGTTGATGCCGGGCGCCGGGCCGCCGCCGACGCAGATCGCCATTGCATAGGGTTGAGTCACGGAGCGGAACTTAGCGCAGGCGCTCGACGAGCGAAACGCGGCGTCCCGCCGCACAATTTTCGCCGCTGTGACAGACTGCGTCCGACCCCGCGCAGCGCCGGGCGCCGAGCGTGGTAGAAGCCTCCGGGGATACAGGATGAAGATCGTCCACGCCGCCGATCTGCACCTCGACAGCCCGCTCACCGGGCTCGAGCGCTACGACGGCGCCCCGGTGCACCGCATCCGCGGCGCCACCCGCGCGGCGTTCGTGAACTTGGTCAGCATGGCGCTGGAAGAGCAAGCGTCGCTCGTGCTTCTCGCGGGCGACGTCTACGACGGCGACTGGAAGGACTACTCGACGGCGCTGTTCTTCCGCCGGGAGCTCGGCCGCTTGGCCAGCGCCGGCGTGCGAGTGGTGTGGCTGCGCGGCAACCACGACGCCGCCAGTCAGCTGCAGAAGCACCTGGATCTCCCGGCTGCGGTGCGCGAGCTCTCCGTCAAGCGCCCGGAGAGCGTTCCTTTCGACGACCTCGGGGTGGTGGTGCACGGCCAGGGTTTCGAGACCCGGGCCGTGACGGCCAATCTGGTGAGCGCCTACCCAGAGCCTCTGACGGGACTGCTCAACATCGGGCTCCTGCACACCAGCGTCACCGGTCGGGAAGGCCACGAGCCCTACGCGCCGTGCACGCTCGCGGACCTGGTGAGCAAGGGCTACGACTACTGGGCCCTCGGCCACGTGCATCAGCGAGAGGTCCTGAGCGAGGACCCTTGGGTGGTGTTCCCCGGCAACCTCCAGGGGCGACACGCCCGCGAGACGGGGCCGAAGGGCGCGACGCTCTTGGAGGTCGGCGACGGGCGCATCGTGAGCGTCGAGCATCGCCCCCTCGACGTGGTGCGCTTCGACTCGTGCGACATCGACGCGACCAGCGCGTCGAGCGTGGACGAAGTCCTCGGCAGGGTGCGCGACGCGCTCTCGCGCGCGGTGGTCGAGGCCGAGGGTCGGTTGCTCTGCGCGCGCGTGGTGATCGGCGGCGCCAGCGCCGCCCACGCGGGGCTGCGGCGCGATCCGGCGCGTTTGCAGGCGGAGGTGCGGGCGCTCGGCAGCGAGCTCGGGGGCGACGACCTGTGGATCGAGAAGATCCGCCTCTCCACGCGGGGTCCGGTCGAGCTCGGGGACATGGCCGCCCGCGACGACGCCGTGGGGCAGGTGCTGCGAGGCATCCGACGCTTCCGCGAGACGGCCGAGGCTCGAGCGGACCTCGGCCGTGAGCTCCTGACCCTGAGCGCCAAGCTGCCCTCGCCCCTCAGGAGCGGACCGCTCGCGCTCGACTGGGAAGTCCCCGGCGGCATCGACGCGCTGCTCGCGGACGTCGAGCAGCTGCTGTTGCCACGTCTGACCGGCGAGGACGACGCATGAGGCTGCTCGAGCTCGGTCTCTTGCGCTTCGGTGGCTTCACCGACGCTCGGCTCGATCTCTCCGCGCCGGGGTTGCAGCTGATCCACGGGCGGAACGAGGCCGGCAAGAGCACCGCGCTGCGCGCCATCACCGCGCTCTTCTATGGCGTCCCACACTCGTCGCCCGACACCTACCTGCACGACGAGCTGCTCTTGTCGGGGCGGGTGCGCGCCGCGGACGGCAGTGAGCTCTCGTTCTTGCGCAGGAAAGGCCGGAAGAACACGCTGCTCTCCCCGAGCGGCGAGCCCCTCGAGGAGAACGCGGTCGCGCGGCTGCTCGGCGGCGTGAGCGAGAGCGTGTTCAAGACCGAGCTCGGCCTCGACCACGAGCGCTTGCGCGAAGGAGGGGAGCAGCTGGCGCGAGGCGGCGGTGACGTGGGGCAGAGCCTGTTCGACGCCGGGATCGGCGGCGGCAGCGTCAAGCGCTTGTTGGACGAGCTGTGCGCGGAGGCCGATGGGCTCTTCAATCCGCGCGCTCACGCGAGGAAGCCCCTGATCAACGTGGCGCTCCGCGAGTACGCGGAAGCCATGAAGCGCGTGCGCACGGAGTCCACGCAGCCGCAGGCCTGGACGCAGCAGAAGCAGGAGCTCGAGGCTGCCCGGTCGGAGCTCCTGGAGCTCGAGCAGAGGCGCGCAGAGCTGAGGAGGAAGCTCGCCGCGGCCCAGGAGCTGGTGGCCGTCCTGCCCATCATCGGCAAGCGGGACGAGGCAGAGAAGCGCCTCACGCCGGTGGCGCGCGCGCCGCTCTTGCCGGAGGACGCAGCGGAACGCCGCCTGTTGGCGCTGCGGGAGCTGGATTCGGCGGAGCGGGAAGCCCGATACAATCAGGCCGAGCTCGAGAAGATCGCCGCCGAGCTGGCGGGCTTGGTCGTCTCCGACGAGCTGCTCGCGCTCGACGACGCGAGCATCGACGCCCTGCAGGAGAGACTGGGCGAGTACCGCCGCGATCGGACTGACCTGGGGCGGCAGCGGAGCAAGCTCGCGGCCTCCCGAGCCCTGGTGAGCCGCCGCCTGGCGGCCCTCGGGCGCTCGCTGGACTCCGACGCGCGGGCGCTGATCCCGCGGCGCGCGGAGGTGGCGCGCGTCAAGGCGCTCACGGTGGAGCGGGCCCGGCTCGAGACGGAGCTCGGGCAGGCGAGGAAGCGAGAGGCCGAGCAGCGCGCAGTCGTGGCAGAGCTCGAGGAGAGGCGAGCGCTGGCGCCGCGCGAGCTCGCCGACGCGGGTGCACCTGCCGAGCTGATCGATCGCGTGTTACCCAGCCAGGAGAGCGTGGAGTCGTTCGCGCGCCGCCAGCAGAAGCTCGAGCGCGCCCGAGACAAGCTCGCAGACCGGCGCCAAGCGCTCGACAGCGACGCCGCCACCACTCGCGCGCAGCTCGCCGAGGTGGCTCTGGCCGGCGAGGTGCCGACGGAAGCCGAGCTCGGCCGGGTGCGGGAGGCCCGCGACGCCGCCTTCGTGCCGATCGGCGAGGCGCTCGGGAGCGGGGCACGGGTCGATCGAGCGGTCGTCGAGAGCTTCGAGCGGCTCGCGCGCCGAGCCGACGACCTCGCGGATCGCTTGCGGCGCGAGGCCAAGCGCGTCGAGCGCTTCGTCAGCCTCGAAGACCGGCGCGCCAGGTGCGCGGAAGCGCTGGAGGCCCTGGAGGCCGAGCGCGCGTCGCTGGACGCCGAGCAGCAGGGCCTGGACTCCGAGTGGCGCGCGCTCTGGGTCGAGACGGGCGTGTTGCCGCGCTCGCCCGACGAGATGCGCGCGTTGGTGGCGCGCTGGGTGCGCGCGCGCGAGCACCGCCGCGAGCTGGACGTGGCGCTCGCCAGCGCGCGCGCCGCGCTCGCCGGCGAGACGAGCGCTCGTGAGGATGTGGAGCGGGCGCTGGGCGCCTGGGCTGAGCGCTGGGCGGACGCAGTTCGTCACCTGGGGCTCGGGGCCGAGGCGAGCCCCGCGGAAGCGGACGAGGTCCAGGTCGCGATGGGCGAGCTGACCGCCGACCTCGACACCTGCGACGCGCTGGAGCACCGCATCAGGGGCATGCAGCAGACCTGCGAAGGGTTCGAGCGCGACGTCACGACGCTGGCGCTGCGCTTCCTGCCCGAGCTCTCCGACAAGGTGGCGAAGGAGCCGGACCAGGTGGCCACGCGGATCATCCAGCAGTACCGCGCGCACCGCGAGGCCGCGCGGAAGAGGGCTGACCTGGAGGCGCGGCGCGTCCGTGCCGTCGAGCGGACGAACGAGCTCGAGGCCCGCTCCGAGGCAGCGCAGAGTGAGCTCTCGATGTTGCTCGGTGCCGCTGGTGTCAGCGACCCGGCTCTCCTGCCCGAAGCCGAGGCCGCGGCGACGACGCGTCGCCAGGCCGAGCGCGAGATAGCCGAGCTCGATCGGGACCTCGCCGAGCTCTGCGGCACGGCAAGCCTGGACGAGGTGCGGGAGCGGGCGCTCGGAGTGAGCTTGCACGAGGCTCGCAGAGGGTCGGTCGAGCTGGAGGACGCCCTGGTCGAGCTCGACGCGGCGCGCGATGCCGCTCGCGACCGCGTGCTCGCGGCGGAGAGCGGGCTCGCGCGCTTCGACGACCGGCAGAGCGCGGCGGACGCGCAGGTGGAGGCCGAGGCGATCTTGGCCAAGCTCCGCAGCGCGGCGGAGCGCTGGGCGCGGGTCAGGACGGCGTGGCTGATCCTGCACGACGAGGTGGAGCGCTACCGCGCGACTCATCAGGCGCCGCTGCTCGCGCGCACCAATCAGCTCTTCCCGCGGCTGACGCTGGGCAACTACTCGGAGCTCCGCGTGGATCACGATGCCGAGCCGCCGGTGCTCTGCGCCGTGGCGAAGGACGGCTCGCGGGTGCCGATCCAGAGCCTCAGCGACGGCGCGCGCGACCAGCTGTACCTGGCGCTCCGATTGGCGAGCCTCGAGCACTACGCGGGTGCCAACGAAGCCCTGCCGCTGTGCCTGGACGACGTGCTCATCAACTTCGACGACGAGCGTTCGCGAGCGGCGCTGGAGGTTCTGGCGGAGACCGCGTCCCGGATCCAGGTTCTCCTGTTCACCCACCACGAGCACATGGTCAGCGCAGCGGTGGCGGCGCTTCCGGCCTCGGCGCTCACCGTCCACGAGCTCCGGCGGGGCGAGCCGCCCCGGCAGCGCTCCCAGGCGGAGCTCTCGGGTTAGGCTCGACTCGCGCGCGTTCGGCACCTGGAAAGCCCGCAGCGCTGCCGTCTTCACGGGGGACTCGAGAGCGCCCGACCTGCGAAGAAGGGGCGACTCCTCCTCCGCACCGGACCGGTATCCGCCGGCCCCGCCGGTCGTTTCCGTGGGGTCTTCGCCACTCCTGCCGATCGCGATCTGATGGTGGCAAGATCGCCCAAGTAGGGGCTACGGCATCCGCTGCGTGCCCGTCCCTTGGGCCGCGCGGGCCGCGGCGATCAGCTCGTCGATCTTGAAGCCGTTGATGGTCAGGCCAGCCAGGGTGGCCCCATCGATCTTGGCGTTCGACAGATCGACGTTGTGCAGGCGCGCGCCCGTCAGCTTGGCGTTCTCGAGGGTCACGCCCTCGAGATCGACGTCGATGAAGCGGGCGCCGGCGAGCTTGGCGTCGGTCAGCGTGCAGCCGGCGGCGTCCACGTCTTCGAGGATGGCCCGTGCGAACGAAGCGTCCGTGATGGTGACCCCGCCGAGGTCGCAGTTCTTCAGGCTGGCGCCGGCGAGCTTCGCGTCGTCGAGCACGGCGCTGGAGAGGTCCACGTTCGTGAGGTGCGCGCCGGCGAGGTTCGCGTCCGAGAGCTCGAGCCGCCGTCCTTCCACGTTTTCGAGCCGCGCCTCGCCGAGCTTGGCGTCGGTCAGGCGGAGCTTCGTGCCGTCGATGTCCCGGAGCTCCGCGTGGGACAGGTTGGCGTCGGTGAGGCTGAGCGAGGTCAAATCGGCGTTCGCGATGCGGCTCGCCTTGGCGTCGATGTCGTCGACGTCGAGGCCGATCAGCGTGGTGTTCTTGACGCGCACCCGCGAGAGCGAGCCGCCCTCGAAGCGAGCGCCGTCGAGCTTGCTGGACTTGAAGCGCGCCTGCTCGAGGTTTGCGCCCTCGAAGCGAGCGCCGGTGAGATCGGCGCCGTCGAAGCGCGGCGCGGCGTCGGGAGGGATGGTGGACTTGGCCATGCGGATCCGTCCGGAGCCTTCCACGAGGCTCGGGCGGGCGTCCATCGATCAAAGCGTGCCCAGCGCCCGCTCGACGAACGCCAGGCGGTCCTGGCCCCAGTAGACCTGGCCGTCGACCACGAAGGACGGCGCGCCGCACAGGCCCAGGGAAACGGCTTGGTCGGTGCTCTCCCGGAGCGCTCGCTTTGCGGCTTCGGAGCCGGCGCGCTCGACCAGCGCGGGATCGAGGTCGAGCTCCGCGCAGATCGCGGCGAGCACCTCTGGATCCGCGATGTCCCGGTCGTCGCACCAAGCCGCGCGGTAGAGGGCGTGGGTCAGGCGACCGGCGTCGTGACCAGCGACGAGCACCAAGCGGAGCGGCAGCACGGTTCGCATCGGAAAGCCCGACGGGAAGCGCAGCGTCACGCCGCGCTCGGCCGCCGCTCGCTGGAGATCGCGCTCGAAGTACCGCCGCTTCGCCTCGGGGAAGCTGAACAAAGGAACGTCCGGCGTGCCGATGGCCTTGAACAAGCCGCCGAGCAAGAACGGCCGAAAGCGGAGCTCGGCCCCGGTTCGCGCGCACACGCCCTCGATGGCGGTCGAGGCGAGGTAGGCGAAGGGGCTCGAGAAGTCGTACCAGAAGTCCACCCGCGCGCCCGCGCGCCGGGCTCGAGGCGCGGGCGCCGGGGGCGTGCCGCCGAGCGCGCGCTCGACCTGGTCCAAGCGATCCTGTCCCCAGTAGAGCTCACCCTCTACGACGAACGCCGGCGCGCCGAACACGCCGAGCTCGACGGCGCGCTCGGTGCGCGCGAAGAGCTCCGCGCGCTCGTCGTCGGCGCGGGCCACGAGCGCCGCGCCGTCGAAGCCGACCCCGGTGAGGGCGCGCTCGACGACCTCGGGGCGCGACAGATCCTGTCCCTCGGCCCAGTACGCCTCGAACAGCGCGTGGCTCGCCCGGGGCACGTCGTCCGAGGCGAGGGTGGCGCGCAGCGCGAGCACCGTCCGGTTCGGATGGCCCGGCGGCATCACCAGCGGCACGCGCCAGTGCTCCGCCCAGCGGTACATGTCGAGGCCGTTCATGCGCGCGCGGGCCGGGGCCATGCTCGCCATCGGCTCGCCGCCCAGCGCCTTGAACACGCCGCCGAGCAGGAACGGCTGGTAGACCAGCTCGGCCCGCGTTCGCTCCGCGAGCGCGCGCACCTGCGTGGACGCGAGGTAGGCGAACGGGCAGGAGAAGTCGTAGAGGAACTCGAGCCGGCGCGTCATCGGCGTCTGCGGAGCAGCGCGAGCGCCGCGAGCGCGAGCCACTCGAGCCGGCTCTCGGAGACCGGCGCAGCGCGGCACGCGCAGCCACCCTGGACGTCCGTGCCGCTCGCCGTTGCAGCGTTCGCGCCGGCGCCGCCCACCGCGGGGGTGCCGCCCTTGCCGCCGGCGCTCATCGAACCGCCGCCGCCGCTCGGGCCCGCGCCGCCGCTCGGCGGACTGCCGGCCGCGCCGCTCGCGCCGCCGCCCCCGCTCGCGCCGCCGCCGCCGCCCGAGTCCGTCACCACGACGTCGAGGTGCAGCGTCGCGCCGAACGCGCCCTTGCCGGCGCGGTCCATGCGGAAGTCCCCGCTGTAGCTGCCCGGCGAGGTCGGCGCCACGAACGCCACGGCCCAGGTCTTCTGCGCGTTCGGCGCGATGTTCTCGCCGCCGCCGAGCGCCGCCGGGAAGCTGCCGCCGAGGGCGTCGCCACCGGTGTGCGCGAGCGTGTAGCCGCCGGACGCGCTCCAGGTCGTGTTGCCGGTGTTCTGGAGCACCCAGCTCTTCTGGAAGCTCGCGCCGGGCGCGACGTTGATGGTGCCGGCCGGCGACTCGCTCGCGAGCGACGAGTCGTCCACCTCCGGCGGCGTCGGGTTCTCGCATTGATCGCCGGGCAGCCCTTTGTAGCTGCCCTGGCTCAGCCACAGGCTCGACGAGGCGCCGCAGGAGCCCGCGAAGGGTTCGAGCGAGGTGGCGCTGGAGTTGCGCGGCTCGAAGTGCAGGTGCGGCCCGGTCGAGTTGCCGCTGGAGCCGACCTTGCCCAGGTGCTGGCCACACTTCACGTCGGCGTTCAGCGAGACGGCGATCGAGCCCTTCATCATGTGGCCGTAGGTCGTGGTCTTGCCGTCGGCGTGCTGGAGGCGGACGTAGTTGCCGAAGCCGCTGCCGCAGCCGCAGGCGCCGGTGGAGCAGTGGTCGTCGCAGCCGTCGTTGACGAAGATGACCTTGCCGTCGGCCGCGGCCACGATCCAGCGGCTACCGGCGTCCATGACCGGCCAGCTGCCGATGCCGAAGTCGCTGCCTTTGTGGCCGTTGTAGGTGGTGGTGCCGCAGTTCCAGTCCTTCAGCCCGGTGCCGGTGTCCTGATCTCGGTAGGCGGTGACGTAGGGCTGCGTGCCCGAGCTGGGCAGCTCGATCGGGAAGCGGTAGTTCTGCGCCGACGCCGAGCCGGCGCAGGCGAGGACCGCCACGGCGAAGGCCACGCGCTTCACGGCGTGGCCTCGACCTTCGCTCTGCCCGTCGCGAGCTCGACGCGCCAGACGCGGCCGCTGCCGTCGTCGTAGACGATGGCGCCGTCCTCGACCCGCGCGCCGTCGCCGGAGGGCGGCGGCACGAAGTTCTTCCAGGGCTTGCCGGCGACGAGCCCGTGGTTGGTGAGCTGCGTCGCGGTGCCGGTCTTCGGATCGGCGATCCAGAGCGATGTCACCGTGGTGCGGCCGGACATGAACACGACCCGCCCGTCGGGCATCGCCAGGGGCAGCTCATCGGGGCCGAGCGCGGGGCAGAGCGGCGCTGCGGAGCCGTCCGCCTCCACCAGCCAGAGATCGCTCTCGCCGGGCTCGTCGCCGGTGCGCGCCTCGACCCGGCGGCCCGCGCCGAGCTCGGCGGGGCGCCCGAGCACGCCGGAGACGTGATTGTCGCTCTCCGGGAGCAGGACCACCGGGGCGCTCCGGCGCCCGACGTCGGAGGGGGTGCTCTCTTCGGAGCTGCACCCGAGAGCGACGCTCCCGAGGAGCAGCCAGACCGCGCCGCGCATCCCTCGAGGCTAGCTCATTTCTCGCTATGCTGCGACACCGCTCACCGTGTCCCGCGAGAAGCTCCCCGAAGAAGTCAGCATCGAGCTCGGTCTCGACGACGCCGATGACCCGTCGGCCCTGCGCGCGCGGGTGGCCCGGGAGCTCGGCGTCGGCGCCGAGTCGCTGCCCGAGCTCGAGGTGAGGAAACGCTCGCTCGACGCGCGCCGGGGACGCATTCGGTTCCACGTGCTGATAGGGATCGGTGCCCCCGCGTCGCTCGCGCTCGGCGAGCCCCCGCCGCGGGAGGTCACGCCGCCCGCGCGGGTCGTGATCGTGGGCGACGGCCCCGCCGGGATGTTCGCGGCCTACGCGCTGGCACGGCGCGGGATCGCCTCGGTGGTGGTCGATCGCGGCAAGCAGGTCCAGCCGCGACGGCGCGATCTCAAGCTGTTGAACCAGAAGGGGGTGGTCGATCCGGACAGCAACTACTGCTTCGGCGAGGGCGGCGCCGGCACCTACAGCGACGGCAAGCTCTACACGCGCTCACACAAGCGCGGCAACGTGCGCGACGTGATCGAGGTGCTGGCGCTCCACGGGGCGCCGGGCTCGATCCTGACCGAGGCTCGCCCGCACATCGGCTCGAACCGCCTGCCGCAGGTGGTGAGCGCGATCCGCGAGCGCCTCGAGGGCGTGGGCGTCGAGCTCCGCTTCGGCGCACGGGTCAGCGACCTGTTGGTAGAGGGATCCACGGGCCGGCGCCGGGTGGCCGGAGTGCGCCTGTCCGACGGCACAGAGCTCGCCGCCGAGGCCGTCGTGCTCGCGACCGGTCACTCGGCGCGGGACGTGTTCGAGCTGCTGGAGCGCGCGGGCGTGAGGCTCGAGCCCAAGCCCTTCGCGCTCGGTGTGCGCATCGAGCACCCCCAGAGCCTGGTCAATCGCATCCAATACGGCCAGGCCGCGGGGCACCCCAAGCTGCCCGCCGCGGCCTACCGCCTGGTCACGGAGGTCGAGCAGCGCGGCGTGTTCTCGTTCTGCATGTGCCCGGGCGGCTGGGTGGTGCCGGCGAGCACGGAGCCCGACGGCCTGGTCGTGAACGGCATGAGCCTGTCGCGTCGCGACTCGCCCTACGCGAACTCGGGTCTGGTGGTCGCGGTCGAGCTGGAGGACCTCGAAGCCGCGGGGCTCCGCGGTCCGCTCGCCGGCGTGGAGCTGCAACGCCGCATCGAGCGCGCCGCGCTCGAGGCCGGCGGCGGGGCGCTCCGGGCTCCGGCTACGCGCGCGACCGACTTCGCGGCGGGGCGGGGTTCGACCCGCGTACCCGAGTCGAGCTACGTCCCAGGGCTCGCCGCCGGCAACGTCGCGGACGTGCTCGACGCGGGCGGGCTCGCCCTGTCCGAGCGCCTGCGGCGCGCGCTCCGGCAGTTCGAACGGCAGATGCGCGGCTATCTGAGCGAGGAGGCCGTGCTCATCGGCGTCGAGTCGCGCACCAGCTGCCCGGTGCGGGTGCCCCGGGATCCGGAGACGCTGGAGGCCTTGGACCTCGCCGGGCTCTACCCGGCGGGCGAAGGCGCGGGCTACGCCGGCGGCATCGTCAGCGCAGCGGTGGACGGGCTGCGCATCGGAGCGCTGGTGCTCGCCTGAGTCGTCGCGATACGCTCCGCGCCGATGAAGCCCCGATTGCACTCGATGCTGTGGCTTGGAGTCCTCTTGGGCGCGCTCCTCGCCTGCAAGAAGAAGAGCGAGCCCGATCCAGCGCCGACGGTCTACACCGAGCCGGAGCACGTCAAGCGTTTCAAGGAGCTCGCGCCGAAGGTCAAGGCGCTCTTGGACAAGCTGCCGGAGATGAGCCAGAAGGCCAAGAGCGAGCCGGCGGTGAAGAGCGAGAAGCCGCTCACGGTCAAGCTCGAGAAGACGAAGTTCATCACCATAGGCGACAAGTGGCTCCTCGACGTCCACCGCGATCCGACGGACGGTGAGATCGACCTCGACGACACCAAGCTCTCGCTGTGCGCCTACGCGGTGGAGAAGAACCTCAAGGGCAAGAGTGACAGCGACATCAAGAGCGACGTCGGCTACCTGGAGGATTGCCTGGCCTGGGAGTACATCGCCGTGGTGCGGCCGAAGAAGATCACGATGCCGAAGGTCATGATGGCGTCGAAGACCTTCGAGCCCGGCGAGGTCCAGGGCGACCTCTTGCTCTTTGCCATGCCGGCGGGGGAGATCAAGGCGCGCTATCGCTTCCGCACCACCAACTCCGACGAGCTCAAGTGGTTCGAGGGCAAGCCCGAGAAGGAGTGGTCGGACGAGTCGAAGCGTGACCTGGTGGAGAACCTGAAAGGCGTGATCGAGGAGCGCTTCGCCCTCGAGCGGGACTCGATGGGGAAGTGAGCGTTCAGCGCGGGATCCGGAAGCCGTCCTTCGGCACCGGCAGCCCGCTCGGCAAGGACTCCGGCCGGTCCGGCTCCTCGCTCACGTCGGTCAGCGCCTTGTCCAGGAAACGCGTGATGGCGTCGATCTCGTCGGCGGCGAGCGCGCGCGAGTCGCCCTCCGCCACGGAGCGGGCGACCTCCTGAGCCACCGCGTCCCTGAGCTTCTGCACGGAGCCGTCGTGGAAGTAGGGCTCCGAGTCCCGGACGTTGCGCAGGGTGGGGACGGCGAATGCGCGTTCGTCGCCCGCCTGGCCGGTGATCTCCCAGCGGCCGAGATCCGTCGCGTCCCCGGCGCCGCGATTCGCGAAGCGCGGGCTGTCGAACAGCGGCGGCGCGTGGCAGTTCGCGCACCTGGCCTCGGCGAAGAGCTGCATGCCGCGGATCGTCTCGGCGTCGAGGGCACCTGCGTCGCCGTCCACGTAGCGGTCGTAGGTCGCGCGTCGCGTCGCGAAGCCGCGTTCGAAGGCGGCGATGGCCCGCGCCAGGTTCTTCGCGCTGACCGGCTCGGCGTCGGCTGGGAACGCCGCGGCGAAGCGCGCCGCGTACTCCGGGATGGTCGCGAGCTCAGAGGCGGCCTCGTCCGGCGCGCGACCGAGCTCCTTGGGGTCGAGGAGCGGCTCGAGCGCTTGCGCCTCGAGCGACGGCGAGCGCCCGTCCCAGAACAGCTGTTTCTCGTGGGCGACGTTCCACAAAGTCGGCGCGTTTCGGCGCGTGACGTTCGGCCCGGTGCGGCCCGGGCCGGTCGGCCCCTTGCCGCCGATGCCCACCGAGCGGGCGAGACCGTCGGAGAGGCCCCAGATCTCGCTGTGACAGGTCGCACAGGCCACCTGCCGATCGCTCGACAGGACGGGATCGTAGAAAAGCAGGCGCCCGAGCTCGGCTTTCTCCGGCGTGGTGGGGTTGTCCTTCGGCGCCCTCACCGCTGGGAACGGCGCGTAGGCCCAGGGGATGGGCGGCCCGTCGTACTCCGGCTCGCGCTCCTCCGGCGCGCCGCTACAGCTCAGGGCCGCGAGTCCCAATGCGACGACCCGCATGCTCACCACGAGAGGGCGGGCAGCTCGGGCAGCTTGCACTGATGGGGCGCGGCGTCGGTCGTGTGGACGGTGTTGTCCACGATCCCGCCGGGCGCGTGGATGTTGCGAAAGCTCGGCAGCGGTGGATCGCCCAGGCAGAGCATCGGCTCGGTGACCCCGGCCTTGACCACGCCGTCCCAGACCACGTTCTCCAGCGGCTTCACGTTGAACGCGCCGAGGATGTCCTGCGGGTCGCTGCCGTTGTTGGTGAACGTGTTGCCGTGAATGTAGGTCTTCTCCGGGTCGGGATCGGTCGCTGGATCCGGCGTGGTCTGAAGCACGATGTTCAGCGTGGTGAGGCTGACGACGAGCACTCCGGCGCTCTTGTTGCCGGTGATCTGGTTGTTCGCGATCTCGTTGTCGTCGGATGCCAGGATCAGCAAACCGGTGCCCGCCGGCACGCTGGCCACGATCGTTCCCTGCTCGGCGAAGTTGGCGCGGTTGTTGTCGTGCACGTCGTTGTCGTAGACCTTGGCGCGTTTCCCGTCCTTCTTCTCCAAGTTGGGCAGGGTGAAGACCAGGATGCCCGCCGTGTTGTCCCAGGCCTCGTTCTCGTAGGCCTCGGCGTCGCTGGTGTTCTCGAGCTCGATGCCGGCCACGTTCCCGTGCACCTTGTTGCGGCGCACGATGGCCTGGTTGCACTGGCCCACGTAGATGCCGGCGTCTGCGGCGCCGATCACCTCGGAGTCCTCGATGAGGACCCGAGTGCTCTTCACGGGGTAGACGGCGTAGGCGCCGTTCGAGGTGACCGAGCCGGCGTCCCACCAGACCTTGAGCTTGCGGAAGGTCACGTCCTCCGCGCCGGTGACCACGATGCCGTTGCCCGGAGAGTTCTTGATCCCGAGGTTCTCGATGGTGAAGCCGTCGCTGGTGACGGTGAAGCCGTCGTCGCCCTGGGTCTGACCTGCGAAGTCGAGCACGGCGTCGTCGATGTTGGCGCCCAGACCGCGCACGGTGACGTTCGGGACCGTCAGCGACACCTCCTTCTTCAGGCTGTAGGTGCCCTTGCACAGGCACACCGTGTCGCCGCTCTTGGCGTCGATCAGCGCGGTCTGGAGCGCGCTGGTGTCGTCCGGGCCTGGAGAGAGCACCGCGCTGCAGCCGGTCACGTCCTCGCCGCCCGGACAGGCGAGCCCGCCGCTGCCGCCGCTGCCGCCGCTGCCGCCGCTGCCGCCGCTGCCGCCGCTTCCACCGGCGCCCTCGTCGTCCCCGCAGCCGAGAAGCGAGAAGCCGAGCAAGGCCATCGAGATCGCCGAGTTGAGCTTGGTCATTGCGACGATTCTACGGAAATGCCTCGGCCCTGCCCAGCCTGGGGGCTGGCCGCGGGCCGATCCCGTGCTTATGAAGCGCTCTCGTGCCGCGCACGCTGTCGTTCGTCCTGTTCTTCACGGTCGCGCTCTCGCTGGCGGGGAGCCTGCACTACTACATCTGGGCGCGGCTGGTGCGGGACCTCGCGCTGCCCGTGATGTGGCATCGCGTGCTGACCGGCCTCTTGATCGCGCTGTTCCTGAGCATCCCGATCACGTTCACGCTGGCGCGCGGCCAGCGCTTCGAGGGCATGCGTCCGGTGCTGCTCGGGACCTTCGGCTGGATGGGCGTCCTGTTCATCGTCGTCATGCTGCTGGCGGTCGTGGACGTCAGCCGTCTGGGCGTCGGGGTGGTCAGCCGCTTGTTCGGCGAAGGTCCGCCGGACGATCCGGAGCGCCGGCTCACCGTCGCGCGGATGTTGGGCGTCGGGGTGGCGTTGGTCGCCGGGGGCGCCGGTACCGTGGCGGCGCGCTCCGGCCTCACCGAGCTGATCGTGAAGCGCGTGACGGTGCCGCTCCCCCGCTTGCCCAGCGAGCTCAGCGGCACGCGGATCGTGCAGCTCACCGACGTTCACGTCGGCGCGACCATCCAGCGCGGCTTCATCGAGCGCGTGGTGCGCGAGACCAACGCCCTCGAGCCCGACGTCATCGCCATCACCGGCGATTTGGTGGACGGCTCGGTGGCTCAGCTGCGCGAGCACGTCGCGCCGCTGGCCGAGCTCCGGGCCAAGCACGGCGTGTATTTCGTGACGGGCAACCACGAGTATTACTCGGGCGCGGAGGCCTGGTGCGCGGAGCTCACCCGGCTCGGCATCCGGGTCTTGCGCAACGAGCACGTGCGCATCGGTGAGGGCGAGGCCAGCTTCGACTTGGCCGGGGTGGACGACTACTCGGCGCACCGCTTCGGCCGCGGGCACGGCGCCGACCTGGCGCGTGCGCTGGAGGGCCGCGACGAGTCACGGGAGCTCGTCCTCTTGGCGCACCAGCCGCGGCAGGTGTTCGAGGCCGATCGGCTGGGCGTGGGCTTGCAGCTCTCCGGCCACACTCACGGCGGGCAGATCTTCCCCTGGAACTTCTTCGTGCGCCTCCAGCAGCCGGTGGTGAGCGGCCTGCACCGCTTCGGGCGAGCGCTCGTCTACGTCAGCAACGGCACCGGTTACTGGGGGCCGCCCATGCGCCTGGGCGCGCCGGCGGAGATCACGGAGCTGACCCTGACATGCGCGTGAGCCCTCACGGTGTCTGCCCCGCGTGCGCGCCGCAGCTCGGGCAGCGCGTGCCGGGGTCCATCAGGTACAGCGCCGCGCAGAACGGGCAGCGCGTGGGCGCCGGCCCCGGCGCGGCCAAGCCGAGCTCCGGTCGCGCGCGGCGCAGGCGCAGCGTGGCCGACAGGAGCAGGTCCCGCAGCGCGCGCTCGGCGTGATTGGCGCGTTTGAGCGGCAGCGTCGAGGAACGCTGGAGGCCGATCAGGCGCAGGCTCGCGGCCTGGCGGGTGACGTTCTCGTCGTAGCCCAAGCTCGGCGAGAAGGTGATGCCGAGTAGATCCGCGCCGTCCACGATCTGCTCGTCCCAGCGTTCGTCGCCCCGGGCGTGATGAGTGCGGAGGCTCTCGGCGCGGATCTCCACCACGGCGCGGGGCGGCGGTCCCTTGCCGCGGACGTCGGCCCAGGCATGCCGCAAGCGGCGCCGCCCGTCGGGCGAGAAGGCCAGCACCAACAAGAGCGGCAGGCACAGCACGAACAGGATGGTGCCGAGCACGCGCTGCGCTCCCGTCGCCGGCGAGCTCTCCTCGACGACCACCAAGGCGTCGGGCTCGTTCACGATCTCGACCCCGTGCTGCCGGAGCACGGCCGCCGACCGCTCCTCGTTCAGCTCCTCCGGGTGGGCCAGGAGCGGGCGCCCGCCGTACCAGATCTCTGCCACTTCGCGCGCGCCGCCTTGCACGATGCTCTCGATCACCACGACCTGCTCGCGCATCGCGGCGTGCAGGATGGACGCCACCGTGCGGTAGCCGGTCTCCGCGTCGCCGGGCACGAAGTCCAGGTACGCGAGCGTCTGGCCGCGCGGGTCGTACAGGAGCACGCGGAGCTGGTGCCAGCGCTGGTAGAAGCGCGTGCGAATGCTCGGGATCTCGACGTCGCTCTCCGAAAACACCATCGCCAGGACGATCAGCGGCAGCGCGCACAAGAGGCACAGGAACGCGAGCGAGTACTCCAGGATCGCGAGCCAGCGAAAGCGCTGACAGCGCCAGTGCTCGAGGCCGATGCGGGCGACGCCGGTCATCGGACGGCCGAGCAGATCGGAGAGGGCGGGTGAGGCGGAGATGGCCGAGAGTAGTCAGGGCCGCGGCGTGCGGGCTAGACTCCCGGTGTGCGTAGGCTGCTGCTCTCCACCCTCCTGGTCTCGCTCTCGGGCTGCGGCTCCGACGGCGATGCTGGTTCGTCGAAGCAGCTCCAGGTGACCCCGCCGCCGGAGGGGGCACCCTGGCAGAGCCTGGCCGAGTGGCACCTGTTCGACGGCGCCGGGAAGCCGGCCGAGCGCGTCGTGCCCTACGAGGTGGTCTCGCCGCTCTGGTCGGACGCCACCGAGAAGCACCGCTTCCTGTACGTTCCGGAAGGCAAGGTCATCGGCTATCAGCCCCAAGACATCTGGAAGTTCCCGGTCGGCGCGGTATTGGTGAAGACCTTCGGTTACCTGAACGACGCTCGGGACCCGGGGCTCGGCGAGCGCCTGCTCGAGACCCGGCTGCTCGTGCGCGAGAGCGCGGGCTGGACGGCGCACACCTACGTGTACGACGACGCGGGCACCGAGGCGGTGCGCACGCTGGCCGGCGCGGACATCCCGGTGAGCTTCGTCGACGCGGCGGGCAAGAGCCATTCGCTCGACTACGCAGTACCGAACACGAACCTGTGCCAGGAGTGCCACGGCTTGGGCTCCCAGCTCGACACGCTGGGCGGCCGCACGCGGCAGCTCAATCGAAGCCACGACTACGGCAAGGGCGCGGTGAATCAGCTCGACCACCTCGCGAGCTTGGGCTTCTTCGACCAGGCGCCGCCGGCCGAGCGCGAGACGCTCTCCGATCCAGCCGGCAGCGGCGGCGTGACCGAGCGCACGCGCTCCTATTTCGACGCCAACTGCGCGCACTGCCACGCCGAAGGACGCATCGCCGCGTCGAGCGGGCTCCTGCTCGACTGGGCCAAGACCGGGCCGGGCAATTCGCCCGCGACCTACGGCGTGTGCAAGACGCCGACCTCCGCCGGCGGCGGCACCTGCGGGCTCACTCACGACGTGGTGCCGGGCAAGCCCGGCGAGTCGATCTTGATGTGCCGCATCGCGTCGCGGACGCAACCGGTCCAGATGCCGCCGGTCGCGACGCAGCTCGTGGACGAGCAGGCGGTGAAGCTGATCGGCGACTGGATCACGAGCCTGTCCGACCCGCCCTGTCAGTGACGCTGCCGTGACGCCTTGCGGCGTGGGGACTCGTGGTACGGTCGCGCCGTGAACGACAACCTGAGCTACGACGCGCGCCGCAGCGAATTCCCCAAATCGACGAGCTTCACCCCCGAGGCGTCCGACAAGGATCCGGACGAGACCCGCGAGTGGATCGAGAGCATGGAGGCGGTGATCCAGAGCCGCGGGCGCGAGCGTGCCCAGTATCTGCTGAAGCGCGTGCTGGAGAACGCGCGGCGCTTCCGCATCCTGCCGCCGGGGCCGCTCTCCACCGACTACGTCAACACCATCAGCACCGACGAAGAGCCGGCGTTTCCCGGCGACGAGATGATGGAGAAGCGCATCCGGCGCATCGTGCGCTGGAACGCCGTGGCGATGGTGCACCGCGCCAACGTGAAGTACCCCGGCATCGGCGGCCACCTCTCGACTTACGCCTCGAGCGCCAGCCTGTACGAGATCGGCTTCAACCACTTCTTCCGCGGCAAGGACGAGGAGGGCAGCGCCGGCGATTTGATCTACTACCAGGGCCACGCGGCGCCCGGGATCTACGCGCGCGCGTTCCTGGAGGGGCGCCTGTCCATCGAGACCATGGAGCACTTCCGGCGCGAGGCCGAGCGCGGGCAGGGGCTCTCGAGCTACCCGCACCCGCGGCTGATGCCGGGCTTCTGGGAGTTCCCCACGGTGAGCATGGGCCTGGGCCCGCTCACGGCCATCTACCAGGCGCGCTTCGCGCGCTACCTCACGAACCGTGGCATCACCGACACCAGCAAGTCACGCATCTGGGCCTTCCTCGGCGACGGCGAGACGGACGAGCCGGAGGCGCTCGGCAGCTTGAGCATCGCCGCGCGCGAGGGCCTCGACAACCTGGTGTTCGTCGTGAACTGCAACCTTCAGCGCCTGGACGGGCCGGTGCGCGGCAACGGCAAGATCATCCAGGAGCTGGAGGCGGTGTTCCGCGGCGCCGGCTGGCACGTGGTGAAGGTCATCTGGGGGCCGGAGTGGGACGAGCTCCTGGCCAAGGATCACGAAGGCGTGCTCCGGCGGCGCATGAACGAGGTCGTGGACGGGCAGTGGCAGAAGTACACCACCGCCACCGGTGACTACACGCGCCGCGACTTCTTCGGCACCGATCCGCGACTGCTCGAGATGGTCGCGCACCTCACCGACCAGCAGATCGAGCACCTCCGGCGCGGCGGGCACAGCTACCGCAAGCTCTACGCCGCCTACAAACGCGCCATGGACAACAAAGGCCGGCCCACGGTGATCCTGGCGCACACGGTGAAGGGCTGGACCCTGGGGGAGAGCTTCGAGGGCTCGAACGTCACCCACCAGAAGAAGAAGCTGGAGAAGGGCGAGCTCAAGAAGTTCCGCGACGTGCTCCACCTGCCGGTGCCGGACGACAAGCTCGACGACGCGCCGTTCTACCACCCGGGCAAGAACAGCCCGGAGGTCGAGTACCTGCTCGAGCGGCGGCGCGCCCTGGGGGGCTCCATCCCCAAGCGCCGCGGCATGGCCCAGGTGAAGGTGGAGCTGCCGGACAGCGAGATGTTCGACGAGTTCAAGCAGGGCACCGGCGAGGGCGAGGCCAGCACCACCATGGCGTTCGCGCGCATGTTGTCCAAGCTCCTGCGCGACAAGCGTCTGGGTCGCCGCGTCGTTCCCATCGTGCCGGACGAGGCGCGCACCTTCGGCATGGACGCGCTCTTCAGCCAGGTGGGCATCTACTCGTCGCAGGGCCAGCTCTACGAGCCCGTCGACAAGGGCAAGTTGCTCTACTACCGCGAGAGCAAGGACGGCCAGGTGCTGGAAGAAGGCATCACCGAAGCCGGCTCCACCGCCAGCTTCATCGCCGCGGGCACGGCTTACTCGAATTTCGGCCAGCCGATGATCCCGTTCTACATCTTCTACTCGATGTTCGGGTTCCAGCGCACTGGCGACCTGTTCTGGGCCGGCGGTGACAGCATGGCGCGCGGCTTCGTGCTGGGCGCCACCGCCGGGCGGACCACGCTGAACGGCGAGGGGCTCCAGCACCAAGACGGGCACACCCACCTCTTGATGAGCACGATCCCCTGCTGCGTCTGTTACGACGTCGCCTTCGCCTACGAGCTGGCGGTGATCATCGAAGATGGACTCAGGCGCATGGTCGGCGAAGAAGAGAACGTCTTCTATTACATCACGCTCCAGAACGAGAACTACGCCATGCCGGCCATGCCGGAGGGCGCGAAGGAAGGCATCCTGCGCGGGCTCTACCCCGTCTCGACCACAGCGACGAAGCAGCGCGCGCACGTGCAGCTCTTCGGCTCCGGCTCGATCCTGATGCAGGTGCTGCGCGCCCGGGAAATCCTCGCGCGCTACGACGTATCCGCGGATGTGTGGAGCGTCACCAGCTACGTCGAGCTCCGGCGTGACGCTCTCGACTGCGAGCGCTTCGCTCGCCTGCACCCGGAGGCGCCCGCGAAGCTGCCTTACCTGACCCGCGCGCTCAGCGGAACCGAGGGTCCGATCATCGCGGCCAGCGACTCGATGAAGGCCGTGCCCGATCAGATCGCGCGTTTCGTGCCCAGGCGCTTCGTGCCGCTCGGCACCGACGGCTTCGGCATGAGCGACACCCGCGAGGCGCTGCGCCGTCACTTCGAGGTGGACGCCGAGAACATCGCCATCGCGGCGCTCGACGCGCTGCGCCTCGAGGGCGTGCTCGACGCCAAGACCGTGGCCCGCGCCATCGCCGAGCTCGGCGTGGACGCCGACAAAATCGACCCCACCAGCGTGTGACCATGCGAAACGTGCTCGACGAAAGCAGGATCTCGGGACCCGCCCAGGACAAGATCGCGTCCTTCCACCCGGAGGTCGTCCGCGAGGTGGAACGCGCCATCGAGGACTCGCCGGTGGTGGTGGTGGGCATGGCCCAGAACCCCCACGTCAGGAAGGTGCGTCAGGCCCTCGATCGGGCAGGCGTCGAGTACCGCTACCTCGAGTACGGGAGCTACCTGTCGGAGTGGCGCCGGCGGCTCGCCATCAAGCTCTGGAGCGGCTGGCCCACGTTCCCGCAAGTGTTCGTCAAAGGCACGCTCCTCGGCGGCGAGGATTTGACCCTCGCGGCCCTCGAGGACGGCAGCCTGAAGAAGCGGCTCGAGGGCGCCTGAAGTTGCGCGGGGCCAGCCGGTGCGCGACCCTATGCCGATGACTTCGCGTCTCGGACTCGCCCTGGTCGCTGCGCTCGTGGCCGCCTGTAGCGCCAAGGATCTCGATCAGTACGAAGCGTCCGGCGGCGGTGGGACCGGTGGCGGCAGCTCGGGCGCCGGCGGGAGCTCGGGGAGCGGTGGCAGCTCGGGCGGCGCTGGCGCGCCCTCGGGGGGCGGTGGCACGACCTCGGGCGGCGGCGGCAGCTCGGGCGGCGGCGGCACGACCTCGGGTGGAGGTGGCACGACCTCGGGTGGCGGCGGCACGACCTCGGGTGGCGGCGGCGCGACCTCCGGCGGCGGTGGCACGACCTCGGGTGGAGGTGGCACGACCTCTGGCGGCGGTGGCGCGACCTCCGGCGGTGGTGGCACGACCTCGGGCGGCGGCGGCACCGGCGGCGCCACCTGCAGCCCGGCCTGCGTCAGCCCCAAGATCTGCAAGCCGAGCACCCTGACCTGCGTCGACTGCCTCACGGACGCGAACTGCTCCAGCAGCAAGCCTCATTGCCAGAACCAGCAGACCTGCCGCGAGTGCTTGCAGGAGTCGCACTGCCCGTCGGGCGAAACCTGCGGCGCGGATTGGAAGTGCACCAAGAAGTGCACCTCCGACGCCAACTGCACCGAGGCCGGCGACCCGCGCTGCAAGCTCTCGGTCGGCTACTGCGTCGAGTGCCTGAGCTCGTCGGACTGCGGCGGGAAGCCCTGCAAGAGCGACGGCACCTGCGACGACTGATCAGCTTGGAGCCGTCGCCGGCCGGAGGCTGCGGCGCAAGCTCCAAGCGACGAGACCGAGGCCGCACACCGCCAGGTACAGATCCCGGTGCTGCTCGCCACGCCCCGGACCGCCGAGCGGCAGCCAGAGCGCCATCACGTCCCTCGGAACGTCCTTCGGCGCGTTGCCGGTGAACGAGACGTCCTCGGTCAGCTGCGCCGGCGCGACCACGGTGGCCAGGCGCGACAGCACCTGGCCGGACTCCGTGATGGCGATGAGCTTCGGCCCGAGCTGGCCGCGCCAGCCGCTGTTCGCTGCGAAGACGCCCTCCACCACGAAGGCCTTGCCGCCCTTCTGGGCGATACCGGAAAACAGCGTGCCGGTGTAGTCGTCGTACAGGGCCTGGGCCGAGAAGTCGGCCAGCGTGAGCGTCTGGAAGTTGCCGGCGGGCGCCGAGCCGGTCGGCGAGATGACCTCGGGCGCGGCCACGAACACCTGGATCCCGAGCCGCGAGCCGGCACCCACGCGAGAGATGCGCAAGGGGTAGCCGCGCTGATCGCCGGGCACCGAGAAGCTCACGCCCACGCTGCTCGGACCGGCGGCCGCCTGGCTGCTCCGCTTGAAGGCGATGAAGAACTTGTTCGGGCCCACGTAGGAGTCGATCACCGGCTGGTCCGCCGCCGGCACCACGAAGCCGTTGTCGCCGAGCCACTGGGTGAGCGCCGCGGTCGTGTCCGCCGCGAGCGCCGCCGCCGTGACCGGGCCGATGTCCACGATCTGGATCACGTTCACGCCGCCGTTACCCAGGCCCTTGCCGTCACCTGCTGCGTCGGCCGATCCGCAGCCGCAGCCGCCGGAGTCGGAGGCCGCGCTCTCTGCCCGGACCGTGGGGCGCGTGGTCCGCTCGAGCCCGTCGAGCTCCTCCGCGTCCACCGGCTCAGGATCCAGGGTCGGCTGGCCGCCCACCGGCGTGATCGCACCGAAGGGCGCGCTGGCCTCCGGGATGCCGAGCTGGACCACGATCTTGCTCGAGCCGTCGGCACGCAGCGAGATCAGCACGCGCTGCTGCGCCTGGACGACGACGGATTTCTCGTCCGTGACCACGGCTCCGCACGCACGGGCGGAGCCTTCAGCGAAATACGACACCGAGAGCAGAGCCGCGACGAACACCCAAGAGCGCATGAGCGGGAGTGTGCCGCGACCGCGGCTCAGGGCAAACCCGGGACGCCGAGCGCGACTCGATACAGGGATTTTCGCGCGGTCACGTACAGCGTCTTGCCGTCCGCGCCGCCGAAGGTGCAGTTCGACGGCTGCTCCGCCACGGGGATCACGCCGAGCTTCGTACCGTCGGCCTTGTAGACCTCGACGCCGGCCTGAGTGCTCACGAACAGATCTCCCTGCTGGTTCACCGCCATGCCGTCGGGGGTGGGGGAGGTGTCCACGAATTTCTTGGCGCCGGAAGGCACGCCGTCGCTGCCGACGTCGTAGCGGCGCAGGAAGCTCTGCTCGGAGTCCGTCACGTACAAGATCTTCTCGTCCGGCGAGAGCGCGATGCCGTTCGGCCGGAACATGTCGTCGCTGACCAGGTGCAGCGTGCCGCTCGGATCCACGCGGAACACGCCCTGGAAGCCCAGCTCGTTCGGGTTGCCGCCATAGGGCGGATCGGTGAAGTAGAGCGTGCCGTCCTTCTTCGCGATCACGTCGTTCGGCGAGTTGAGCGCTTTGCCCTGGTACGTGGCCGCCACGGCCGTGACGCTGCCGCCGCTCTCGGTGCGGCTGACGCGCCGGCCCTGGTGCTCGCACGTCACGAGCAGACCGGCCGCGTCCACGCCCAGGCCGTTGGCCTGACCGCTCGGCTCCCGGAAGATGCTCACGCTGCTCGGCGGCGTCAGCTCGTGGATGCGAGAGGCCGGGATGTCGGTGAAGTAGAGCTTGCCGGTCGCGGCGAACCACACCGGTCCCTCGGTGAAGCTGAAGCCGCCGGCAACCTTCTCGACTGCGCCGATGCCAGCGAGGGGATCGACCCACGGCTCGCTCCCGCCGCTCCCGGCCGCTCCGCTCGCGCCGCTGCTGCCTGCGGCGCCCGCGCTGCCGCCGTTCGCGCCGCCGTTGCCTGCGCCGCCGCCGCTTGCGCTGCCGCCGCTGCCTGCGCTGCCGCCGCTCGCAGCGCCGCCGCTCCCGCCCCCGGAGTCATCGCCCGAGCAGCTCGCCAGGCCGAGCCCGAGCACGATCGTCGCCACCCGCTTCATCCCGCCGAGCTTAGCGCTTCTTGCGCGCGAGCGTGTCGATGGGCTTCGGACACTCGCGGCGCAGGCCGCAGCCCGAGCACTCCATGCCGGACCAGATGGCGTCGAAGCGGGCTTGCAGCACGTCGAGCAGGTGCTCGTCGTCGGTCAGGATGCCGATCTCGAAGTTGCGCCGTGACTCGCCCCGGGCGCCGATGCCGGCGCCGGTGAAGTTGGCGCTGCCCAGGTAGAGCGAGCGGCCGTCCACCGCGATCAGCTTCATGTGCACGCGCGGGCACTCGCGGAGCAGACCCTTGTCCGCGAGCTCGCGCCGGCTCGCGAGCTCGGCGGCGAAGGCACGCGACGGCGCTCGGCCGTGCAGGATCCGCACGTCCACGCCGCGATTCGCCAGCGACTCCAGCGTCTCCAGCACCGAGACGTAGCGCCCGCGCGCCCGCGCGCGCGTGCCGACGGGCGCCTCCACGCGCAGCTCCTTCAAGTTCGCCGTGGCGATCCACAGCGCGACCTCGGCGCTCGGCAGCTCCTTCTGCACCAGCTCGGCGTAGTGGTCGGCGTCCACCAGGAGTCGGATCCGCGCCTGCCGCGGCTCGCTGCTGGGGCGCGGGGACTTGACCCGCATCAGGGCTTCGTCCGGCTGCAGCGCGTCACCGCGCAGTGGTGGCACTTGCCGCGCTGGGTCTCGTCCTTCACCTTCCGGTACGTGCCGCCATCGAAGCGGAACTCCAGGGTGCGGCGCACGGACTCCGGGACGCCCCGGGCGCCGTAGCTCGCGGAGTCGGAGTCGAGGAGCAGGGCGCGAAAGCCCGACGGCCCCACCGGCTCTTCGTGCGTCCGCTCGCCGAGCTGTCCCGGGCCCACCTCGCCGAGCCTGTGCCCGCACTTGCCGCGCAGCGCGTACACGGCGTAGCGCACATCCCAGGGGCACTTGCCGCCCGTGACGGGGACGAAGGCGTCGGGCTCGCCGTCGTCGTCCACGTCCGCCAGGTGGGCGGTGCGGATGAGCCAGCGCCTCGAGTCGCCGAAGGACTCGCCCTGCTGATCGATGCCGGAGGCGTCCACGGTGTACTCGAGCTGCTTCTCTGGGATGGGCACGCACGCCCCGGCGAGCTTTCTCGGCGCGGCGCCCGCGCGGTGAAAGCTCGCGTAGGCGGCGCGGGAGTAGCCATGGAGCAATCGGAGCCAGCTCCTCTTGCCGCCGCGCTCGAAGGCCAGCGTCTGCTCGGCGGCGTGCTCGGTCACGACGCGGAAGCCCTGCTCGCGCGCCGCCGACAGCAGCTCGGCGTACACCTGCGCCGTGTCGCGGCCGTCCTTGGCGATCTCGAGCCGTACGATGGGCCCCTCGGCGGAGCGCGAGCTCACCCGCGCGCCGCGCACGAAGGGCACGTCCTCGGGGTAGTCGGCGGGGCGAACGGCGGGTGAGGGAGCGGCATCCGCGCTCGCCACGACTTCGGGGGTGCTCACCTCGGGCGCGCTCGCGTCGGCGCTCTCCACGACCGCGGCGCTGGGCTCGACTGGCGGCGGCTCCGGTACCACGGGCGCCGGCTCGGGCGCGCAAGCCGAGAGCGCGAGGGCCAGAGCCACGGAGCGCATGCCGCTCGGTTCTCGCACGGAACGCGGGTGCGGGCTACGCTCGCGCCGCTTGCTCCGCGTTCACCTCGCGCTTCTGCTGGTTCAGATCCTGTTCGGCCTCTGGCCGGTCGCCGGCAGCGCGGTGATGCACCACATGAGCCCGGCGGCGCTGATCGGCTTTCGCTTGATGCTGGGCGCGCCGCTGCTCGCGCTCTGGGCGGGTCTGCCCTGGCAGAAGCCGCCCAGCCTGCCGGATCTCGGGCGGCTCGCGCTGCTGGGCGCACTCGGGATCAGCGTGAACCAGCTGCTCTTCGCCGAGGGCTTGCTCCGCGCCGGTCCCATCAACGCGTCGCTGTCCATCCTGCTCATGCCCGCGCTCACGCTGGTCATCACGACCCTGGCGGGCATCGAGCGACCCGGCGTCGCGCGCCTCGGGGGCGTGGCGCTCTCCTTCGCGGGCGCGGCGCTCTTGCTCCGGGTGGAGCGCTTCGATCTCGGCGATCGCGCCACGATCGGCAACCTGATGCTCCTCTGCAACGTCAGCGCCTACTCCATCTACATCGTCCTGGCCCGCCCGGTCCTGGCCCGCCTCGGCTCGCTCCGCACCATGTCCTGGGTGTTCCTGTTCGGCGCGCTCGAGGCGGCCCCGCTCACGCTGCCGGCGATGACCCGGGTGAGCTGGGCAGCGCTGCCGCCCTCGATCCACGCCTCCCTCGGCTTCATCCTGCTGGGAGCCACTCTCGCGACCTATCTCCTGAACGCCTACGCGCTGCGCCGGGTGGAGAGCAGCGTGGTCGCGGTCTACGTCTACGTGCAGCCCGTCATCGCGACCTTGGCCGCCTGGCTCTGGCTGCGGCACGCGCCCACGCTGCGCACCTTCGTCGCCGGCGCAGTGATCGTGGTGGGGGTGGCGCTCTCGAGCGATCTGTCGGCGGCGCTGCGCAAAAGGCGCGCCCAGGCTTCAGTCGCCGGCTGATTTCTGCCAGAGTCGGCGCCATGCCCGAGCGGAAGAGGATCCTGATCCTGGGAGCCGCGGGACGCGACTTCCACGACTTCAACGTGGCGTTTCGCTCCGACCCGAGCGTCGAGGTGGTCGCCTTCACCGCCACGCAGATCCCCAACATCGAAGGGCGGCGGTACCCGGCGAGCCTGGCGGGGCCGCACTACCCCGACGGCATCCCCATCTTCCCGGAGGCCGAGCTCGAGGCGCTGATCGAAGAGCACCAGGTGGACGAGGTCGTGTTCTCGTACAGCGACGTCTCGCACGCGACGGTGATGCACCTCGGGGCCCGCGCGCAGTCGGCCGGCGCGGGCTTCCGCCTGCTGGGGCCGCGCACCACCATGCTGCGCTCTTCGAAGCCCGTCATCAGCGTGTGCGCCGTGCGCACCGGCGTCGGCAAGAGCCCCACCACGCGCCACGTCGCCGGCCTGGTGCGCGATGCAGGGAAGTCGCTCGCCATCGTGCGCCACCCCATGCCCTACGGGGACCTCGCCGCGCAGGCGGTACAACGCTTTACCACGTTGGACGATCTCGGCGCACACAAGTGCACGATCGAAGAGATGGAGGAGTACGAGCCGCACCTCCGCCAGGGACACGTCGTCTACGCCGGCGTGGACTACGAGAAGATCCTGCGCGCCGCCGAGCAGGAGGCCGACGTCGTGCTCTGGGACGGCGGGAACAACGATTTCCCGTTCTACGTGTCGGACTGCGAGATCGTGCTCTGCGATCCGCACCGCCCCGGCGACGAGGCGCGCTATTACCCCGGCGAGACCAACCTGCGGCGCGCCGACGTGCTCGTGCTCTCCAAGGTCGGGACGGCGAAGCCGGCAGACGTCGCGGTGGTGCGCGAGTCGGCCCGCGCCACGAACCCCGCCGCGCGCCTGGTGGAGGGCGATCTCGCCATCGAGGTCGATCGCCCCGAGCTGCTCTCCGGCGCGCGCGCCCTCGTGATCGAGGACGGCCCCACCACCACCCATGGCGGCATGGCCTACGGCGCGGGCTGGGTCGCCGCGCGGGACGGCGGCGCCACGGCGGTGGACCCGCGGCCCTCCGCCGTCGGCACGCTGGCCGAGACCTTCGCCAAGTACCCGCACCTCGACGCCGTCTTGCCGGCGATGGGCTACGGCGACGCTCAGGTGACGGAGCTCGGCGCGAGCATCGATCGCTGCGACTGCGACGTGGTCGTGATCGCGACCCCGGTGGACCTGCGGCGCCTGCTCCCGATCCGCCAGCCCACGGTGCGCGTCACCTACGCCTACGCCGACCGCGGCGCGCCCACGTTACGCGAGGCGCTCGCGCCCTTCTTCGCGAAGCTCTGAGAACCACAGGAGACCGCCATGGCCAAAGCCTTCGACACCTGGAGCCCGCTGCCGCATGAGCCCGTCGCCGAGCACGCGGAGAATCTGCGCTCGGTCGTGGGCGACATCCCGAACATGCCGCTGAAGCGCCGCATGACGCTCGTGAAGCTCGGCAGCGGCGGCCTGGTCGTCCACAACCCCGTCGCGCTCGAGGAGGCGGAGATGGCGAAGCTCGAGGCGTGGGGCAAGCCCGAGCTCCTGGTGGTGCCGAACGGCTACCACCGGCTCGACGCCGCCAACTTCAAGCGCCGCTACCCGGACGCGAAGGTCGTCTGCCCAGCCGGCGCCAAGAAGAAGGTCGAGGAGGTCGTGCCCGTGGACCTGAGCTACGCCGAAGTACCGGCGGACGACGCGGTGCGCTTCGAGCACCTCGACGGCGTGCGCGACGCCGAGGGCGTGCTCAGCGTGCGCTCGAAGGACGGCCTGACGCTGATCTTCAACGACGTGTTGTTCAACGTGGCGAGCCTGCCCGGGTTCACCGGTTTCGTGATGGGGCTCCTGGGCTCGACCGGCGGCCCCAAGGTCACCCTGATCGGGCGCCTCCTGGTGGTGAAGGACAAGCCGGCCCTCAGGACCCACCTGGAGCGGCTGGCCACCCCGGAGGTCCGGCGGCTGATCCCCGGCCACGGCGATCTGGTCGACGACCGGGCGGCCGAGGTGCTCCGCGAGGTCGCGGGTCGGCTGTAAAACCCTGGGAAAATTGAGGCTTGCGGGCGGGGTGTAGTTGATGGTAGTTATATATCCTACCTGCACGAACGGGAGACCCACCATGTCGTATCGCCGTTTCGCCTCTTTCGCCGCCATCCCCGCCCTGCTCCTGGCCTGCTCCTCGAGCGACGGAGGCCCCGGCGGGGGGAGCGAGGGGTCGAACCCGTTCCTCGAGGACCAGACCCCGTCGGGCAAGGCGGACACCGCCTACTTGAACCCCGACGGCATCGAGGTCGAGGTGGACATCGAGGCGGACGTCACCGCATCCGACTACCAGCTGCTCAAGGCGCCGGTCCTGGTCGCGCAGTTCGCGACCACCTACCTGCGCGAGCGCAAGGAGTTCTACCTGGAGTCCCTGGCGGAGGACGTGACGTCGAAGGATCGCGTCGAGTGGCTGGTGGACGGCAGCTGGATCACCGGCGCGCAGGCCGCCAGCGTCGACAAGAGCAAGCTGAAGCGCTTCCGTATGCGCGGCGTCAACGCAGTGCTGCTCAACAGCGCCAAGAACGGCGTCCAGGAGGGCACCGTGTTCGAGGCCAAGGTGCCGCTCAACCCGAACACCGTGATGAGCGACGCGGGTGACAAGTGCGCCAACTACGACAGCCACATGCCGCTCAGCCAGTCCGTGTACTGGTACCTCTGGAACCCCGAGAAGTCCGGCTGCACCCTGCCGACGCAGCAGCTCGAGCTGACCGTGTCGAAGATGTTTGCGGAGCCGCAGAAGACCTACCCGGAGTTCGACCAGCTCGTCGCCGACGGCAAGGTCACCGCGGTGGTGCTGTTCGGCCAGATCGGCGACGGCCCCATCGACGACTCGGAGACCGGCGTCCGCAACATGAAGACCATGGCGGGCTGGCTGAAGCAGGGCGGCTACAAGGAGATCACGCCCGCGCCCGTCGGGCGCCGCTTCTCCAAGCACATCGGCGAGGTCGACTTCGAGATCGACCTGTACGCGCCCACGGACTTCGCCGGGCTCTCCGACTACGCGCACTTCGGCAACTTCCAGAAGGCCATCGGCGAGCACGAGATCGTGGTCTACGACGGCCACAGCATGCTGGGCGCCAGCGATTTCTGGTCCAAGCCGAACTACCCCGACTTCTACCAGATCTACCTGTACGGCGGCTGCCTCGGCTACGAGTACTACGTGCGCCCGATCCTCGCGGGCAAGAAGAGCTGGTCCAAGCTCGATCTGGTCTCCAGCACGGTCGAGGTGACCGCCGACGCCAACGACATCGCCGGTCCGGTGTTCGCCAAGATCGCCTGGGCGCTCGACCACAACTACAACGTCACCTGGCGCGACCTCCTGCTCGCGGTGCGCAACCGCGTCGGTGACTCGACCTTCGGCGCCAGCGGCGTGACGGACAACTGCTTCTCGCCGCAAGGCTCGCTCTGCACCGGCACCGGCGGCACCGGTGGCACTGGCGGCACCGGCGGCACCGGCGGCGGCGGCACCGGCGGGGTCGCCGGCAGCGGCGGCGCGGCCGGCAGCGGCGGTGGTGGCACCGGCGGCGCGGGCGGCAGCTCCGGCTCCGGCGGCTCGAGCGGTGGCGGCACTGGCGGCGCCGCGAGCGGCCCGACCTGCGAGGGCCACTGCGGGCAGTCCACTCCGGCGCCGGGTAGCTCGCCGTCCTGCTACTGCGACTCGTCGTGCACCGGCTTCGGCGACTGCTGCGCGGACTACGCCGCCAAGTGCGGCTGAAGATCCTCGCACCACTGAACCAGGCGCGCTGAGCGGCGAGGCGCGGCGCTCGGCCCGCGATTTCCGGCGAGGAGCGTCGCGGGGCTCGCGCATGCGCGCGATGAACCAGAGGTGCGCGGGTGCAGCGGGCAGCGGGCAGCGGCAGCGTGGGGTGGGGCGTGGGGCAGGCGGGGGCGGGGAGCGGACAGGAGGGAGTTGCTCGCTCGCTCTTCGATTGTCCCGCCGTGCTCGACCGCGTCCAGGCCGCGGCCGCGGCTGACGCCGCGGTGCTCGCTCGCTCGCGCTCGCTCGCAGCCTGGACCCGGTCTGCGCGCGGCGGCGGGGCGCATTCGCTCTCACGAGCAGAAAGAGAGAAGAGCGAATGCTGCGCATCTATCCTGTCGTCCTCGATGTCATCCGCCAGCTTCGGCCAGTGATGGCGGTCATCGATCGCAAGGACCGCGACCTCGGGCGCCAGCTCCGGCGTTGCTCCGCCAGCGTCGGCCAGAACCTGGCAGAGGGGATGTACTCCCGCGGGCGCAATCGGGCGGCGAAGTATCACGTCGCGCTGGGGTCGGCGCGGGAGATGCTGGCGTGCTTGGAGCTCGCGGAGGCGTTCGGGTACACCGCGCCGCTCGCCCAGGAGATGCGCGCCAGGTTCGACCGGATCATCGGCACGCTGGTGCGGCTGGTGGAGCGGGCGGGGTGACTGCGACTCCTCGTGCACTCTGAGCCCGAGGTGCGCGGGTGCAGCGGGCAGCGGGCAGCGGCAGCGCGGGGTGGGGCGTGGGGCAGGCGGGGGCGGGGAGTGTCGCGAGGGTACCGGCGGGGAGCCCAGCGCGAGCCTTGACCCCTCAGGGGTAAGGCATCATGATGCTCTCATGCGGACCACCTTGACGCTCGATCCTGACGTCGCGATCATGCTCGAAGAGGAGGCGCACCGCACCCGCAAGCCGTTCAAGCACGTGGTCAACGAGGCGATTCGCCGTGGCCTTGCGCCGGCCGCGCGCGCGCCCCGCAGCAAGCGCTATCGCGTACGTCCGCACGTGACGAAGCTGCGCGCTGGGATCGATCACGCGGCCTTCAACGCCCTGGCAGACGAGCTCGAGGACGAAGGGGCAGTGGCCAGCATGTCGGCCCGCCCGCGCGCGGGGCGAGGGCCGAAGTGATCATCGTCGACATCAACCTCCTGCTCTACGCCGAGCTCGACGCCACTCCGGCCCACGCCGCGGCGCGGCGCTGGTGGGAGGACGTGATGAACGGGGATCGCCAGGTCGGGATCCCTCCCGTGAGCCTGTTCGGTTTCGTGCGAATCTCCACCAATCGGCGCGTCTTCGTCTCCCCGCTGTCCATCGACGACGCGCTCGGGCGGGTGAGAGAGTGGCTCGAGCGCCCGCATGTCACGTTCTTGACTCCGGGCCCGCGGCACCTCGAGATCGCCTTCGGCTTCCTGGAGAAGCTCGGCAGCGCCGCCAACTTGACGAGCGACGTGCAGATCGCCGCGCACGCCATCGAGAGCGGAGGCGAGGTCTTCTCGAACGACCGGGAGTTCGCGCGGTTTCCCGGACTCAGGTGGACGAACCCGCTGGAGTGAGCCAGGCCGGCGCGCAAGCGCCCCGGCTCGGGGCCGGGAGGGAAGAGGGACCGGATGGCTGCCGTGCGCGCTCGCTCGCCGCTCGGTCGAGCGCCACATGAAGGGCCGCCTGCGCGGTCGCGGCCTCCATGGCCACGACGAGACGCGCAACTCGCTCGAGCAAGTTGCCGAAGCTCGAGCATGTCCCTGAAGAAGCAGCTGAGGCGCAAGCGTGCCCGGGCGCGGTATCTGACCAAGACCGCGACGTGGCCCATCGGTGAGGGCGTGCAGATCGTGGTGGACCTGTCGGGTGGGTCTCGAAGCCTGCCCGACGACGACTGTCCAATCTGTCGGGCGTTGCGCGAGGCCGGCGAGCCCGTGATCACGCTGGAACTTGCCGAAGCGCTTGGCGATTCGAACTGAAGCCGAGGATCCCCCTTGCGCAGTCTTCGCTGACTTGCTATCAGTGAATCTGTGTCAGCGAAACAGGCGGGGCCCCGAGCCCAGAAGAAGGCCGAAACCCGCGCCGCCCTGAAGGCAGCGGCCCGGGAGTGCTTTGCCGAGCAGGGCTACGCCGCGACCCAGGTGGGCGACGTGGCGCGGCGCGCGGGGGTCGCGCACGGCACCTTCTACGTCCACTTCCAGACCCTGGGCGAGCTGACCGACGAGCTGCTCGTCGAGTTCAACCAGGCGCTGGTCGCGCGGCTGGACAAAGCCTGGAAGAAGCACGCCGCCGAGCCCCCGGCGCTGCTCGCGGAGCGGCTCGCCGAAGCCTGCCTCGATCACTGGACGCGCGAGCGCGAGCTCCTGGCGGCGTTCGCCGAGCGGGCCGCCGCGAGCGCGAGCCTCACCACGCTGCGCGACGGCATCAGCCCGCCCGTCGCGGACTTCCTGCTCGCGCGCCTGCGCGCCGTCGCCGGCGACGTGCCGGATCTCGAGCTCGTCGCCCAGGCGCTGCTCGGCATGTGGATGCGCGTCGGGCTCCGCTACGTGTTCGGACCGCGGCTCTCCAAGCAAGCCACGGCCAAGCTGCTCGCGACTCTGTCCCTGGGCGCGCTCTCGTCGGTCGCGCCCGCGCTTCGAGGAGGTCGATCATGATGCAAGTACCCGCGCCCGTTCGCTCACTGCCGAAGGCCGCGCCCTGGCGCGAGTACGCTGCGGAGGTCCCTGGCTCGCTGCCGGAGTTCTCGCGCTACGTGCCGCGGGCGGGGCATCCAGACTTCCCGCGCCTCGCCCGCGAGGCCCGTGAGCTCGCGGCGCGCCTCGGGCCCGCGCTGGAGCCGCCGCGGCGCGGTCCCCGCGAGGCCATGCGCAAGCTCTCGAGCTATCGCACGGCCCTGGCGAGCTACCTCGAGAACCGGCGCCGAGCCCGGGCCGGCCGCGAAGATCTGCTGCCGCTCTACTTCATCTGGACCACGCTCCGGCCCTGCAACTTCCGCTGCGACTACTGCGACGACCACCGCGGCGCGCGCTACCCGGAGCTGGACGGGCACGGCAAGCTCGATACCGAGAAGGGCTTCGAGCTCCTGCGCGTGATGCGCACGCGCGCGACCAGCGTCTACTTCGCCGGCGGCGAGCCGACGCTGCGCAAGGACCTGCCAGAGCTGACGCGCCGGGCGCGGGACCTCGACTACTTCCCCATCGTCCTGAACACCAACGGCAGCCTGTTCCATCGCCTGCTGGAAAAACCCGAGTGGCGCGGTTTCCTCGCCGACGTCGACATCCTGGTCGTCAGCCTCGACGCCCTCGATCTGGGCAAGCTCGCCGAGATGTGGCGCACGCCTCATCCCGAGGACGTGGTCCGCAACCTGCTGCTCCTGCGCGAGCTCGCGGCTGCTTCGCGCGTGAAGCTGATGGTCAACACCGTGCTCCAGCCCGGGCTGCTTGCCGAGGCGCGGGCGGTGCTGGATCTGACCGAGGATCTCGGCATCGGCTTTTGCCCCGTGCCGCGCAACGTGGGGCCGCGCGTGGACCGCGCCCTGCTCGAGGATCCGGAGTACCCGGCGTTCGTCGCGCACCTGCTCGCGCGCAAGGCCGCTGGCGCGCGCATCAGCGGCTCCTTGCGCATGAACCGGCGACTGCTCTCCGCGGCGCCCCTCGACTGCCGGAACACGCTCAAGCCCCACGTGGACCACGACGGACGCCTGGCCTGGCCGTGCAAGGCGACGGTCAACGTCGAGCCGGAGTGGCTCGACGTGCTCGCCTTCGACCACGTGGACGCCATCTGGGCGGAGGCCACGCGCCGGCGCGATCCCAAGGGCTTCCACGGGCCGGGTCCCGAGCAGTGCGGCGGCGACTGCTGCTGGGCGCAGAACTACACCACCGACGAATACGCCCACGGGCTCGAGCACCCGCTCTCGCTGCTCGGCGCGGTCGCGGACTTCTTGAAGAGGCCCGCGTGAGCTCGCCGGAGCGGCGGGTCGGCGATCGGCCGTTCCTGGTGGACGCCGCCGCGGTCGGCCTGATCAGCCTCTTCATCTGCCTGTGGAGCGAGCGGCTCGCGCTGATGAGCGTGCTGGTGCCGGTCGTGCTGCTCGCACGCCTCGGCCTCTGGCTCGCGCTGCCCCGCGCCGAGCGCGATCTCGGCGGGCGCGCCGAGGTCGCGTTCTTTCTCATGGCCACCCTGTTCGGTGCGTTCAACGACTGGAACAGCGTCACCCGCCATCGCGTCTACGACTACACGGTGCCCACGGACTTGCCCGGGCTCTCGCACATTCCGATCTGGATGCTGCTCTACTGGGGGCTGATCCTGCGCTTCGTGCTCACGGTCTTCCACTGGCGGCGGAGCGGGCTCGGGAGGGCCGGGGACGGCGTGTGGCTCGGGCGGCGGACCTCTGCGCGCCCGCTGCTCAAGGTGTTGCTCTTGCTCGGGCTCGTGCTCGCGACCCGGCAGGCGATCTATCGCCTCTACGACCACGTCTTGTGGTCTTGGCTGCCGTTCGCGGTGGCCATCCTGGCCTACCTCGCGCTCTTCCGCCCCGAGCGCGCGCGCCTCAGGCTGCTCGTGCTCGTCGTCGCGATCGGGCCAGCGGTCGAGGCGCTCTACATTCAGGTAGGGCACCTGCACGCGTATCGGCTCGGCTGGCTCGGCGGCGTGCCGCTCTGGATCGCGCTCTGGTGGGGGCTCGCCGCGCTGGTCTGGGACGACATCGGCACGCGCCTCATGGACGGGCTCGAGCGCGCGCTCGGGTCGAAGCGCGCGCTCTCGAGTGCCCCGAGCTGACTCCGGAAGCCGATCTCCTGGAGCGTCGCGTGCTAAGCTGAGGGATACATGGATGAGCCGCCACGCGAACGCGTCGACGCGCTCGAGCAAGGATTCGGCGCGCGCGGCGGCTGACGGGTTTCGAAGCTCTGCGGGGCCAGGATGACAGCAAAGTTCGACCGCGGTGGTGGCGCTGGCACTCACGACCGGCTGCGGCCTGTTTGGCGGGGAGGACGGCAAGCGAGCCGAGCAGATCCAGCCCGGCACTGGTGGCACGACCGGCCCCGGCGGAACGGGAGGCGCCTCCGGGGGTGTGAGCGGGAAGGGCGGTACCGCCGGAGTCTCGGGCGCGTCGGGGTCGTGCTTGGGACTACCCGGCCCGGCCATGGTGGAGGTCGCGACGCCGAAAGGCGTGAAGTACTGCATCGACCGCACCGAGGTGACGCAAGGGCAGTACCAGGAGTTCCTCGCACAGCCTCCGCCAATGGATCTGCTCGCTGCCTTGGGGTCTGCGCGCCCTGCTCGGCTATGACCGGAAGCTCTGCGCCGAGGTCGTGAGCGGGTTCATGGCGGAGGTGGACCGCTCGCTGCGCTGGCGCGCCAAGCGCGAGCTCGGCCTGGCGAGCGTAGCAGACGCGCACACGGGCGGCGTGGTCGCGGTGCAGAGGACGGACAGCGCGCTCCGGGTCTCGCGCTGCGTAGAGGCGGGCCCCGGCGAAAGTGCGTCGATCTGCCCGGAGAAGGACTCTCGGCCGCCGGGGTTTACGCGCGCGGCCCCACACCCTAGATGGAGCGGAGGATGTGGAGGTGGGCGAGCTAATGAGCGGACGGCTCGTCCAGAGCGCCGCGGTCGCGCTCGCCGTTCTCGGCTCGGCTTGCACGGAGAAGCCTGCCGTGCCGATCCTGAGCTGGTACGCCAACCCCGACGACGGCACGCAGGCGGAGCTGGCCCAGCTGTGCTCGCGCGCGTCGGGTGGCCGCTATCGGATCGAGGTTTCGGTGCTGCCGCGCGACGCGAGCGCGCAGCGCGAACAGCTGGTGCGGCGGCTCGCCGCCCGCGACCGCTCGATCGATTTCATGAGCATCGATCCGCCGTTCTTGGCCGAACTCGGCGCCGCCGGGTTCCTGCGCCCGTTCGAGGGTGAGGACGCTGCCGAGCTCACCGACGGCGTGCTCGCGGGCCCGGTCGAGTCTGCGCACTTTGCCGGACAGCTCTTCGGCGTGCCGTTCTGGGCGAACACGCAACTCCTTTGGTTTCGCAAATCGGTCGCGGCGCGCGCCGGCCTCGATCCGGAGCGCCGCCCGCTCACTTGGTCAGAGCTCGTCCGTGCCGCGAGCGCGACCGGCACTCGCGTCGACGTGCAAGCACGGCGCTACGAGGGCTACACGGTCTGGATCAATGCGCTCGTCTCGTCGGCGGGAGGAGCGATCCTCACGAACCCGGAGGCGGGCCGAGACGCGGTACCCGGCATCGACTCCGAGGCCGGGCGACGAGCGGCGGGGATCATCGCCGAGCTGGCGAGCTCGCCCGCGAGGAACGCGGCACTCTCTAGCGCCGACGAGGAGGCGGCACGCCTGGGCTTCCAGGGCCCTCGCGGTGGCTTCATGGTGAACTGGCCGTACGTCTATGGCGCCGCCGACCCGTCGCTGCTCGACGACATTGGATGGGCACGCTATCCGCGCGTCGATCCCGCGCGCGAGAGTCGCCCACCCCTCGGCGGCATCGTGCTGGGCGTGAGCGCGCTCAGTCAGAGCCCCGACCTCGCGCGCGAAGCGATCCGTTGCATCACTTCCGAAGAGAACCAGAAGCTCCACATGATTCGCGCCAAGTCGCCCGCGGCGCGTCGCGCCGTGTACGACGACCCCGAGGTGCGGCGCGTGTTCCCGATGGCGGACCTGGTCCGGGAGTCGATTGAGAGCGCGTCGCCGCGACCGTTGACTCCGTATTACACCGACGTGAGTGCAGCAGTAGTGCGAATGTTCCATCCGCCGGCAAGCGTGAATCCGCAGCGCACACCCGCGGCCGCGTCGCGTCTGATCGTCGACGTCCTCCACGACCGGGTGCTCCTGTGAGCGATCGAGCGGCGCGCGAGCGGGGACTAGGCCTCTTGCTCGGATTGCCTGCGCTCGTCGCGATGCTGTCGATGGTCGGCTACCCGCTGTTCGAGGCTGTCCGGCTGTCGCTCTACAACTACCGGATCACCGATCCCGGAGCGCGGAGCTTCGTCGGCCTCGACAACTACCGGGTCGTGCTCACCGACGCGCTGTTCTGGAGCGACATGACCACGACGCTCCTGCTCACCGTGAGCACGGTCGTGGTGGAGCTCGTGCTCGGCTTCGCGTTCGCCATGGTCATGCACCGCATCGTCATCGGGCGGGGCCTCGTTCGCACGGCGCTGCTCGTTCCCTACGGCATCGTCACGGTCGTGTCCTCGTTCGCTTGGCGCTACGCTTTCGCGCTCGACTCGGGCTTCGTGAACGGTTGGCTCGGGCTCGCCGACTTCTCATGGTTCGGACGCCGCGAGTCGTCGCTCCTGGTGATTGCCGTGAGCGAGATCTGGAAGACGACCCCGTTCGTCTCGCTGCTGCTACTGGCGGGACTCGTTCAGGTACCGGAGGACCTGTACGACGCTGCCAAGGTCGACGGCGCGAGCGCCTGGCAACGTTTCGTCAAGGTGACGTTGCCGTGCACCAGGAACGCCTTACTGGTAGCGATCCTGTTCCGAACCCTCGACGCATTCCGCATCTTCGACAACGTGTTCGTGATGACGAGCGGCGCGCACGGCACCGAGAGCGTGTCGTTCTTGGCCTACAGGCAGATGATCGGGCGCACCGCGCTCGGGCTCGGCTCTGCAGTGGCCGTGGTCACTTTTCTGGCCGCGCTGCTCTTGGCCGGCTCCTTGTTGCTCGTCGGCAAGCCCGACCTCGATCAGGCGGAGCGATGAGCACGCGCTCCTCGCGCTTCGTCTGGACCGCGGCCGGTTCTGCGGTCGCGGCTTGGGCGCTCTTCCCGGTGGCCTGGATCGTCTCTCTGTCACTCAAGGTGGGCGACGACGTCCACTCCGGCCGCTTCCTGCCGGCCGCCCCCAGCCTCGACAACTACCGCACGGTGTTCGCCACGGATCTGTTCGTGAGCGCCCTCCGGAACTCGGTCGTGGTCTCGCTCGGAGCGACGCTGCTCTCGGTGACGTTCGCGAGCCTCGCCGCCTACGCCATCGTGCGCTCGGAGCTCCCCGGCAAGCGCTTGCTGCTCGCGCTCTCGTTGTGTACGGCCATGTTCCCCGGCGTGTCTCTGATCGGTCCGCTGTTCGAGCTATGGCGCAGCGTCGGACTCTACGATACCTGGCTCGGCTTGATCCTGCCCTACACCTCGTTCACGCTGCCGCTCGGCATCTGGGCGCTCACGGCCTTCTTCCGCCAACTTCCCTGGGAGCTCGAGGAAGCGGCGCAGATCGACGGCGCCACGCGCTGGCAGGCGTTTCGCAAGGTGATGGTGCCGCTCGCCGCACCGGGTGTGCTCACCGCAGCGGTTCTCGTCTTCTTGTTCGCCTGGAACGACTTCTTGTTCGGCATCTCGCTCACCTCGACGGAGCGCTCACGCCCAGTGCCGGCGGCGCTCGCGTTCTTCACCGGCGCATCGGAGTTCCAGCATCCGACCGCTGCGATCGCCGCCGCCGCGGTCCTGGTCACGCTGCCGGTGGTGGCGGTGGCTCTGGTATTTCAGCGCAGAATCACGGCCGGCCTCGGCGCGGGAGCCGTGAAGGGCTGAACGTCGGCGCCGGCCATCGGCACGCCCCGAGAGGCATTGACGGCCCTCAAGCCACCCTCAACTCGCCCCGCAGCCGCGGCAGGGCACCGGGGTACTCCCGCTGCAGGAACGCGATCAGCTTCTCGCGGACCTCGCAGCGCAGGTTCCACTGGTCGGACGAGTTCCGCGCGGAGAACAGCGGTCGGACCAGCATCGCCCGCTCGCTCGCGTCCGTGACCTGGACGCTCCACACCTTGCCGTCCCAGAGCTCCGACTCCGCCAGGATGCGCTCGAGCTCCTGGCGGATCGCCGCCACCGGCACCGAGTAGTCGCAGTACAGGTTCACCGTGCCGAGGACCTCCGCGCTGGTGCGCGTCCAGTTCTGGAACGGCCGATCGATGAAGTAATTGACCGGCACGATCAGGCGCCTGAGATCCCAGATCCTGACCACGACGTAGGTCAGGTGGATCTCTTCGATGCGACCCCATTCGCCCTCGACGATCACGACGTCGTCGATGCGAATGGGCTGGCTGAGCGCGATCTGAATTCCAGCCAAGAGCGTGGCCAGGCTCCGCTGCGCCGCGAAGCCCAGCACGAGACCAGCCACCCCTGCAGACGCCAAGAGGCCGGTCCCGACCTGCCGCACGGCCTCGAAGGTCATCAGGACGAAGCCCAGCGTGAGCACCACCACCACGAACACGGCGACGTTCCGGAACCCGCGCACCTGGGTCTGTATCGCTCGCGCCTTCAGGTTGTCGTCGGCCGTGGAGTCGAAGCGCCTGCATGCCGCGTCCTCGACGACCTTCACGACCTTGACGAGCAGCCAGCCCACTCCGGCGATGATGGCCACGAGCAGCGCGTGCTGAAGGCGGTCCTCCCATTGCTTCGACAGCCCGAGCAGTGGCATCACGAGCTCGAGCGCGACCAAGGGCAAGAGCCAACGCACGGGCCGAGGCAAATGCGTGGACATGGCGTCGTCCACCGTCGTCTCCGTGCGAGCCGCCCAGCGGCCGATGGCGCGCAGCGCCAGCGCGGCGGTCACGCGACCGGCGACCAGCGCGACCAGAACGATGCCGAGCGCCCACGCTGCGTCCTTCCACTGCGTGCCCTCGAGGCCCTGGCTCAACTCCCGAAGCGGGCCAGGGAGTCCGACTGAAAGCTCGTGCATGCTCACCTCCTTTCGAGAGACTGCGTACGGTCACCGGCTGGACGTGTAAACCCCTCGGGCGACTTCCATTCCGCGGACGGTGAGGGATAAAACCCTTCGATGCCGACCGCCCGGAGCTACGTCGACCCGACCACGTCGTTTTTCACGGTCCACGGCTACGCCGCCGCGCCCCCGTTTTCGAGCTTCTTGCCGGGAATAGCCGGGAAGTGGGGCATCCCGCTCTGGTGCTTCTACGTCAACCGCGGCCAGGCGGTGTGCTCGTTCGGCGTGCGCGACAAAGATCACCAGATTCTGGAGTTCCAATCGTTCAACCAGGCCTGCATGCGCATCGATCGGGAAGGATTCCGCACCTTCCTGCGCCTGGACGGGGATGAGGTGTACGAGCCGTTCCGCAAGAGCGACGACCCGCGCGTCGAGCAGACGATGCTGATCGCGCCCGCGGAGCTGACGCTACGGGAGCGGAACCCGGTCGTCGGCATCGAGACCGAGGTGACGTACTTCGGTCTGCCGAACCTGCGCGTCGCGGGCCTGGTTCGCAGCGTCCGAATCAAGAACCTCAAGCGCAAGCGGCGGCGGGTGGAGTGGCTCGACGGCCTGCCCCGCATTCTGCCTCACGGCCTCGACCAGCAGCGCATCAAGGGCATTCCGCGCCACGTCGAAGGCATGATGGGCGTGTTCGAGAAGAGCGGCGTCGCGGTCTACCGTCTCAAGCAGAGCGCGGACGACAGCGAGCGCGTGGGCATGCTCGAGGGCGGACACTACTTCCTGCGCATCGGCCGCGGGGACGTCCAGGGCCTCATCGTCGATCCGGAGGCGGTGTTCGGCGAAGCCTTCAGCTACGACGTGCCGCGCCGCTTCTCGGCCGGCGGTCTGCGCGCGGTCTTGCAGGCAGCGCAGTGCTGGGAGAACAAGACCCCGGCGGCGCTCTCTGGACAGACCGCCACGCTCGAGCCCGGAGCGCACACCGAGCTCGCCACCATCTTCGGCTACGCCGAGCGAGACCGGGATCTCGAGGCGCTCGTCGCCAAGACGCGGCGCCCGGGCTTTCTGGACGAGAAGCGCCAGGAGAACGAGCGGACCGTCGAGGAGATCGCGGATCTCGCCTTCACTGCGTCCGCTTCTCGGGAGCTCGACGCCTACTCGCGCCAGGACTTCCTGGACAACGTCCTCCGGGGCGGCATGCCGCTCACCCTCCAATGCCGCGACGGCAAGAGCGCGGTGTACCTCTACTCCCGCCAGAACGGCGACCTGGAGCGCGACTACCATCACTTCGTGCTGGAACCGACCTACCTGTCGCAAGGCACGGGGCACTACCGCAGCGTGCTGCAGAACCGCCGGACCGACGCCTGGTTCTTTCCGGAGACCGAGGACGCGAACCTCCGCAGCTTCATGGGCCTGATCCAGCTCGACGGCTACAACCCGCTGGAGGTGCTCGGCGTCTCGTATCACGTCGCCGATCGCGCGCAGGCCGAGGCCTGGGCCGAGCGCCGCATCGCTCCGCGCGAGCGCGGCTCACTGCTCGAGTGGATGGCGGCGGGGTTCACGCCGGGCGCGCTGGTGATGCGGCTGGAGGACCTCGGCTTCGACGCGGAACGCCGCCTGGGCGCGCTCGAGGAGGTCCTGCTCTTCTGCGAGGAAGACGAGCTCGGCGCTCTCCACGAAGGCTTCTGGGTCGATCACTGGCACTACAACTTCGACCTGCTCGAGGTGCTCTTGATGGTCCACCCCGACAAGCTGGACGAATTCCTGCTCGGTCGGCCCCGCTACGGTTACTTCGACAACCCCGACGTGGTGGTGACCCGGAGCGAGAATGCCTGCGACGTGGGCGGGAAGATCCGCGCCTACGGGGCGGTGGTGCGGAGCCCGGACAAGCTGGCGCGCCTCAGGCAGCGGAGCGACCGTCGCCACGCGATGCGCAGCGACCACGGCGCGGGGGAGATCTACCGCACCACGCTCCTGGTCAAGCTCCTGACGATCGTCGTCAATCGGCTGGCGACGCTGGACGCGGAAGGCACGGGCGTCGAAATGGAAGCCGGCAAGCCCGGCTGGAACGACTCGATGAACGGCTTGCCCGGGTTGTTCGGGTCCGGCCTGAGCGAGGCCCTGGAGCTCGGGCGTGCGATCGAGATGCTGGAGGGCTGCCTCGGCCGCCTGAAGGGCGCGAGCACCCGCGGCGTCCTCGTCTACGAGGAGCTGGCGGAGCTGATGCGGGCACTCGAGCCGGAGATGAAGCGCGCCGCCAGCACGCGCTCACCGCGGGCGAGCCTGACGTACTGGTCCCGGTCGAGCTCGCTCAAGGAGGCGTACCGTGAACAGACCCGCTTCGGGGTCTCGGGTCGCGAGGTGCGGGTTCCGCTCCGGGAAATCGCGGCGTTCCTGCGCGCCGGCCAGGCGCTCTTGGAGCGGAGCTTCAGCGGCAAGAACCGCCAGAAAGTGCTCTCGAAGAGCGGCGTGCCCCACACCTACTTCGTCAACGACGTGACCGACTACGAGCCGACGGGCGAAAAGAGCCCGCTGGGGCACCCCACGGTCGAGCCGCTCGCCTTCCAGCAGCGGCCCACCAAGCTGTTCCTGGAGGGGTCGGTCCACTGGATGAAGCACCGGCGCGCCGAGGCCAAGGCCGTGTACGACGCGGTCGCGGCTTCGCCGCTCTTCGATCGCAAGCTGAAGATGTACAAGAGCTGCGAGAACATGCGGGGCGAGTCGCCGGAGCTCGGTCGCGCGGTCGGCGCCTACCCCCGCGGCTGGATCGAGAACGAGTCGATCTACCTGCACATGGAGTACAAGTACCTGCTGGAGGTCCTGCGGGCGGGCCTGTGCGCAGAGTTCTGGCACGACGCCAAACGAGCGCTCATCCCGTTCATGGATCCGGCCGTCTACGGCAGGAGCACGCTCGAGGGCGCCTCCTTCATCGTCTCCAGCGCGTACGTCGACCCGGCGCTGCACGGCCGAGCGTTCCAGCCGCGCCTGTCCGGCATCACCTGCGAGTACCTGCACATGTGGATCCTCGCGGTCGCGGGCGAGCACCCGCTTCGGCTCGACCGGCAGGGCAAGCTCGAGCTGGCGCTCGAGCCACGACTACCCGGCTGGCTGTTCACCGTCGAGGAGACCCAGCGCCCCTATTTCGATCCGCGCGACGGCTGGACCCAGCTCCGCGTGCCGGCCAACGCCTTCGCCTACAAGTTGTTCGGGCACACGTTGGTCGTCTACGACAACGCGAGCCGCAAGGACACCTTCGGCCGCGGGGCGGCCCGCCCGCGCTCCTACCAGCTCGCGTACCGCAGCGGTCGCACGGCGCGGGTCGCCGCGGCGACGCTTCCTGCCGCCCACGCCCGCGCGGTGCGCGGCGGGGACGTCTCGCGCATCGACGTCGTGTTGCGCTGAATTCGGTCCTCGAGCACCACCACGATCGGTGAGCTCGCTGCCGCTTGGGCGAGCTCCGCCCCGACGTCGCGAAAAAGGGCGAAGCGTGCAAGGGCGGGATCCGCGGTTGCGACGCTGCCGGCGTCGGGGAACTGGACGGCGAGCGCCCCGATTCCGAAGTTCACCGCATGCGAGGGTGGGTTGAACACGCTGCGTGCCCCGTCAAGGCACGTAAGAGTGGTCGTGAAGTGCGCACGCGCGTTCGCGCTCATCCGCGGGCGGCTCCACGGCCGAGCTACTCGTCGCTGCCTTCGCTCGGCTCCTCTAGGTGCAACTCTGGAAGCATCGCGCCGTGGAGAACGCGGACGATCAAGACCTCTCCGCCGTCCGAGACTCGATAGAAGACGGCGTGCTTCCCCTCCAGCGCCCGAAAGTACGTGGGCATGTCCGGGCTGGGGCGCCGTAGCTCCGGGAAATCGACGAGGCGCTGAAAGCCCTCGTAGAGCTGAGTGACGTAGCGCTCCGCTTGCGGCTCGCCCCACCGGTCCGCGGTGAAGTGGGCTATCTCGACCAAGTCAGTGCGAGCTCTACGGAGCAAGCGGAATCCCGGCATGCCTCAGGGAGCGCGACCCGCGCGGAATTCGGCGAGGATGCCCGCGAGGCTCGACTCGTCTGCAATACCGCTCTGCTCACCCTCCTCGAGCGCGGCGCGCAAAGCAGCGAGCTTGTCCTCCTTCCGCCGTTCCATGCGGGCAACGGCTTCCACCCCCGCGCGCACGACTTCTTCCACGCTAGCGTAGTTGCCCGCCGCCACTTGCGCCTCGGCAATACGTGCGATGTCCTCGGGCAGGTCAGCGGCTTGGATCGGGCGTGCCATGGCGGCGACTCGTTCTCGTGATTCTGTCACCTCCGGGCGGCTCCGACAACTCGTCGCTTCGCGGACCCAAGGTCGGCGTGTCGCCAGACACCCAAGTGATATGCGGCTCAGACCCCTCGTCGCAGGTGTAATCACGTTCGCCGCCTCGGCTTGCGCGGACGGTGCTCCTCCGCGCATGGTCCAGCCCACACCGGCAGACCCGACTGGGAACGATGTTCGTTTCCGCGGCGCATTGATCGGCGTTGGCGCTGCAGGAACTCCGCGGAACCAGCCCAACATTGGTCGAATCCGTCGCGATCATGGCGCCGCGCTTCCGCGCGATCGTTTCCAAGTTGACGGACGAGTGCCTGTGTGGTGGCAGGACTCGAGCCCGGCCGGCGGTAGCTGGAAGTGCGCTGCACGCGGCGGCGGAATAGCTCCTGAAGACCAACTCTCACGCAGATGGTACTCGCCGATGCAACGCGGGGACCACAAGATGGCCACCGGCTTCCGCTGCTGCAAAGACTTACCCTGACGGCGCTGTCGTGAGCACCCCCGCGATGCGCCGGTGCGCCGCGGGCATCGCCAGCTCGCCGAGCTCCGCGGGTCGCACCCAGGCGAGCTCGCCGCCGCGCGGGCGCTTCGAGAGCGCACAGCGGTACACGTCCAGCGTGATGCGGTAGCGCGTCACGGAGTGCTTCACGCGCTCGAGCCGCTCGCCGACTCGCACCGGGACTCCGAGCACCCGGCCGAGCGCGCGCTCCGCGCTCTCACCGGAGCCGAGCTCCGCGCTCGGGAACTGCCAGAGACCCGCCCAGCGTGGGGCATCGGCAGGGAGCCGAGTGACCAGCCAGCGGCCGCGCACCTCGACGACGGCGGCGGCCATCGCTATCGCGGTCGGTTTGGGTCGGCGGGGCAGCTCCGGCAGCTCGAGCTGTCTGCCCGTCGCGCGCGCGACGCAGGGCTTCCGCCAGGGACAGCGCTCGCAGCTCGGCGCCTTCGGCGTGCAGAGCGTGGCCCCGAGCTCCATCAAAGCCTGGTTCAGGTCGCCCGGGCGCCGCTCGGGCAGGAGCTCCAGCGCCAGCTGCCACAAGCGGGATCTTTGCGGGTTCTTCTTGGGATCTCCCCCCAGACCGAAGACCCGGCACAGCACCCGCTCGACGTTGCCGTCCACGAGCGCGGCGCGCTCTCCGTGGGCGATGCTGGCGATGGCGCCGGCCGTGTACGGGCCAACACCAGGCAGCGCCCGCAGCGCCTCGACGCTCGCCGGTACCGCGCCCGCGTGGCGATCGAGCACGGCCTGCGCGCCCGCGCGCAAGCTCCTGGCCCGCGAGTAGTAGCCGAGCCCCTGCCAGGCGTGGAGCACGTCGTGCTCGTCGGCCCGCGCGAGCGCCGCGACGTTCGGGAAGCGGCGCATCCAGCGCTCGAAGTAGGGGATCACGGTGGCGACCTGGGTCTGCTGGAGCATCACCTCGCTGACCCAGATGGCGTACGGGTCGCGCGTGCGCCGCCAGGGCAGGTCGCGCGCGTGCTCCGCGTACCACTCGAGCAGCGCTTCAGCGGATGGCTTCGACGTTGTCTTCCCAGTTCTGGCCATCGAAGGGCTCTCGCGCGAAGCGGGCGCAAGCGTCGCCGTCCAGGCAGCGCGCGTTGACGTCGATCTGATCGGGGTGCGAGCGCGGCGTGTAGAAGGGGAACACGCCGCAGGTCTTGCAGAAGCGGTGGCAGGCCACGCCGGTGTTGAAGCGGTACTCGGCGAGGGCGTCACTGCCGCGCTCGAGCTCGAAGTCTTCCGGCGGCACGATCAGGTGCAGGAAGCCCTTCCTCGTGCAGATCGAGCAGTTGCAGTCGATGGCGACCCAGCGGCGGATCCGCACCCGGAAGCGCACCGCCCCGCAATGGCAGCCCCCGGGGTGCCAGCCGGCTTCTGCGTTCACTCGCCGGCCTCGGCGGCGCGCTCGCGGCAGCGCTCGAGCTCCACCGGATCGTGGGCGGAGAACACCCGCACCTCGTCCGAGCTCTCGCGGACCAGTCTGCGCAAGCGCGCCTGGTTCTTCATGCGGGCCTGTCCGTCGATCTCGACGATGCGCTGGAAGGCGTCGAGCAGCGGCGGACAGCGCCGGCGGTCCGGCGCCATCTCCAGACGATGGAAGTAGGCGTCCCCGGCGTGGAGCAGCCAGCCGCTCCGCGTGTGCACCGCGACGCCGGAGTGCCCGCGGGTGTGGCCGTGGAGCGGGATGAGCAGGATCTCGGGGGGTAGGCCCGTGAGATCGCGCACGCAGTCGAAGCCGAACCAGGGCTCGCCCTTCGGACGGTACACGGCCCACTTGGGCTCGTGGGCGAAGTGCGCCTTCACGTAGCGCGTGCGCTCGAGCCGCGTGCGCGGGTGCAGCGTCGCGTCGCGCTCGTCGGCGTGGACGTGCACGGTGGCCTTGGGGAAGTCCGGGAGGCCGCCGGCGTGATCCAGATCGCAGTGTGTCAGGACGATGTGGCGCACGTCGTCCCTGCTGAAGCCCAGTCGCTCGACCTGGGAGAGCGCCGTCTCGGCGGGGTCGCGCCCGGGGCGGGCGAAAAGCAAGAAATGCCGCCCCACGGTTCGCTCCGGGCTCGAGACGTCCGCCGTGCCGAGGCCCGAGTCCACCAGGACCAGGCCCTCGGAGGTCTCGATCAGCAAGCAGTGGCAGATGAGCTTCGCCTGCGTGCGAAGCGACCCGGTGCCGGACAGCAGGCGCCCGCCGTGCGGGCACATCGTGGCGCAGTTCAGGTGGTGGACTTTCATGCCGGCCGGGAGAGTAGACGAAATGCCGACGTCGGGCGCACGCCGGTGGGGCCGGGGGCCCGGCGAGCCGCGGGGGTGCCTCCACCGAAACCCTTCGCCCCCGCGCTCCGGCGCGGTAAGCTGACCGGCCGATGTCCAACCCCACGGAAATCCCGCTCGAATCCATCCGCACGGATGGCTGGTTCGAGCGCATCGGGGAGAGCATCGGCAGCTTCCAGGCGCTCTGCGACATCATCGGCGCGCGCTTCTTCGCCTTCGCGATGATCACCGGGGCGCGCATCACTGCGCTCACCGTCGATCGCCGAAACCCCGACAACACGCTGGTGGACTTCGTGGTCGGCGCGCCGGACGCGGAGGTGACCGACGCTGACACGCAGCGGCTCACGCTGGCGGACTTTCGCCGGCGCCTGGTGGCCGCGCTGGTCACCGAGGAGCCCATCGCGGCGCCGCCGGCCCGCCCGACGGACACCGAGGCGGTGCAGCTGCACATCGGCGTGCGCTACCTCCTGCTCGCCCCCCTGTACGGCTACAGCCTGACCAAGCTCACGGTCGTCGGGCGCGACTCCCACCTGGATCTCCTGCACGACGGTGTCGAGGAGCGCTATGACCTCGCGGAGCTCCGCGCGCGCATTCGCACCCACGTGCGCGAAGAGCTCGATCGAGTGCAGCGCGGCGGGCGCAGCGCCATCGATCTCGCGCGCATCGGCGAGGCCGAGGCCGCGGAGAACCGCGGCGAGCCGCTGCGGGTGATCGAGCTCCTGGGCGCCTGGCCCGCGCCGCTCGCCATCTTCCTCCGCACGCCCGAAGGCCAGCTCCTGGCGCCGGACACCCGGGCGCTCATCGCCCGGGGGCTCGGCTACCTGGGCTCGGCTTGCATCGCCTTGGCAGAGGTGCAGAAGGGCGAGGAGATCCTCCGGTTGGCCGTGCAGTACGCCGGCGACGGCCCGGCCGCCCCCGAGATCTACGCCCGCCTCGGCGAGTCGATGGTGCGCAGCGACCGCCACGGCGAGGCCATCGGTCCGCTCCGGCGGGCGATGAACCTCGGGGCCGACGGCGCCCGGGTCTGGCCGCTCCTGGCCCGGGCGCTGAGCGAGCGTGGGCGGTTTCTGGCCGCCTACGGCGCGGTCCTCGAGGCCAAGGCCTCCGGCGTGGACGGCGCGGCCCTCGAGCAGAGCGTAGAGCGGATCAAGCGTGGTCTGGGACCCGGCCTCGACGGCTGGCACGCGCTGGTCGGTCGCTGAGAGCGTTTTCTCGGGTTTTTGCCGGGGCTCGTGGGGCTAGGCTTGGCCCCGCTGGCTGTGGTACACGCTCCGAGCGTTCACGCGGAATTTCCGCGGGTTACGTGTCGCCGGATGAAAAGATGACCGAGCTTTATCTGCCGATGTTCATCATGTTCGCCATCGCCGCGGGGATCTGCGCGGTGATGTTCTTGGGCGGCCAGTACCTGGGCCCCAAGAACCCCACGCCGGAGAAGCGCTTGCCCTTCGAGTGCGGCAACGACACCGCCGGCGCCCGCGGCGTCAAGCTGAGCGTGAAGTTCTACCTGACCGCCATCCTGTTCGTCGTCTTCGACATCGAAGCGGTCTTCATCTACCCGTGGGCTGCCCTGTTCAAGGGCCTGGGCTGGAGCGGGTTCATGACCATGCTGGTCTTCATCGTCGCGCTCCTGGTGGCGCTGGCCTACTGCTGGAAGAAGGGAGCGCTGGAATGGGAGAGCTGAAGCAGCCCACGACCCAAGAGATCCTGGAGACCGGTTCAGGACAAGGGTTCGCCACGACCAAGTTCGAGGACCTCTTGGCGTGGGCCCAGAAGTACTCGCTCTTCATGTACCCGTTCGTGACGGCCTGCTGCGGCATGGAGTTCATGGCCGTGTCGAGCCCGCGCTACGACCACTCTCGTTTCGGCGCCGAGGCCCCGCGCTTCTCGCCCCGGCAGAGCGATCTGCTCTGGGTGGTCGGCACCATCGTGCAGCGGCAGGCGCCGATCCTGAAGCGCATCTACGAGCAAATGGCCGAGCCCAAGTGGGTCCTGGCCTTCGGCACCTGCGCCTCCGTCGGCGGTTTCTACGACAATTACGCCTGCGTCGCCGGTATCGACAAGATCATCCCCTGCGACGTCTACATCCCCGGCTGCCCCCCCCGCCCGGAGGCGGTGCTCGACGGCCTGATGCTGCTCCAGGACAAGATCCAGTCGGGCGACCGCCGTCCCGGCATCGTGAAGCCCCGCTTCGACCCGGTGACGCGACCCGACATGGGCGTCGTGCAGATCCGGCGCTCGAAGCATGGATGAATTCGAGATTGCTGCGTGGTCCGGCCCGGCCGCGGCCACGCCTTCGAGGACCCTTCGATGGCCAAAGCCCTGCTCCAACTGATCAAGCTCGAGCTGCCCGACGCGGTGCTCGAGACCCACTCGCAACACGGGGACGACACCGTCGTGGTCGAGCCCTCGCGCTGGAAGGAGGTGGCGCGCTTCGCCCGGGACCAGCTCGCGATGGAGATGCTGGTCGACCTGACCTGCGTCGACTTCCTGCACCGCGAGCCGCGCTTCGACGTGGTCGCGCACCTGCACTCGCTGTCGAAGGGCCAGCGCTTGCGGCTCAAGGCCCGGGTCGGCGACGCTGACGCCGAAGGCGCCGAGATCGACTCCTTGACGGAGCTCTGGGCCTCGGCCAACTGGGCCGAGCGGGAGGCCTGGGACATGTTCGGTGTGGTCTTCAAGGGCCATCCGGACCTGCGCCGTATGCTGACCTACCCGGAGTTCCAGGGACACGCGCTGCGCAAGGACTACCCGGCGGAGCGCATCCAGCCGCTGGTCCCGTACCGCGAGGTCGACAACATCGACAAGCTCCCGCCGTTCGACGAGCACGAGGGCATGAGCTTCGGTCGCCAGACCCACGCCTTCTCGCGGGGGGAGGACTGAGATGGAGCCCCTGGACCGAGATCTCGACGAGACCGAGCTCGAGCTCGCCGCCGAGCCCATGCTGATCAACGTCGGGCCTTCGCATCCGGCCATGCACGGCACCGTGCGCGTGGTGATGGAGCTCTCCGGCGAGGTCATCGAGCGCTGCGACGTGCAAGTCGGCTACCTGCACCGCGGCTTCGAGAAGATGTGCGAACGCGGCACCTGGACCCAGGTGTACCCGTACGTGGACCGCTGCAACTACGTCTCGCCGATGCTGAACAACGTCGGCTTCTCGCTGGCCTGCGAGAAGATGCTGGGCATCGAGGTGCCGGAGCGCTGCCAGTGGTACCGAATGATCCTGGGTGAGCTCGCCCGCATCTCCGATCACCTGACCTGCGACGGCGCCATGGCGATGGAGCTCGGCGCGTTCACCCCCTTCCTCTGGATGGTCAAGGCCCGGGAGATGATCTGGGACATCATGGAGGAGGAGACGGGAGCGCGGCTGACCCACAGCTTCGGCCGGGTGGGCGGCATGGCGCACCCACCGACGCCGGGCTTCAAGGAGCACGTCCGGCCGGTCGTCGACCACATCCGCCACGTCATGGACGAGGTGAAGCGCCTGCTGCTCGGCAACCGCATCTTCCTCGACCGGCTGGAGAACGTCGGAGTGATCAGCGCGACGGACGCCCTCTCGCTCGGCTGGACCGGCCCCACGCTGCGCGGCAGCGGCGTGCCCTACGACGTGCGCAAGTCCTACCCGTACATGAAATACGGCGAGGTCGAGTTCGACGTGCCCATCGGCTCCGCGGGCGACTGCTTCGACCGCTTCATGGTGCGCATCGACGAGATGGAGCAGAGCGCGCGCATCATCGACCAGTGCCTCGAGCGCTTGGCCGACGACGGCCCGGTGAACGTGGACGACCCGCGGGTGGTGCTGCCGCCCAAGGACGAGGTCTACACCACCATCGAGGGCACCATCCGGCACTTCAAGATCGTGATGGAGGGCCTGAAGATCCCGGCCGGCGAGGTCTACAGCTACACCGAGGGCGGCAACGGTGAGCTCGGCTTCTACCTGGTGAGCGACGGCAGCGGCACGCCTTGGCGCGTGCGCATCCGTCCGCCCTGCTTCTACGCGACCGGTGGCCTGGAGAAGCTCATCACCGGTCAGATGGTCGCGGACGTCGTGCCGTGCTTCGGCAGTCTGAACATGATCGGCGGGGAGTGCGACAGGTAGCGCATGGCCACATTCAAGCTAGACGGACAGGAAATCCCCTTCGAGCCCGGGGAGACCATCATCGCCGCGGCGCGCCGCGCCGGCGTGGACATCCCCCACTACTGCTGGCACCCGGGCCTCTCGGTGGCCGCCAACTGCCGCATGTGCCTGGTGGAGCTCTTGCCGCCGCCCGGCAGGCCCGCGCTGATGCTCGACGTCTTGGAGTGGGACGCTGAAAAGCAGGACTACGTCCCGGCGAAGAAGCCGAAGCTCGTGCCCTCGTGCCAGCAGGCGGCCGGCGCCGGCATGGAGGTGCTGAGCTCGTCCAGCGAGCACGTGGCGCGGGCGCGGAGCGCGGTGCAGGAGCTCTTGCTGCTCAATCACCCGGTGGACTGCCCGATCTGCGACCAGGCCGGGGAGTGCCGGCTTCAGGACTACTGGCTCGAGCACCAGGGCACCAAGAAGCGCATGAGCGACGAGATCGTGCACAAGCCCAAGGGCGTCGTGTTCGGTCCGACCATCGTCTACGACGCCGAGCGCTGCATCGTGTGCACGCGTTGCGTGCGCTTCTGCGAGGAGGTCGCCAAGGACCCGGTGCTCGAGAAGCGCGAGCGCGGCAACCTGAGCGAGATCGTGCTGGCCCCGGGCCGCGAGCTCGATCACGGCTACACGCTGATGACCGAGTACGTCTGCCCCGTGGGCGCGCTCACCGCCCGGGATTTCCGCTTCAAGGCCCGGGTCTGGTTCCTGCGCAGCGCGCAGACGGTGTGCACGGGCTGCGCCACCGGTTGCAACTCCTTCACCGACTACGATCCGCGCGACCAGACCGTGTACCGCTACCGGCCGCGGGAGAACCTGGCGGTGAACCAGCACTGGATGTGCGACGAGGGCATGCTCGATTACCGCCGCATCCACGAGAGCCGCGTGCTCGCGGCGCGCGTGCGCGGCAAGAAGAGCGAGCTCGGCGACGCCCTCGAGAAGGCGGCGGCGGTCCTGACCGGCGTGGATCCGGATCGGCTGGCGGTGGTGCTCTCCGCCCAGCACTCGAACGAGGACAACTTCGCGCTCCTGCGCCTGGGTCGCGACTACCTCGGCACCGGTCACCTCTACGTCAGCGGCCGAGCCGTGGGCCTGGGCGACGCGGTGCTGAAGCACGCGGACAAGAACCCGAACACGGCCGGCGTCACCGCCCTGTGTACCAGCACGCCGCCGAAGTCCTTCTCCGAGCTGGCCCGTGACATCCACGACGGACGCATCACCCACGTGCTCGCGCTGGGCTCGTACTCGTCCGACGCGGAGAAGACCGACGCGCTCGGCAGGCTCCAGGGGCTGGTCACCTTCGCGACCCACGAGGGACCCCTCGCCAAGTACGCCACGGCGGTCCTGCCGGCGTCGAGCTGGGCCGAGTGCGACGGCACCTTCGTCAACGCGAAGGGCTTGGCGCAGGAGAGTGAGAAGGTCATCACGCCGCGCGGCGAGAGCCTGCCGGCCTGGAAGCTCACCGCGCTGCTCGCCAAGGCGCTGGGCTTGCCCATGGCCTGGACCAAGCTCGCCGAGGTGAGGCGAGCCATGGCGCCGGAGGCAGGCGCGACGGTGGCAGAGGCGACGGGAGCAGAAGCATGAGCTGGGAAGTCATCGCACTAGCCGCGGGCAAGGCCTTCTTCATGGTCATGTTCGGCATGAACGTGGCCGTGATCCTGACCTGGGCGGATCGCCGCCAGGGCGCCATGATCAACGACCGCGTCGGCCCGAACCGCGCCGTCGCCTGGCTGCCCAAGCGCCTGGCGCAAGCCATGGTGCTCGGCCCGGCGGTGCTGATCGCTGCGGCCGTCCTCGGCTACGTCTACACCCACAAGGTCGAAGGCGCCCCGCGCCTCGGACGCGCCTTGCTCTTCAGCCAGCTCGCCATCTTCGCGCTCTGGGCCGTGCTGCTCGCCATCGGCGGACGCGTCGCGCGCCGCGGCGTCAAGAACAGCTTCGACGCCTGGGTGAAGAGCATCGGCGATCCGCGCAACTTCCTCTGGCTGGGCCTGGCCGCCCACGCCGTCACCCTGGCCGTCGCCGCGCTGATGCGCGGCACCGATCTCGGGCGCAACCTGCGCGAGGTCGGCTACGGCGCCGGCCCCGCGGTGTTCGCCGCCGCGCTCGTCGGCGGCGCCGCCTACGCCGCCTGGTCCTTCGAGAAGGTGGAGCGGGTCGGCCTGCGCTTGTTCGGCCTGCTGCACCCCGCGGCGGACGGCCTGAAGACCATCTGGAAGGAGGACTTCATCCCGCCGAACGCCGACAAGTTCCTGCACGGCCTCGCGCCCATCGTCTCGTTCTTCCCGGCGCTGGTGGTGATGGCGGTGGTGCCGTTCGGTGACACCTTGTGCTTCGGCACCAAGAACGGCCAGCTCGACTTCTCCCAGCTCCAGCGCGTGGTCCCCCGGGAGGGCCTGTGCGCCGAGGGCGCGGTGCCGCTCCAGGTGCTCGACGTCAACGTGGGCATCCTCTACTTCTTCGCCGTCGCTGGCACCGGCATCGTCGGCGCGGCGCTCGCCGGCTGGGCCAGCGACAACAAGTTCAGCCTACTCGGCGGCGTGCGCGCCGCCAGCCAGATGGTCTCCTACGAGGTCACCCTGGGCCTGACCATCGTCGGCGCCCTGATGGTCTACGGCACGCTGCGCATCGACGAGATGGTGCGCTGGCAGACCCAGAACACCTGGGGCATCTTCGTCCAGCCGCTGGCCTTCGTGCTGTTCTTCACGGCCGCCGTGGCGGAGTCGAAGCGCATCCCGTTCGACCTGCCGGAAGGCGAGAGCGAGCTCGTCGCCGGGTACTTCACCGAGTATTCGGGCATGAAGTTCGCGATGTTCTTCTTCGCGGAGTACGTCGCCGTGGTCGCCTCCAGCGCGCTCCTGACCGTGCTCTTCCTGGGCGGGTGGCACCTGCCGTTCATCGACCGCTCCGGCCTCCACATCCAGATCGGCGACACGGTGCTGCTGCACCAGACGCTGTCGCACGTCGCCGTGATCGTGATCGGCGTCCTGGCCTTCATCGGCAAGGTGATCGCGCTCTCCTGGCTCCAGCTGATGATCCGCTGGACCCTGCCGCGCTTCCGTTACGACCAGCTGATGCGCCTCGGCTGGCGCAAGCTCTTGCCGGCGTCGCTCGTGAACATCCTGGTCACGGGCCTGGTCATGCTGCTCATCGCCGGCGCGAGCGGCAGCGTGCAGAACGGTCTGAAGGTCGCCGCGGACGTCACCCAGCTGGTGGTCGCCGTCGGCGGCGTCTGCCTCGTCGTCTGGTTCGTGGTCTTCGTGACCAGCCCGGTGAAGAAGAAGCGCATCTTGGCCTCGACCGCCGCGCAGTTCGCGGCTCAGCTCGGGGGCACACGCACCGCTAGAATGGGAGCGTGAGGGAGAAAGTCATGCCGATTGTCAGCAACGCCCCCCTCGGACCCAAGAAGGTCGCCGGCAAGGCCATCCCGCGCCCGGACCGCAGCCTGCAAGTGCAGGCCTACGTGCCGGAGATCGCGAAGGGCCTCGCCATCACCATGAAGCACTTCTTCGTCAACACGAAGGAGACGGCCCTCGGCCAGCGCAATGACCCGGTGCTGGAGTCCATCGACGACGGCATCAACTGCATCAGCTACCCGGAGCAGCGGCGGCCGTACCCGGCGCGCTTCCGCGGCCTGCACCGGCTCACGCACCGCGCCGACGGCTCGCCGCGCTGCGTGGCTTGCCTGTGCTGCTCGACAGCGTGCCCGGCGCAGTGCATCCACATCGAGGCCGGCGAGTACCCGGAGGGCGACCCGCGCCGCGGCTACGAGCGCTACCCCAAGAAGTTCGTCATCGACGAGCTGCGCTGCGTGTTCTGCGGCTTCTGCGTCGAGGCCTGCCCGTGCGACGCCATCCGCATGGACACCGGCATGCACGCGGCGCCCTACGACTCCCGGGATCAGTTCATCTTCGAGCGCGAGCGCCTGATGTCGTTCTCGGGCCGGGACGGCACGCAAGAGACGGCGAACCCGCGCAAAGAGGTGGGGGAGCCGGGGCACCCGGGGATTGATCGGGAGCGCGGGCACTAGAATTCGCTCCGCGGGCGCGTGCGGTGCCTGGCCACTCTTCCGTCCCGTTGAAACAGCCCGTGCCGGCCCGGGCCGGTATTCTCACTCTCCTCTCAGTGGCTGATCGTGACACCCTTCGGGTGCTTCCTCCGGTCGTCTGATCGCGGCAAGACTGAGGATGTAGTTGCGGGCTCGGCCTACTGCCTCGCGAGCTCCAGCATCAGG